>NZ_JBEYYR010000005.1:56332-344552 GCF_040645635.1 Streptomyces sp. NPDC046727
GTGCTCGCCTTCGCGGGCATCGTGGTCGCGGTGATGCAGACGCTGCTCGTGCCGGCACCCTGGTCGGCGTGGCCATCGCCACCGGGGCCCTGCTGTCGATCGTCCTCTTCGTCACCACCACCTACTTCATCATCCTGTGCCTGATCGGCATCGGCTTCCTCGCGCTGCCCTACCTGACCCGGGCCGTGCGCCGGCTGTGCGACCTCAACCGCCGTGCCGCCGCACGGTCCGGGGTCCCGGTGGAGCGGCCGTACCGGCCCGAGCCGCAGGAGATCGAGAAGGACATCGTCGGCTGGACGCGCCGCTGCAAGTGGATCCTCGCCGACCCCGCGACCTGGCGGGACCTGCTGTGGCTCCTCCTCAACTGCGTGGTCGGCCTCGTCGGTTTCGTACCGGCCGCCCTGCTCTACTACGCGGGGGAGGGGCTGTTCCTTGCCTGCGGACTGTGGCAGCCCGTCGCGGACGGCGGACAGGGCCGCTGGTACGCGTTCGTCACCGTCGACAGCTGGCCGGCCGCGCTGGCCGCCGCCCTGCTCGCCCTCGTCGTGCTCACCGGCTGGCTGTTCCTCGGCCCGCTGGTCCTCAAGGGGTACGCCTACTTCGTCCGCTTCCTGCTCGGCCCCACCCGCCAGTCCCAACTGGCCTTGCGCGTCCAGCACTTGTCGGAGACCCGGTCCGGTGCCCTGGACATCCAGGCCGCCGAGCTGCGCCGCATCGAACGTGACCTGCACGACGGCGCACAGGCCCGGCTCGTCAGCCTCGGACTCCAACTCGGCGCCGTCGACCGGAAGATGACCCAGGACCCGGAGGAGGCGCGACGGCTGCTGCGGCAGGCCCGCACCTCGTCCGTGCAGGCCCTGCGTGAACTGCGCGACCTCGTCCACGGCATCCACCCGCCGGTCCTCGCCGAACGCGGCCTGTCCGATGCCCTGCGCGCCCTGGGCCTGGCCAGCCCGCTGAGCGTCACCGTGGTGGTGGACCTGCCCGACCGGCTGCCCGACCCGGTCGAGTCAGCCGTCTACTTCGCGGTGTCGGAGCTGCTCGCCAACGCCCTCAAGCACGCCGACGCCGAGCGCGTGGAGGTCGTCGCCTGGACCGAGGACGGCATGCTGCACGCCCGCGTCACCGACGACGGCCGCGGTGGCGCGGACGTGTCGGCCGGGAGCGGTCTGGAGGGCATCCGGCGGCGGCTGGCATCCTTTGACGGGGTCCTGGAGATCGACAGCCCTCCGGGCGGTCCGACCGTGATGAAGATGGAGCTACCGTGCGCGTTGTCCTCGCCGAAGACCTCTTCCTCCTGAGGCAGGGGATCATCCAACTGCTGGAGGCGTACGGATGCGAGGTGGCCGCCGCCGTCGACAACGGCACGGACCTCGCCGCGGCGATCTCCGAGCACCGGCCGGACATCGCCATCGTCGACGTACGGCTGCCTCCCACCTTCACCACCGAGGGACTCCAGGCCGCCCTGCGCGCCCGCCGCGAGCAGCCCGGCCTGCCCATCCTCGTCCTCTCCCAGCACGTCGAGCAGATGTACGCCCGCGAACTGCTGGCCGACGGCACCGGCGGCATCGGCTATCTGCTCAAGGACAGCGTGCTGGACGACGAGCAGTTCATCGACGCCGTACGCCGGGTCGCGGCCGGCGGAACGGCCATGGACCCCGCCGTCGTCGCCCAGTTGATGACCAGTCACTCCCGGGACGAGCCGCTGGCCGCGCTCACCGGCCGTGAACGGGAGGTGCTGGAGCTGATGGCGGAGGGCTGCTCGAACACGGCGATCGCCCAGCGGCTCACCATCACCGAGGGCGCCGCCGCGAAACACATCTCCAACATCTTCACCAAGCTGGTGCTGCCGCCGTCGAGCGACAGCAACCGCCGGGTGCTGGCGGTGCTGGCGTATCTCAACGCCTGAGCCCGAGGGCGCCGCCCCGTTCCGCCAAAGGCCCGGCCGTGGCTCGTCAGCCGTGTGCGCGCAGGGAGCGCGCCGGGCACAGGTCGACGGCCTGGAGGACCTCCTCGCGGAGGTCCTCGGCCGGCTCCTCCCGCAGGACGACGACGAGACCCTCGTCGTCCTGGTCGAACACCTCCGGGCTGTGCAGCGCGCACTGGCCGGAGCCCACGCACCGGTCGCGATCGGCGGTGACACGCATGGGGGTGACTCCGATCGGGTCGGCCGTCACCAGGTGACGGGGAGTTCGTAGACGCCGTAGACCATGGCGTCGTCCTTGAAGCGCAGCTCGTCCGGCTCGGCCGCCAGCCGCAGGCCCGGGATGCGACGCAGCAGCGTGCCGTAGACGGCCTCCAGCTCCACCCGGGCGAGGTTGGCGCCGATGCACTGGTGGACGCCGTAGCCGAACGCGAGGTGGCTGCGGGCCTCCTTGCGGTGGATGTCGAGGGTCCCGGCGTCCGGGAAGACGGACTCGTCGTGATCGGCGGCGTTGTTCAGGGCCAGGATGCCCTCACCCGCGCGGATGGTGACGTCCCCGACCTCGATGTCCGCCACCGCGACCCGTGCCGTGCCGGAGTCCGAGATGGAGAAGACGCGGAGCAACTCCTCGATGGCGTTCGGGAGGAGAGCGGGATCGGCCCGCAGCTCGGCCATCTGCTCCGGGTGCCGCAGCAGAGCCAGCACCCCGAGGGCGATCATGTTGGCCGTCGTCTCATGACCGCCGACCAGCATCAGCCGTGCCATCGTCACCACGTCGACGTGGTCGGCGACCTGCTCGGCGCGGTTCTTCTCCAGGAAGCGGCTGATGAGGTCGTCGCCCGGCTCGTTCTCCTTGAGGGTGACGAGCTTGTCGAGGTACATGTCCAGAGCCTGCACCGCGGCGCCGTACTCCGCCGGGCTCAGATCGTGGTTCATCATGGCCGCCGACCACTCCTCGAACTGGGCGTGGTCCTCGTACGGCACGCCGAGCAGCTCGCAGATCACCAGCGAGGGCACGGGCAGCGCCAGCGCGGTCACCAGGTCCACCGGACCGCCTTCGGCGAGCATCGCGTCGATGTGCTCGTCCACGATCTGCTGGATGCGCGGGCGCATCTCCTTCACCCGCCGGGCGGTGAACTCCGGTATGAGCATGCGCCGTTGCGCGGTGTGCTCGGGCGGGTCCATGTTCAGCATCATCAGCCGGACCTGCGCCAGCATCTCCTCGGGGATGTGGAACTGGTGGGGGTAGCCCGGCAGTTTCAGGTTGGAGCTGACCCGGCTGTCGCCCAGCACCTGCCGGACGTGCTCGTGCCGGGTGACCAGCCAGGTGGGCTTGCCGTTCACCTTCAGCGCGGCGCGCGAGACGGGCTGGTCCGTGCGCATCCCGGCGTACTCGCGCGGCTCGCTGAACGGACAGGCGCGCCGCATCGGGAACTGCGGAAGCGGCGACCCCGCCTCGGGCACGGCGTCGGCGGACTGGGTCATGGCTGCCTTTCGGTGGCGGAACGGGGCTGGGGTGGGGGAGGTCCGTCACCAGGTGACGGGCAGCTCGTACAGGCCGTAGACGATGGCGTCGTCCTTGAAGCGCAGCTCCTCGGCCGGGGTGGCCAGGCGCAGCGTCGGGACGCGCCGGAACAGTGTCGAGTAGACGACGTCCAGCTCCATGCGGGCCAGGTTCTGGCCGATGCACTGGTGGACGCCGTAGCCGAACGCCAGATGGCTGCGGGCCTCGCGGCGCACATCGAGGCGGTCGGGGTCGGGGAAGACGCGCTCGTCGTGGTTGGCCGCGTTGTTCAGCGGCAGGATGCCCTCGCCGGCCCGGACGGTGACCCCGCCCAGCTCGATGTCCTCCAGGGCGACCCGCGCGGTGCCCGCGTCGGAGATGGAGAAGAAGCGCAGCAGCTCCTCCACGGCCTTCGGCATCGCCTCCGGCTCCTCGCGCAGGGCGGCGAGCTGGTCGGGGTGCTCCAGCAGGGCCAGCACCCCCAGCGCGATCATGTTCGCGGTGGTCTCGTGTCCGGTGACCAGCATCAGCTTGGACATGCTGACGATGTCGGAGTGCTCCACCGCCGGCGCCTGCCGGTTGAACTCGATCAGCCGGCTGATCATGTCGTCGCCCGGATCGCTCTCCTTGGCGGTGACCAGCCCGTCCACGTACCGGTCCAGCTCGTAGTGCGCGCGGCCCCGGTCCTCGTCGCTGATGTCGTGGTTCATGATGGCCCACGCCCACTCCTCGAACCGGTCGTGGTCCTCGTAGGGGACGCCGAGCAGTTCGCAGATGACGAGGGACGGCACCGGCAGCGCGAGCGCGGTGACCAGATCGACCGGGCCGTCGGCGCCCTTGGCGAGCATCCGGTCGAGCTGCTCGTCCACGATCTGCTGCACCCGGCCGCGCAGCTCACGCATCCGCCGGACGCTGAACTCCGGTGCCAGCATGCGCCGTTGCACGGTGTGGTCCGGCGGGTCCATGGACAGGAACGTCAGCGGCACCGACTGGAGCGTCTCCTCCGGCACCGGCACCTGCAGGGGGTATCCGGGCAGCTTCAGGTTCGCGCTGACCCGCGCGTCACCCAGCAGCTTCTTGTACAGGTCGTGCCGGGTGACCAGCCAGGTGGGCTTGCCGTTCACCTTCAGCCGCGCCCGGGAGACCGGCTCGTTCTCGCGCAGCTCGGCGTAGGCGGCCGGCGGGCTGAAGGGACAGGCCCGCCGCATCGGAAACTCCGGCAGTGCGGCCTGGTCGGCCGGTTCGGCAGGTGCAGTCATCATGTCCTCTTCGCACGGGAGGGACCGGAACGCGCCGACATCGGAGCGGGTCCCGGCGCGGCGTTGTCGGCCGTCCCTGGCACGCTAGGCAGCCACGGCCGGGGCCCCCAACCCCTAGACGCCCCTAGGGCCGGTGACGCCTTCGGCGTCAGCGCACTGCCGTGAAGACGTCCAGGGTGCTGAGCCGGTCTCGGGCGGTGTCCGTGAACACGCGGCGCATGCAGCCCTCGATGCGAGCGAGCTTGGCCTCCGGCATGCGCAGCCGTCGCTCGATGCGCCCGGGCGACGATCCGCCGTGCCAGGCGACGACCACCTTTCCTCCCGGACGGACCACCCGGTGGAGTTCCCGCATCCCGGCCTCGAGATCGCTCCACAGGTCTACGTTGTTCACGGAGGCCACGCGGTCGACGCTCTGGTCCGCAAGGCCGGTGCGTTCCGCTGTGCCGAGGACCAGTGTCATCCGGCCGGACCGGACAGCGGCGTGGTTGGGCCTGGTCGCGGCGGCGCGCATCGTGGGCGAGGGGTCCACTCCCACGATATGGGCGGCCTCGGTCCTGGAGACCAGCAGACGCAGCAGCCCGCCGGGCCCGAACCCCACCTCCAGGACCCGGTCACCGGGGCGGACGTCAAGGACTTCGAGTACCTCGTCCTGCCTGTTGGTCCACAGCATCCACCGCCCCGCGAGACGCCCGAGAATGCCGCGGGGGTGGACGAACGGTGAAACGAAAGGCCGGCGCGCAGTCCAAGAGCGCAGTTTTCCACGCATGACCAAAGTCTCGTCGTCGGTCGACCGGGCCGCAATTTCACGGAATGCGGGCAATCGGCACAGGTGCAAGCGGCTGTTGAAACGCACAAAGCCGGTTCGGCGCAGGTGGATTCGGTGACGAGCCGGGTATCGAGGGCAGGGTGTGGTCCGCCTTCACCCTCGTTCGCCTTCGTACGGCGCCGCTCGGCCGGCTGGCCGCCGCAGGCGCGATCAGTTCCGTCGGCGACGGTGTGCGGTTCGCGGCGCTGCCCATGCTGGCGGCGGCTGTCACGCGTGACGTGTTCTGGGTGTCCGTGGTCGCCGCCGCAGGCCGGGTGGCCTGGCTCCTCGCACCCTTCATCGGCACCCTCGTCGACCGCGTGCCCGCCCGCCGTTCCATGGTCGCCGCGGATCTCGTGCGCTGCGCGGTGCTGGCGCTGCTGTGCGCGTGCACGGTGACCGGGCGGGTGCCGCTGCCGCTGCTCGTGCTGATCGCCTTGCTGGCCGGCATCGCCGAGGTGTTCTTCGACAGCGCGGCCCAGGCGATCGTGCCGTCACTGGCCGCGGACCGGGAGCTGGAACGGGCGAACGCCCGGATCATCGCCGCACAGATCACCGGCACCGGCTTCCTGGGCCCGCCGGCGGGTGCGGCGCTGTGGGCGGTGTGGCAGCCGCTGCCGTTCGCGGTGGACGCGGTGTCGTTCCTCGTCTCGGCGCTGCTGCTCACGGGGCTGCCGTCGACGCGGCCGGGCGGACGACAGGCCGACGACGGGCCGGCGGAGCACGGTGTCCGCGGCCTGCTCCGCGACACCTGGGCCGGTCTGCGGCTGCTGGGCGGCCATCGGATCCTGCGCCGCCTCATGGTGGTGGTCGCGGTGCTCGGCGTGGGCCAGCAGGCTGTCTACGCGGTGCTGGTGGTGTACGTGGAACGACGTCTCGGCCTGCCGGCCCACGGATACGCCCTGATGCTCGTGGCGGCGGCCCTCGGCAGTCTGGCGGGAGCCAGGGCGGCGCCCTGGGCGGCGGGACGGCTGGGCTCCGGGCGCAGTCTGGTGGTGTCGGTGACCGTCTCGGCGCTCAGCTATCTGGTCGTCGCGGCGGTGCCCTGGTGGCCGCTGGTCGCGCTGATGCTGGCCGGCAACAGCGCCGGTGTGGTGCTGTGGAACGTGTGCACGGTCTCGCTGCGGCAGCGGCTCGCCCCACCGGGCATGCTGGGCCGGGTCACCAGCGGCTACCGCGTCGCCGCGTGGGGGACCATGCCCCTGGGCGCCGCACTGGGCGGCGTCCTGGCCGAGGACGCCGGTCTCGACGCGCCCTGGGCCGTGGCCGGCCTCCTTCTCCTGGGCTGCCTTCCGCTGCTGCGGAGAATGCCGTCCGGCTCGCCGGAACCGGCGGGGAAGCGCGCGGCGGACGCAAAGGCGGACGACCACATGGAGGGATGACCCTCTGACGCCCCTCTTTCGTGTGCCGTGGTCGACGACCCCTATGCGCTGCCCGGCCGTCCCGGCACCGCCTAGGGGCGGTTAGGGGTCGGGCGCCGGCGCGGCGGCGGTTAGCGTCGGCAGCGGAACACGGGCAGAGGCACGGATCGCAGCGCCCCGGCTCTCCCGGTCCCGGCCGGCGTCCCGTCCCCGGCCGCCGCCGCGTCCCGCAGCCGAGCAGAGGTGATCAGCGTGTCCCCGGATCCCAGCACGAAGGGCACCGTCCCCTTCGGGGAGTACCGGACCTGGTACCGGGTGACCGGTGAACTCGGCGCGGGACGGCCGGCGGTCGTCGCCGTGCACGGCGGGCCCGGCAGCACCCACGACTACCTGCTGCCGCTGGCCCGGCTCGCCGAGGACGGCTGGCCCGTCGTCCACTACGACCAGCTGGGCAACGGCGGCTCGACCCATCTGCCCGGCAAGGGCACCGAGTTCTGGACCGTCGAGCTGTTCGAGGACGAACTGGCCAACCTGGTCGAGCGGTTGGGGATCGCCGACGACTACGTGCTGTTCGGCCAGTCCTGGGGCGGCCCCCTGTGCGCCCGGCACGCCATGGCCGGGCCGCCCGGTCTGCGCGGACTCGTCATCGCCAACGCGCCGGCCTCCTACCCGATCTGGCTGCGGGAGATGGCCCGGCTGCGCGCGGAGCTGCCGCCGGACGTGCGGGAGACCCTGCTGCGGCACGAGGCGGCCGGCACGTACGACAGCGACGCGTACCTGGCCGCGATGCGGGTGTTCTACGACCGCCATGTGTGCCGCGTGACGCCCTGGCCCCGCGACTTCCTGTCCTCCTTCATGGAGATCTACAACGACCCGACCGTCTACTACGCGATGAACGGACCCAACGAGTTCCATGTCATCGGCTCCCTGAAGGACTGGTCGATCGTCGACGAGCTGCACCGCATCCGCACCCCGACCCTGCTGATCAGCGGCCGCCACGACGAGGCCACGCCGGCCGTCGTCCAGCCGTACCAGGACGAGATCCCGGGAGCGCGCTGGGAGATCTTCGAGGAGTCCAGCCACCTGCCGCACCTGGAGGAGCCGGAGCGTTTCTTCGCGGTGCTGACCGACTTCCTCAAGAGCCTCTGACCGCCAGGGCCTTCGAAAGGGAATCCCGCCATGGCACACGACACCGCTCTCGTCTTCCCCGGCATGGGCCCCGTCCCGTTCGCCGAGGTCGGCAGGTTCATGGTGGCGAACCCGTACGCCCGGGAGCTGGTCGCCGTCGCCGACGAGGCACTCGGCTACTCGCTCGTCGACGCCTTCCGGACCTCCCCGGGCGACTACTCGGAGGCCGCCCAGGTCGCCTTCTTCGTCAACTGCCTGGCCTGCGCCCACTGGGCCCGCGACCACCTCGGCGTGGAACCCGGCATCGTCGCCGGCCCCAGCTTCGGCGAGAAGGCCGCCCTCGCCTACACCGGGGCCCTGGAGCTGCCCGACGCGGTCCGGCTGACCGCCGAGATCGCCCGCTGCCTGGAGGAGTACTTCGCCGAGGAGCACCGGGACATCGTCACCCTGTCCTTCGTCCGCGCCCCCCGCGACGGCCTCGACGCGATCCTCGCCGAGCTGGACGAGGCGGGGGAGTGGCACGAGATCTCCTGCCACATCGACGACGGCTTCCACATGGTCTCCCTGTCCGAACACCGGGTGGCATGGATGGAGGAGCGGCTGCGCGCCGTCGGCAGCCTCCCGCTGTACACCATGCGGCCCCCCATGCACGCCTCGGCGTTCCGGCCGCTGCGCGACAAGGCCGAGCGCGAGGTGGTCTCCCGCTACTCCTTCGCCGACCCCGCGCTGCCCGTCGTCGCCGACCAGGACGGCAGGCTGCTGCACACCGGAGAGGAGCTGCGCACCATGCTGCTCGACGGCTTCGACCACCCGATGAACTGGCCGAGCGTCACCACGGCCCTCAAGGACGCCGGCGCCCGCCGCCTGTGCGTCGCCGGGCCCGACGGCCTCTTCGGCCGCGTGCCCTGCGCTACCCGCAACTTCGACGTCGTCGCCGCACCGCCCCGGCTGGCGATGACCCCCCGGCGCCGTACCCGCGCCGCCTGACCCCGCCCGACTCGTTGGAGGCCCCATGTGGGACGACCGGTTCGAACAGATACTCCGCCCCTTACTGCCGTTCCTCCCTCCGCAGGAGGAGCTGACGCCGGAGTCCGACCTGAAGGACCTCGGCCTGGACTCCCTCGGCACGGTCCAGCTGCTCGGCATGCTGGAGGATGCCTACCAGGTCCGCTTCCGCGACAGCGCGCTGACCATGGACACCTTCCGCACCGCCGGCGTGCTGTGGGACACCGTGCGGAGCATGCTGCAGAGCGCCGCGAGCTGACGGGCGGCCACCGTGGATCCCACCATGGACGGCACGCTGTCCGGCCGGTTCGCGCGCGGCCTGGCCCTCGCCCCGGACCGGCCCGCGCTGCGCGCCGACGGCGTCGACCTCACCTACCGCGAACTGCACGAACGCGCCCTGGTCCGGGCCGGCTCCCTGCTGGCCGGGCTCCCCGGCCGGCCGCCCGCCGTGGGCGTGCTGGCCGGCAAGGGACCCACGGCGTACGAGGCCCTGCTGGCCGGCCTGTACAGCGGCGTCACCGTCGTACCCCTGCAGCCGGCCTTCCCCGCCGCCCGCACCCGGCAGATGATCGAGGCCGCCGGGGTCGGCGCGCTGCTCGCCGACGACGACGCCCTCCCCGCCCTGGCCGCCCTGTACGAGGCCGGTGTCACCCTGCCGACGCTGTTCGCGCCCGGCGGGCAGCCGATGCCGGCGCTCGCCGTCGACCCGGACAGCGCCCTGAAGGCGCCCATGCCGGCCCGGCCCTCCGACATCGCCTACGTGCTGTTCACCTCCGGCTCCACCGGCCGGCCCAAGGGCGTGCCGGTCACCCACGCCAACACCGCGCACTACTTCCACCTGCTCGACCGGCGGTACGACTTCGGCCCGCACGACGTCTTCTCGCAGACCTTCGACCTCAACTTCGACTGCGCGATGTTCGACCTGTTCTGCGCCTGGGGTGCCGGCGCCGCCGTCGTACCCGTTCCGGCACGGGCGTACGCGCACCTGCCCGAGTTCGTGGCAGAGCGAGGCATGACCGTCTGGTTCGCCACGCCCAGCGCGATCACCCTGGTCCGCCGCACCGGCGGGCTCGCGCCCGGCGCGCTGCCGTCACTGCGGTGGAGCTTCTTCGCGGGGGAGGCGCTCAGCTGCAAGGACGCCGAGGACTGGGCCGCCGCCGCGCCGGGCGCGACCCTGGAGAACCTGTACGGCCCCACCGAACTGACCATCACCGTCACCGCGCAGCGCTGGACGCCGGGGCGGTACCCGAACGACATGGTGCCCATCGGCGCCGTGCACGCGGGCCACGAGACCCTCCTGCTGGACCCGACGGGCGCACCCACCGCCGAAGGCGAGGGCGAACTGTGCATCGCCGGACCCCAGTTGACCCCGGGGTATCTCGACCCGGCCGATGACACCGGACGGTTCCTGGAGCACGACGGCCGGCGCTTCTACCGCACCGGCGACCGCGTCCGGCGCGCCGACGGCGGCGGCTGGCTCTACCTGGGCCGCCAGGACGCGCAGGTCCAGGTGCACGGGGTGCGGGTGGAACTGGCCGAGGTGGACGCCGCCGCCCGCACCTGCCCCGGCGTCGAGGACGCCGTGACCGTGGCGGTGCCCGTGGACGGCACGGTCGAGCTGGCCGTCTTCCACACCGGCGAGCCCGTGCCGCCCGCCCGGCTCGCCCGTCACCTGCGGGAGCTGCTGCCGGCCGCGGTCGTGCCGCGCGCCTACCACCACCTGGACGCACTCCCGCTCAACTCCAACCGCAAGACCGATCGCAGGAAGCTCGCCTCCCGGGCCACGGCCATGCGGCAGACCGCCCGAGCGGGAGGCACACACGAAAGGCGGCAGGAGTCGCAGTGAACGGTCAACCGACAGCGCGGGCCCGTACCGACGCCCGGGTGCACGACCTGCTCGACGAGGCGACCGCCGAGCGCCCCGACGCCCCGGCGGTCGCCGACGGCGCGGGCCGCTGGACCTACCGCGAACTGGCCGCCCACAGCCACGCCGTCGACGCCTGGCTGGAAGCACGCGGCATCGGCCACGGCGACCGGGTCCTCGTCCAGCTGCCCAGCACCCGCGAACTGGTCGCGCTGCTGTACGGCACCGCGCGCCGCGGCGCCGTCCTGGTCCCCGTCAACACCGGCATGAAGGACTTCCACCTGCGGGCGGTCGTCGCGAACGCCGAGCCGTCGCTGGTCCTCGTCACCGACGCCGCCGTGGAGCGGATCGCCGCCCTCGCCGACGGCGTCCCGGTCCTCGGCCTCGGCGAGGTGTGGCGGGAGATCACCGCGCTGCGGGTGCGGGAGACCCGGTCCGGCGGGGCCGAGGTCGGCCCCGAGGACCTCGCCGTCCTCGTCTACACCTCCGGCTCGACCGCCGCCCCCAAGGCGGTGATCTGCCCGCACGGCCGGATGGTCTTCGCCACCGAGGCCATCAACCAGGAACTCGGCTACCGCCCCGACGACGTGGTGCTCTGCCGCTTCCCCATCTCGTGGGACTACGGCCTGTACAAGGTGCTGCTCACCGCCGCCGGCCGCAGCGAACTCGTGCTCGCAGACGGCGAGTCGGACCTGGTGCTGCTGCGCCGCATCCGCGAGACCGGAGCCACCGTCGTCCCGATCGTGCCGTCCCTGGCCACCATGATCGTCGCCCTCGCCGAACGCGAACCGAACCGGGAGTCCCGGGTGCGGATGTTCACCAACACCGGTGCCGCACTGCCGAAGGCCACCGCCGACGGGCTGCGCACGGCCTTCCCCGGCGCCGAGGTGATCATCCAGTTCGGGCAGACCGAGTGCAAACGCGTCTCCGTGCTGCCGCCCGCCCACCAGGACGCCAGGCCGGACTCGGTCGGCCGCCCGCTGCCCGGCACCCGCGCCTTCGTCGTGGACGAGGAGGGCAACGCGCTGCCGCCCTGGCGGACCGGCGAGATCGTGGTTGAGGGCCCGCACGTCATGCCCGGCTACTGGCGCGCACCCGAACAGACCGCACGCGCGTTCCGCCCCGCCCCCGACGGCGGACTCCGGCTGCACACCGGCGACTTCGGCCACGTCGACGAGGACGGCTTCCTCTACTACGAGGGCCGCCGCGACGACATGTTCAAGCACAAGGGCGTGCGCATGAGCACCACCGAGATCGAGAGCGCCGCGACCGACGTCCCCGGCGTCCGCGCCGCCGCCGTCCTGCCGCCGGCCGAAGGCCGCGACCTCGCGGTGTTCGCCGAGGGCGACATCGACCCGCACGCCCTGCTCAAGGAGCTGTCGCTGCGGCTGGAGCCCGCCAAGGTGCCCGGCGTCAGCCGCATCGTGGCCGAGCTGCCCCTGACCCCGCACGGCAAGCACGACCGCAAGCAGCTCGCCCGCCTCCTGGAAGGAACCACCCCGTGACCGGCCCCACCGAGCTGGCCGAGCGCTTCGGCACCCCCTCCTACGTCTACGACCTGGACCGGGTGGCGGCGGCCCGCGACGACCTGTTCGGCGCGCTCCCGGACGAGATCGAGGTGTTCTACGCCGCCAAGGCCAACCCGCACCCCGAGCTGCTGCGCGAGCTGCGCTCCGGCGGGACCCGCGGCTGCCGCGCCGAGATCAGCTCCGTCGGCGAACTGGACGCCGCCCTCCAGGCCGGCTTCCCCGGCGACCGGATCCTCTACACCGGCCCCGGCAAGACCACCGAGGAACTCACCGAGGCGCTGACCCGGGGCGTCCGCCTGTTCTCCGCGGAGTCCTACGGCGACCTCCGCCGCGTCGGCGAGAGTGCGCTCCGGCTCGGCCTCACCGCCGACTGCCTGATCCGCGTCAACAACGCCACCGGCGCCGCGGCCACCGGCATCCGCATGACCGGCGTGCCCTCGCAGTTCGGCTTCGACAGCGAGACCCTGCCCGGCCTCGCCGCCGACCTGCGCGCCGTGCCCGGCACCAGCATCGCCGGGCTGCACTTCTTCCCGCTGAGCAACGCCAAGGACGAGGCGAGCCTCATCGCCGAGTTCCGCCACACCGTCGCCACCGCCGCCGCCCTCCAGAACGCCCTCGGCGTCACGTTCCGCTTCGTCGACATCGGCGGCGGGTTCGCCGCGCCGTACGCCGTGCAGGGCGAGCGGCCGGTCTACGGCGCACTGCGCGCCGCCCTGGCCGGGACGCTGGACGAGCACTTCCCCGGCTGGCGCGCGGGCGCCCCGCGCATCGCCTGCGAGTCGGGCCGCTACCTCGTCGCCGACAGCGGCACCCTGCTCACCTCCGTCGTCAACGTCAAGGACAGCCGCGACACCCGCTACCTCGTCCTCGACGCCGGCATCAACACCTTCGGCGGCATGTCCGGCCTCGGACGCATCCTGCCCGTGTCCGTCGAGCCGCACGAGTCCGTGGGCGCGGACGGCACACCCGCGAACCTCGCCGGGCCGCTGTGCACCCCCGGCGATCTGCTCGGCCGGAACGTCCCGCTGCCCCACCTGGCACCGGGCGACCTGCTCACCGTGCCCAACGCCGGCGCCTACGGCCCGACGGCCAGCCTGCTGATGTTCCTCGGCAGGCCCGCCCCCGCCGAGATCGTCGTCCGCGGTGACGACGTCGTCTCCGTCTCGCGCATCCAGCACACCCGCACATGCGAACCCTTCACCCACGGACAGGCCCTGTGATGAGCCCCTTCCCGATGACCCCCGCCGACCCGCCCGTGCTCGTGGCCGGCGGCATCTCCGACTCCCACACCTGGAACCTGGTCTACCTCCAGCTGCTCCTCGAGGAGCACGGGCACCGCGTGATCAACCTCGGCCCCTGTGTCCCCGAGGACCTGCTCATCACCGAGGCCCTCACCCACCGCCCGGCCCTCATCGTGATCAGCAGCGTCAACGGCCACGGCTACCACGACGGCATGCGGACCGTCACCCGGCTGCGCGAGCACCCCGGACTCGCCGCCGTGCCCGCCGTCATCGGCGGCAAGCTCGGTATCGCCGGGCGCTGCGGCAGCGAGGAGACGGCCGCGCTGCGCGCCGCCGGCTACGACGCGGTGTTCGACGACAGCGCCGAGGGCGTCGCCGCCTTCCGGCGGATGCTCGACACGCTGCCGCAGCGAGCCCTGGTGTGACCGGCGTCGGGTTCGGCGCCTTCGTGCGCCGGGCTCACGACGCCGGCCACCTGGTGGTCCAGCCCCGGATGGGGATGAGCAGCCCGGAACGCATGCGGGCCGGGCTGCTCGCCACCCGCAACGCAGCGGCGACCACCGTCGGCACGATCACCCTGGACAGCTACACCCGGGTCGGCGACCTGGAGTCGGCCGGACTGGCCGTCCTGGAGGGCGTCGCCCTCAACGGCTACCCGATCGTGAGCCACGAGACGGCCACCACCCTCGACGTGCTCGACGGCATCCGCGGCCCCGGCTTCCCGGTCCAGGTCCGGCACGGCTCGGCCGCGCCGCAGGACATCTTCCGGGCGCTGACGGCCGTCGGGCTCGACGCCTCCGAGGGCGGCCCGGTCTCCTACTGCCTGCCCTACGGCCGGGTCCCGCTGCGCGAGTCCGTCGCCCACTGGTCCGCCTCCTGCGAACTGTTCGCCGCCCTGCGCGGAGCGGGTGCCGAACCGCACCTGGAGACCTTCGGCGGATGCGTCCTCGGCCAGCTCTGCCCGCCCAGCCTGCTCGTCGCCGTCAGCGTGCTGGAGGCGCTGTTCTTCCACCGGCACGGCATCCGGAGCATTTCGCTGAGTTACGCCCAGCAGACCCATCCGGGACAGGACGCCGAAGCGGTGGCCGCGTTGCGCAGCCTGTGCGCACGGTTCCTGCCGGACACCGAATGGCATGTCGTCGTCTACGCCTACATGGGCCTGTTCCCGGAAACCGAGGAAGGCGCCTACCGGCTGCTCGGAAAAGCAGCCGAACTCGCCGTCGCCAGCGGCTCCGAACGGCTCATCGTGAAAACCGTCGCGGAATCCCGCCGCATTCCGACGGTGGCCGAGAACGTCGCCGCCCTCGAACACGCGGCGGCGGTCGCCGCGCGGACCCCGCGCGCCCCGCTGGACGGCACCGGCAGCCAGACCTACGCCGAGGCATCGGCCCTGGTCGACGCCGTGCTGGAACTGGACGACGACCTCGGCGCGGCCCTGCTGACGGCGTTCGCCGAGGGACGTCTCGACGTTCCCTACTGTCTGCATCCGGACAACGCCGGATTCAGCCGGAGCTACATCGACGCGGACGGCCGGCTGCGCTGGTCCGACATCGGGAAGATGCCGCTGAGCGGTATCGCCGACGTACGCCCGGCCCGGGCCATCACATCCGCTGATCTGCTCGACTCCCTGTCGTACGTGCGCCGTTCGTTCGACCGGCACGCCCCTAGGGGTGCCTAAGGGTGTGGCCTTTCGCGGGCCGTCACTAGCGTGTGGAAAAAGGTGAGGAAAACCGGTGTCGGCCGAAAGTGGAGATGCGTGGATGAACGGGCCCGGATCCGATTCAGCTCTGGCACGACGGCTCGCCACGGCCGTACCGTCCCAGCACCGCAGGCTGGTGACCGAACTGGTCCGCACGGCCGTGACCGAGGCGATCGAGGCGGCCCGGCCGGGCACGGTGGACTCCCTCGATCCGGCCACCCCGTTCTCCGCGCAGGGACTCGACTCGCTCGCCGCGGTCGACCTGCACCGGCGGCTGACCGAACGGACCGGCCTCGACCTGCCGGTCGGTCTCGCCTACGACTGCCCGACCGTCCACGACCTGGCCGCCCGGCTGCTCGCCGAGGTCCACGGCCGGGCGGACGACCACCCCGAGCCGGCCGGTGACGGCACCGCCGACGAACCGATCGCGATCGTCGGCATCGGCTGCCGCTTCCCCGGCGGCGTCTCCTCGCCCGCCGACCTGTGGCGGCTGCTGACCGAGGGCGGCGAGGTGCTGTCCGGCTTCCCGCAGGACCGCGGCTGGGACCTGGACGCCCTCTACGACGAGAACCCCGAGGTGCCCGGCAGCGCCTACGTCCGCAGCGGCGGCTTCCTCGACACCGCCACCGAGTTCGACGCCGAGTTCTTCGGCATCAGCCCGCGCGAAGCACTCGGCATGGACCCGCAGCAGCGGCTCGTCCTGGAGACCTCCTGGCAGGCCCTGGAGGACGCCGGCATCGACCCCACGGCCCTGCGCGGCACCCCGGCCGGCATGTTCTTCGGCGCCGAGGTGCAGGAGTACGGGCCGCGTCTGCACGACGCCCCGGACGGCCTCGACGCCTACCTCCTCGCCGGGAACGCCAACAGCGTCATCTCCGGCCGCGTCGCCTATGTCCTGGGCGCCGAGGGCCCGGCGGTCACCGTCGACACCGCCTGCTCCGCGGCCCTGGTCGCCGTCCACCTGGCGTGCCGCTCGCTGCGCCAGGGCGAGTCCTCGCTGGCGCTCGCGGGCGGGGTGGCCGTGATGGGCGGCCCCGGCGTGTTCACCGCCTTCAGCCGGCAGCGGGGCCTCGCCCCCGACGGCCGCTGCAAGGCGTTCGCCGCCGCGGCGGACGGCACCGGATTCGCCGAGGGCGTCGGCGTGCTCGTCCTGGAACGGCTGAGCGACGCCCGCGACAACGGGCACCGCGTGCTCGCCGTCGTCCGCGGCTCCGCCGTCAACCAGGACGGCGCCTCCAACGGCCTGACCGCCCCCAACGGCACCTCCCAGCAGCGGCTGATCCGCCGGGCCCTCGCCGACGCCGGGCTCACCGCCGCCGACGTCGACATGGTCGAGGCACACGGCACCGGCACCCGGCTCGGCGACCCCATCGAAGCCACCGCGCTCCTCGCCACCTACGGCCGGGACCGCCCCGACGACGCCCCGCTGCTGCTCGGCTCGGTCAAGTCCAACCTCGGGCACACCCAGGCCGCCGCCGGCGTCGCCGGCATGATCAAGGCGATCCTCGCCATGGAGCACGGGCAGATACCGGCGACGCTGCACGTGGACGAGCCCACCCCGCACGTCGACTGGTCGTCCGGGGCCGTCCGGCTCGTCACCGAGCAGCGTGCGTGGCCCGAGACCGGCCGGGCCCGGCGGGCCGGCGTGTCCTCGTTCGGGGTCAGCGGGACCAACGCGCACGTCATCCTGGAGCAGCCCGCGGCCGTCGAAGCGGACACCCGCCCGGTCCTGCCCGCCGGAACACCGCTGCCCTTCACCCTGTCCGCCCGGGGCGAAGCCGCGCTGCGGGCCCGCGCCGCCGACCTGCTGCCCCTGGCCGACCAGGCCGACCCGCTCGACCTCGCCCACACCCTGGCCACCACCCGGGCCGCCCTGCCCGACCGGGCCGTCCTCGTCGCCGCCGACCGCACCGAACTGCGCGCCGCCCTCCACGACCTGGCCTCCGGCGCCACGCCCCTCACCGGCCGAGCCGACGGCGAACTCGGCTTCCTGTTCACCGGACAGGGCAGCCAGCGGGCCGGCATGGGCCGCGAACTCGCCGCCGCCCACCCGGCGTTCGCCGACGCCCTGGACGACGTCTGCGCCCACTTCGACCTCCAGCTCGACCGGCCGCTGCGGGACATCCTGTCCGCCGGGCCCGGCACCCACGAGGCCGAGCTGCTGCACCGTACCGAGTACGCGCAGCCCGCCCTGTTCGCCGTGGAGGTCGCCCTCCACCGGCTCCTGGAGAGCTGGGGCCTGACTCCGGACCAGCTCGCCGGGCACTCCGTCGGCGAGATCGCCGCCGCGCACGTGGCCGGCGTGCTCACCCTCCAGGACGCGACGATCCTGGTCGCCGCCCGTGGCCGGCTCATGCAGCAGCTACCGGAAGGCGGCGCCATGGTCGCCGTACGCGCCGCCGAGGACGAGGTGGCGCCGCTGCTCACGCCGCGCACCGGCATCGCCGCCGTCAACGGGCCCGCCGCCGTCGTGGTCTCCGGCGACGCGGCCGACGTGCAGCGCATCGCCGCCGAACTCGCCGCGCGCGGCCACGACACCAAGCGCCTGCGGGTCAGCCACGCCTTCCACTCGCCGCTGATGGAACCGATGCTGGCCGAGTTCCGCCGGGTGGCGCACGTCCTGGACTACGCCGAGCCGAGGCTGCCGGTGGTCTCGACCGTCACCGGCGGCCCCGTCACCGCCGAGCTGTGCGACCCCGAGTACTGGGTGGAGCACGTCCGCGCCCGGGTCCGCTTCCACGACGCCGTCCGCACACTCGCCGGCAACGGGGTACGGACCTTCCTGGAGATCGGCCCCGACGCGGTGCTGTCCGCCATGGGCCCCGACTGCACCGACATACCCGGCACCGCCTTCCTGCCGGTGCTGCGACGCGAGCGGCCCGAGGCCCGCGAGGCCCTCACCGCGCTCGCCGCCGCCCACGCCCGGGGCGTCCCCGTCGACTGGCGGCGGCACTTCGCCGGCCTGGGCGGGCGCCGTGTCGACGTGCCCCACTACCCCTTCCAGCGGCGGCGCTTCTGGCTGGAGCAGAGCACCGCCACCGACGCCGCGGGCCTCGGCCAGCTCCCCGCCGGCCACCCGCTGCTCGCGGCCGTGGTCGCCGTCGGCGCCGAGGGCGTCGTGCTGACCGGCCGGCTCTCCACCCGTACCCAGCCCTGGCTCGCCGACCACGTCATCGCCGGCCGGGTCCTGTTCCCCGGCACCGCCTTCGTCGAACTCGCCCTCCGCGCGGGCGACCACGTCGGCGCGGGCACCCTGGAGGAGCTGACCCTCGGCGCCCCGCTCGTGCTGCGCGCCGACCAGGACGTCGCCGTCCAGGTCGCCGTGGGCGAACCCGACGACTCCGGGCGTCGCGGCGTCACGGTCCACACCCGCGCCGACGAAGCCGCCCCCTGGACCCAGCACGCCGCCGGCGTCCTCGCCACCACCGCCCCGGCTGCCCCGGCCGGCCTGAGCGAGTGGCCGCCGCGGAACGCCCAGCCGCTCGACACCGCGAGCGTCTACACGGACCTCGCCGGCCAGGGCTACGGCTACGGGCCCGCCTTCCAGGGGCTGCGCGCCGCCTGGCGGCACGGCGACACCGTCTACGCCGAGGTCGCCCTGCCCGAGGAGACCGCCGCCGGCGCGACCGGGTTCGGCCTGCACCCGGCGCTGCTCGACGCCGCGCTGCACGCCGCCGACCTGGACGCCCCGCCACGCCCCGAGGTGCTGGTGCCGTTCTCCTGGACCGGCGTCACCCTCCACGCCACCGGCGCGTCCGCCCTCCGTGTGAAGATCACCCGTAGCGGCCGCGACACCCTCGCGCTGCACCTCGCCGACGCCACCGGCGCCCCGGTGGCCGACATCGAGGCCCTGACCTCCCGGCCCGTACCGGCGGGCGACGTCCTGTACGCCGTGCGGTGGTCGCCGCACCCCCGGCCGGCGGCCACCGCACCCCTGCGCACCGCCGACCTGAAGGACACGACCGGCTCCGTCGACTCCCTGCTCGACGGCCCCGCCCCGGACGCCGTCGTGCACCGCGTGCCCGGCCCGGCGGGAGCCGACGCCACCGACGCGCGCGCCCACGTCCGCGACGTACTGCGGCTGCTGCGCACCTGGCAGGCGGACGAGCGCCTCGCCGAGACCCGGCTCGTCGTCGTCACCCCGCCCGCCAGTCCCGCCCACGCGGCCGTCCGCGGCCTGGTCCGCTCCGCCCAGGCGGAGAACCCCGGCCGGTACGTCCTCGTCGAGCACGAGGCGGTGCCCTCCGAGGCCGACCTGCGCCGGGCCCTCACCACCGGTGAACCCGAACTCTCCCTGGCCGACGGGCAGTTCAGTGTGCCCCGGCTGATCGCGCGGCCCTCCGGGGAAGAACCCCCCACCGACTGGGGCACCGTCCTCGTCACCGGAGGCACCGGCGGCCTCGGCGCGCTGCTCGCCCGGCATCTGGTCCGCGCGCACGGCGTACGCCGCCTGGTGCTCGCCGGGCGCCGCGGTACGGCCCCCGCACTGCACGCCGAACTCACCGCGCTCGGTGCCGAGGTGAGCGTGGCCGCCTGCGACGCCGGCGACCGCGAGGCACTGCGCCGCCTGCTCGACCAGCACCCGGTCGACTCCGTCGTCCACGCGGCGGGCACCGTCCGCGACGGCGTCGTGGACACCCTCACCGACGAGATGGTGGACGAGGTCTTCCACGCCAAGGCACTGGGCGCCTGGCACCTGCACGAGCTGACCCGGGACCGCGACCTCGCTCACTTCGTGCTGTTCTCCTCCCTCGCCGCCGTCCTCGACGGCCCCGGCCAGGGCAACTACGCCGCCGCCAACGCCTACCTGGACGCCCTCGCCGAGCACCGCGCCGCCCTCGGCCTGCCGGCCACCGCGCTCGCCTGGGGCCTGTGGGACACCGACAGCGGCATGGGCGCAGCCCTGGACGACACGGCCCTGGAGCGCATCGCGGCCCACGGCATCCCCGGCCTGTCCGCCACCCGCTCCCTGGAGCTGTTCGACGCCGCCCTCCGCTCCCGCGCACCCCACCTGGTGCCCGTGGAGATCGACGCCGCCGCCGTACGCCGCCGCCCCGACGGCATACCCCCGCTGCTGACCACCCTCGTCCGCCCGGTCACCCGCCGGGCCACGGCGAGCGCCGCCCCCGCGACGGCCACCGACGGACAGCTGGCCGCGCTGCCCGCCGCCGACCGCGACCGCTCCCTGCTGGACCTGGTGCGCACCGAGGTGGCGGCCGTACTGCGGCACGACGGGCCGTCCGCCATCGACCCCGGCCGGGCCTTCACCGACCTCGGCTTCGACTCACTGGCCGCCGTCGAGCTGCGCAACCGGCTGGGCACCGCCACCGGGCTGCGGCTGCCCGCCACCCTCGTCTTCGACCACCCCACCTCCCGCGCCCTCGCCGACCACATCCGCGACACGCTCTTCGGCACCGGCGAGCGGGAGACCACCGCCCCCGCCCCCCGCACCGCGGCCGACGACGACCCGATCGTCATCGTCGGCATGAGCTGCCGCTACCCCGGCGGGGTCCGCTCCCCGGAGGACCTGTGGCGGCTCGTCGCCGACGGCGTCGACGCGGTCGGCGACTTCCCGGCCGACCGCGGCTGGGACACCGAGGCCCTGTACGACCCGGAGCCGGGCACCCCCGGCCGCACCTACACCCGCGAAGGCGCCTTCCTCTACGACGCGGCCGAGTTCGACGCCGGCTTCTTCGGCATCAGCCCGCGCGAGGCCACCGCCATGGACCCGCAGCAGCGGCTCCTGCTGGAGGTGTCCTGGGAGGCGCTGGAGCGCTCCGCCATCGACCCGCAGCGCCTGCGCGGCTCCCGCACCGGCGTGTTCGCGGGCGTCATGTACCACGACTACGGCACCTGGCAGGCCGACGTGCCCGAGGACCTCGCCGCCTACCTCGGCAACGGCAGCCTGGGCAGCGTCGTCTCCGGCCGGGTCGCCTACGCCCTCGGCCTGGAGGGGCCGGCCGTCACCGTCGACACCGCCTGCTCGTCCTCGCTGGTCACCCTGCACCTGGCGGCCCAGGCCCTGCGGCAGGGCGAGTGCGACCTCGCCCTGGCCGGCGGCGTCACGGTCATGTCGACACCGGACACGTTCATCGACTTCGCCCGGCAGCGCGGGCTGGCCGCCGACGGCCGCTGCAAGTCCTTCGCCGAGGGCGCGGACGGCACCGGCTGGGGCGAGGGCGCCGGCGTGCTCGTCGTGGAACGCCTCTCCGACGCGCGCCGAGGCGGCCACCGTGTGCTCGCCTATGTCCGTGGCTCCGCCGTCAACTCCGACGGCGCCTCCAACGGTCTGACCGCCCCCAACGGCCCCTCCCAGCAGCGTGTCATCCGCGCCGCGCTGGCCGCCGCCGGGCTCACCCCGGCCGACGTCGACGCCGTCGAGGCGCACGGCACCGGTACGACGCTGGGGGACCCGATCGAGGCGCAGGCGCTGCTCGCCACCTACGGCCAAGGCCGTGAGGAGCCGCTGTGGCTGGGCTCCGTCAAGTCCAACATGGGGCACACCCAGGCCGCTGCCGGGGTCGCGGGCGTCATGAAGATGGTGATGGCCATGCGCAACGGGGTGCTGCCGCAGACCCTGCACGTCGACGCGCCGTCCCACCAGGTCGACTGGAGCGCCGGCGCCGTGGAACTGCTCACCGAGCAGCGCCCGTGGCCGGCGCCGGACCGGCCGCGCCGCGCCGGGGTGTCCTCGTTCGGGATCAGCGGCACCAACGCCCATGTGATCCTGGAGGAGTTCACCGAGCCCGAGCCCCCCGAGGCAGACCCCGCCACCGCCCCGCCGGTACTGGCCCTGCCCGTCTCCGCCCGCTCGCCCGAGGCCCTGCGCGGGCAGGCCCGCCGCCTGCTGGAGCTGACCGGCACCGCCCCCGCCGACCTCGGCCTGGCCCTCGCCACCACCCGCGGCACCCACCCCCACCGGGCCGTGCTCCTCGCCACCCGGGAAGACCAGGCCGCCACCGCGCTGGACGCCCTGGCCCGCGGCACCGAGGCCCCGGGGCTGCTCGTCACCGGCTCCGCCACCGACGGCACCCTGGCCTACCTGTTCTCCGGTCAGGGCGCCCAGCGCCCCGGCATGGGCCGCGACTGGTACGACGCCTTCCCCGTCTACGCCGAGCACTTCGACCGCGCCGCCGCGCTCTTCGACAAGCACCTGGAACGGCCCCTGGCCGAGGTGGTGTTCGGCGACGACGCCGAGACCCTGGAGCAGACCGCCTACACCCAGGCCGCGCTGTTCACCACCCAGATCGCCCTCTACCGGCTGCTGGAGTCCTTCGGACTACGCCCCGCATGGCTGGCCGGGCACTCCGTCGGCGAGTTCGCCGCCGCGCACGCCGCGGGCGTGTGGTCACTGACGGACGCGGTCACCGCCGTGGCCGCCCGGGGCCGGCTCATGCAGGCGCTGCCCGAAGGCGGCGCGATGATCGCCGTACAGGCGTCGGAGGACGAGGTGACACCGCTGCTGGACGGGCGGTGCGGCATCGCCGCCGTCAACGGGCCCCGCGCCGTGGTCGTCTCCGGCGACGAGGACGCCGTCGGGGAGGTCGCCGCCCGCTTCCCGACCACGCGCACGCTGCGTGTCTCGCACGCCTTCCACTCGCCCCGCATGGAGCCCATGCTGGCCGCGTTCCGGGAGGTCATGGACGGCATCGAGGCGGCCGAGCCGACCGTGCCGATCGTCTCCACCCTCACCGGCGCCCCCGCCACCGCCGCCGAACTCGGCTCCGCCGACTACTGGGTACGGCATGTACGGGGGACCGTACGCTTCGCCGACGCCGTCACCGCGCTGGCCGCGAAGGGCGCCGACACCTTCCTCGAACTCGGTGCCGCGCCCGTGCTCACCGCCCTGGGCCCCGACTGCCTGCCGGACGCCGAGGGCACCGCGTTCCTCGCCACCGCCCGCAAGGACACCGCCCAGCTGCCCGGCCTGCTCGCCGCCCTGGCCGCCGTGCACACGCGGGGCGCGGACGTCGACTGGTCTGCGCTGTACGCGACGTACGCGGGAAGCCGGGTCGAGCTGCCCACCTACGCCTTCGACCGCCGCCGGTACTGGCTGCCCACGCCCGCCGTCACCGCCAAGGACGCCGCCGGGCACGGCCTCGCCCCCGTCGACCACCCGCTGGTCAGCGCCCGCCTGGACCTGCCCGGCGACGCCGGTCTGCTGCTCACCGGCCGGATCTCCACCGCCACCCACCCCGTCCTCGCCGAACACGCGGTGCTGGGCACGGTCCTGGTGCCCGGCGCCGCCCTGGTCGACCTCGCCCTCCACGCCGGAGCCCTGACCGGCCGTCCCGTCCTGGAGGAACTGACCCTGCAGGCCCCGCTGGTGCTGCCCGCGGACACCGCCGTGCACCTCCAGGTCGCCGCCGGCGCCGACGGCACCGTAGAGATCCACTCGCGCGCCGAGAACGCCCCCGCGGACGAGGGCTGGACCCGGCACGCCACCGGCACCCTCACCGGCAACGCCGGCGCACCCGCGCCCATGCCCGGAGCCTGGCCGCCGCCCGGCGCCACCCCGCTCGACATCACCGGCCTCTACCCGCGCCTGCACACCGAGGGCTACGACTACGGCCCCGTCTTCCAGGGCGTCCGGGCCGCCTGGCGGCACGGCGACACCCTCCTCGCCGAACTCGAACTGCCCGCGAGCGCACGGCAGGACGCCGCCCGGCACACCCTCCACCCGGCGCTGCTGGACTCCGCCCTGCACGTCACGTCCCTCCTGGACGGCGAGGCGGACCCCGGCGAGGGCATCGCCCTGCCCTTCGCCTGGAGCGGCGTCACCCCGCACGCCCGGGGCTCGCTCACCGCCCGCGTCCGCGTCACGCCCGGCACCGACGGCACCCGCGTCGACCTGACGGACACCGAGGGCCGGCCGCTCGCCACCGTCGAGTCGTACCGCACCCGCCCCGTCACCGCTGACCGGCTCACCCGGCAGCAGCGCCCCCTCTACACCGTCACCGACGAGCCGCTGCCCGAGGCCGCGGGGCGCCCCGACCGCCGTACCTGGGCCGTCCTCGGCGACGACGACCTCGGCCTCGGCGTCCCGGTGCACGCCGGCCCGGACGCGCTCGGCGCCACCGTGCCCGACGTGGTGATCCTGTCCGTCACCGCCCCGCCCGCCGAGGGCGGGGATCTGCCGGGCGCGGTGCGGGCCGCCCTCGTCCGCACCCTGGAGACGCTGCGGGTCTGGACGTCCGACGACCGGTACGCCGGCTCGGTGCTCGTCGTCCTCACCGGGGGCGGCCTCGCCGACGCCGCGGTGCACGGACTGGTGCGGGCCGCGCAGGCCGAGGACCCCGGCCGGATCCTCCTCGTCGGACGGGCCGCGCCCGACGGCCCCGTACCGGACCGGGCCGCGCTGGCCGCCCTCCTCGACTCCGGGGAGCCGGAGGTGCGGTGGCGGGACGGCCGGGCGCACGCGCCCCGCCTGGTGCGCGCCGACGGCTCCCCGGCGGCGGACCGTCCGTGGGGCACCGTCCTCGTCACCGGCGGCACCGGCGGACTCGGCGCCCTGGTCGCCCGGCACCTGGCCGAACGGCACGGCGTCACCCGACTCGTGCTGGCCGGCCGCCGCGGACCCGAGGCGCCCGGTGCCGCTCATCTGCGCACCGAACTGCGGGCGTCGGGCGCCGAGGCCGAGATCGTCGCCTGTGACGTGTCCGACCGCGCCGCGCTCGCCGCCCTGCTCACCGCGCACCCCGTCGACAGCGTCGTCCACACCGCCGGTGTCCTCGACGACGGCCTGGTCGCCTCGCTGACCCCGGCGCGGCTGGACACCGTGCTGCGGCCCAAGGCGGACGCCGCCTGGCACCTGCACGAACTGACCCTGGACCGGGAGCTGTCCCGCTTCGTGCTGTTCTCCTCGGCCGCCGGCACCATCGACGCCTCCGGCCAGGGCAACTACGCCGCCGCCAACGTCTTCCTCGACGCGCTGGCCGCCCACCGCGCCGCTCTCGGCCTGCCCGCCACCTCCCTCGCCTGGGGCCTGTGGTCCGGCGGCGGCATGGGCGCCGCCCTGGACGCGGCCGAGGTGCAGCGGATCGAACGCTCCGGCATCGGCGCGCTCGACCCGGAGGAGGGGCTGGAGCTGTTCGACGCGGCCGTGGCCTCGGGCAGCCCCGCCCTGGTGCCCGTACGGCTGGACACCGCGGCCCTGCGCCGGCGCGGCGAGGGCGTCCCGGCCGTCCTGCGGACCCTGGCCGGCGTCACCCGGCGCGCGGACCGCGACGACCGGGCCCGCACCCTGGGCGAACAGCTGGCCGAACTCCCCGCCGCCGACCACGAGCACACCGTGCTGGAGGCGGTCCGCACCGAGGTGGCCGCCGTGCTCGGCCACGCCGGACCCGCCGCCGTCGAGCCGCGCCGGGCCTTCACCGAGCTGGGCTTCGACTCGCTCGCCGCCGTCGAACTGCGCAACCGGCTGAACGCGGTCTGCGGACTGCGCCTGCCGTCCACGCTGGTCTTCGACTACGCGACCCCGGCGGCGCTCGCCGGCCACCTCCTGGAACGGCTCCTCCCGGACAGCGCGGAACCCGAGCCCTCCACCGTCCCGCACGGCGACGACGAACTGCGCACCCTGATCTCCCGCATCCCCGTCGCCCGCATCCGGGAGGCCGGGCTGCTCGACAGCCTGCTGAAGCTGTCCGAGCAGCCCCCGGCCCCCGCCCCCGCGGACCGGGCCCCGGACATCAAGTCCATGGCCGTGGCCGACCTGGTACGCGCCGCGCTCGACCGCAGCGGCACCCAGTGATCCCGCCCCGGTGCCGGCGACGCGCCGCGTCCGGCACCGGGCCCCCGTCCCCCGGCGCACCCTCCACCGCGTCACCAGCGCCGCCGAGCCAGCAGGGAGCGACACCGACCGTGGACACATCCGTCGAGCAGATCGTCGAGGCGCTGCGCGAGTCATTGCTCGAGAACGAGCGGCTGCGCCGGCGACACGCCGAGATCACCGAGGCGGCGCAGGAGCCCGTCGCGATCGTCGGCATGAGCTGCCGCTACCCCGGCGGCGTCAGCACGCCCGAGCAGCTGTGGCAGCTGGTCGACTCCGGGACGGACGCCGTGGGCGACTTCCCCGCCGACCGCGGCTGGGACGTCGAGGGCATCTACGACCCCGACCCCGACGCCCCCGGCAGGACCCATGTGCGCGAGGGCGGGTTCCTGTACGACGCGCCGCGGTTCGACCCCGGCTTCTTCGGCATCAGCCCGCGCGAGGCCATCGCCATGGACCCGCAGCAGCGGCTGCTGCTGGAGACCGCCTGGGAAGCCTTCGAACGCGCCGGCATCGACCCGCACACCCTCAAGGGCAGCCGCACCGGCGTCTACGCGGGCGTCATGTACCACGACTACGGCAGCTGGCTCACCGAGGTGCCCGAAGGCGTGGAGGGCTACCTCGGCAACGGCAACCTGGGCAGCGTCGCCTCCGGGCGCGTCTCCTACGTCCTCGGCCTGGAGGGGCCCGCCGTCACCGTCGACACCGCCTGCTCCTCCTCGCTCGTCGCCCTGCACCTCGCGGTGCAGGCGCTGCGCACCGGCGGGTGCGACCTGGCCCTCGCGGGCGGTGTGACGGTGATGTCCACCCCCGACACCTTCATCGACTTCTCCCGCCAGCGAGGTCTCGCGCTGGACGGCCGCTGCAAGTCCTTCGCCGAGGGCGCGGACGGCACCGGCTGGGGCGAGGGCGCCGGCCTGCTCCTGCTGGAACGGCTCGGCGACGCCCGCCGCAACGGCCACCGCGTGCTCGCCGTGGTGCGCGGCACGGCCGTCAACCAGGACGGCGCCTCCAACGGCCTCACCGCCCCCAACGGCCCCTCCCAGCAGCGGGTCATCCGCGCCGCCCTCGCCGACGCCCGCCTGGAACCCCGCCAGGTGCACGCCGTCGAGGCGCACGGCACCGGCACTCCGCTCGGCGACCCGATCGAGGCCCAGGCCCTGCTCGCCACCTACGGCCAGGACCGCGAGGAGCCGCTGTGGCTCGGCTCGGTCAAGTCGAACATCGGGCACACCCAGGCCGCGGCCGGCGTCGCCGGCGTCATCAAGATGGTGATGGCCATGCGGCACGGCCGGCTGCCCAAGACCCTGCACGCCGAACGGCCCACCTCCCAGGTCGACTGGGAGGCGGGCGCCGTCGAACTGCTCGGCGAGGCCCGTGACTGGCCCGCCGACGGCGAGGCCCGCCGCGCCGCCGTGTCCTCCTTCGGCATCAGCGGCACCAACGCCCACGTCATCGTCGAGGCCGCCCCCGAGCCCGAGGCCCGGGCGGCGGAGCCCTCCTGGACCGGGCCGCTCCCGCTGGTGCTGTCCGGCAGCGGCGAGCAGGGCCTCGCCGCGCAGGCCCGCCGCCTCCTCGGCCACCTCACCGCCGGCACCGATCCCGTGCCCGACGTCGCCCTCACGCTCGCCACCGGGCGGGCCGCGCTGGACGAGCGGGCGGTCGTCACCGGCGCCGACCTGCCCGCCCTCACCGCGGGCCTGGCCGCACTCGCCGAGGGCAACGCCGCGCCGAACGTGGTGCGCGGCAGGCCCGCGGGGGAGTCCCGCATCGCCTTCGTCTTCCCCGGCCAGGGCTCCCAGTGGGCCGGCATGGCCGCCGACCTGCTCGACACCTCACCCGTGTTCGCCGCCACCATGGCCGACTGCGCCGCCGCCCTCGCGCCCGTCACCGACTGGGATCTCATCGAGACCGTACGGGCGCGTGAGCCGCTGGAACGCGTGGACGTCGTCCAGCCCGTGCTCTGGGCGATCATGGTGTCGCTCGCCGAGGTGTGGCGCGCGCACGGGGTCCGGCCCGCGGCCGTCATCGGCCACTCCCAGGGCGAGATCGCCGCCGCCTGCGTGGCCGGTGCCCTCTCCCTCGCCGACGGCGCCCGCGTCGTCGCCCTGCGCAGCCAGGCCATCGCCCGCGAACTCTCCGGCCGCGGCGGCATGATGTCGGTGGCCCTGCCCGAGGCCCGGGTCCGCGACCTCGTCGCCCGCTACGACGGCCGCGTCTCGGTCGCCGCCGTCAACGGGGCCTCCTCCGTGGTGCTGTCCGGCGACGCCGACGCCCTCGACGAACTCCGCGAGACGATCGTGGCCGGCGGCGACCGCGCCAAGCGGCTCCCCGTGGACTACGCCTCGCACTCCGCGCACGTCGAGTCGATCCGGGAACGGCTGCTCGCCGACCTGGCGGGCGTTCGGGCCCGGCCCGCCGAGGTGCCGTTCTACTCCACCGTCACCGGCGCCCGGCTCGACACCACCGGTCTGGACGCCGGCTACTGGTTCACCAACCTGCGGCAGAGCGTGCTCTTCGAGCCGACCACCCGCACCCTGCTCGACGCCGGGTACGGGGTGTTCGTGGAGTGCAGCCCGCACCCCGTGCTGCTGCACAGCATCGAGGAGACCGCCGACGCCGCGGGCGCCGACGTCACCGGCCTCGGCTCGCTGCGCCGCGACGACGGCGGCCCCGAGCGCGTCCTGGCCGCCCTGGGCGAGGCCTTCGTCGCCGGCGTCCCCGTCGACTGGTCGGCCGTGTTCCACGGCATGCCGGTACGCCCCGCCGACCTGCCCACCTACGCCTTCCAGCGCGAGCGGTACTGGCTCGGCCGCTCCGCCGGCGCCGGCGACGTCACCGCCGCCGGACTCCAGAGCACCGGCCACCCCCTGCTCGGCGCCGCCGTCCAGGTCGCCGAGGGCGGCACCCTGTTCACCGGCCGTCTCTCCACGGCCACCGCCCCCTGGCTGGCCGACCACGCCGTGTCCGGCACCACCCTGCTGCCCGGCACCGCCCTCGTGGAGCTGGCGCTCGGTGCGGGCCACGACCTCGGCTGCGGACACCTCGCCGAACTCACCCTCCAGGCACCGCTGGTGCTGCCCGGCCGGGGCGCGAGCCGGCTGCAGCTGCACGTGACCGCCGCCGACGACTCCGGACACCGGGCGCTGACCGTCCACTCCCGCCCCGAGGACGCCGACGACACGGCCTGGACCCTGCACGCCACCGGCCTGCTCGCCCCGCAGACCGCCGCGCCCGCCTTCGACCTCACGGCCTGGCCGCCCCGGGGCGCTGAGCCCGTACCGGCCGAGGACGCCTACGCCCGGCTGGCCCGACTCGGCTACGACTACGGGCCCGCCTTCCAGGGGCTGCGCGCGGTCTGGCGGCGCGGCGACGAGACCTTCGCCGAGGTCGAACTGCCCGTGGAGGCCGACTCCTTCGCCCTGCACCCGGCCCTGTTCGACGCCGCGCTGCACGCCGACGGCCTCGGCACCGACGGCGAGGACACCGCCCGGCTGCCGTTCGCCTGGACCGGGGTCTCGCTGTACGCGGCCGGCGCCACCGCGCTGCGGATCCGGCTGCACGGCGGCGAGACGCTGTCGGTCCAGCTGGCCGACGCCACGGGCGCCCCGGTCGCCGAGGTCGAGGCCCTGGTGTCCCGGCCGGTCGACCCGGCCGCGCTCGCGTCGACCGCCCGCGTGGACGACCTGTACCGCCTGGACTGGCCGGCGCTGCCCGTGCCCGAGACGCCCGCACCCGCGTACGCCGTGCTGGACGAGCAGGGCCTGGCCGCGCTGGAGGCCGTGCCCGGCTGGGTGGTGCTGCGGGCCGGCGGCGACGACCCGGTCACCGGCGCCCGCCGGGCGACCGAGCGGGTCCTGACCGCCGTACAGGACTGGCTGGCCGACGAACGCACCGCCGCCGCACGGCTGTTGGTCCTCACGCGGGGCGCCGTGGCCGTGGGGGAGGAGGACGTCACCGACCTGGCGGGCGCCGCCGTGTGGGGACTGGTCCGGGCCGCGCAGGGCGAGCATCCCGGGCGGTTCGTGCTCGTGGACTGCGTAGCGGATGCCGAAGCCGCCATGGACTCCGCCGCGGACGCCGACGCCGCCGTGGCCGCCGCCGCGGTGAGCGACGAGCCCCAACTCGCCCTGCGCGACGGCACGCTGCACGTCCCCCGGCTCGCCCGCGCCACCCCCGAGGGACGGATACCGTCCCTCGATCCGGACGGCACCGTCCTGATCACCGGCGGCACCGGCGTCCTGGGCGCCCTGGTCGCCCGGCACCTGGTCGCCGAGCACGGCGTGCGCCGCCTGGTGCTGGCCGGGCGAAGCGGCACCGCCGCCGACGACTTCGCCGACGTCGACGCGGACATCGCCGTGGCCCGCTGCGACGCCGCCGACCGCGAGCAACTGGCCGCACTCATCGCCGAGATGCCGCCCGCTCATCCGCTGACCGCCGTCGTCCACCTCGCCGGCGTACTCGACGACGGGCTGCTGACCGACCAGACGCCCGAGCGCCTGGCCGCCGTACTGCGGCCCAAGGCCGACGCCGGCTGGCATCTGCACGAGCTGACGCGTGACCTCGGCCTCGCCGCGTTCGTCCTGTTCTCCTCCGCCGCCGGCACGGTCGACGGCGCCGGGCAGTCCGGCTACGCCGCCGCCAACGCCTTCCTCGACGCGCTGGCCGCCCACCGCAGGCACCACGGCCTGCCCGCGCACTCCCTGGCCTGGGGCTTCTGGGAGCAGCGCACGGGACTGACCGCGCACCTCACCGACGCCGACGTGGAGCGCATGGCCCGCGCAGGGGTCCGCCCCCTCCCCACCGAGCAGGGCCTGCGCCTGCTCGACGCCGCCCTGGCCACCGACGAGTCACTGCTGCTCCCGGTCGGTCTCGACCTGGCCGTGCTGCGCCGCGCCACCGACGTCCCGGCCGTGCTGCGCGGCCTGGTCCCCGCACGCGCCCGCCGCACCGCGGCCTCCCGCACCGACTCCGGGTCGCTCGCCGACCGGCTGGCCGCCCTCGGCCCCGCCGAACGCGACGCGGCCCTCATGGAACTGGTCCGCACCCATGTCGCCGCCGTGCTCGGACACGGCAGCGACATGACCCTGGACCCGCGCCGCTCGTTCCGCGAGGTGGGCTTCGACTCGCTGACCGCGGTGGAACTGCGCAACCGCCTCGGCAACGCGGTGGGCCTGCGCCTGCCCGCCACCCTCGTCTTCGACCACCCCGACGCGGGCGCGCTCGTGGGCCACCTGAGGACGGAACTCTTCGGAGCGCTTGCCGAGGACGCCGCCGAGAGCGCCGTGCCGGGACCCGACGACGAGCCGGTCGCCATCGTCGCCATGGCCTGCCGCTACCCCGGCGGCGTCAGCACGCCCGAGGAGCTGTGGCGGCTGCTGGCCGACGGCGGTGACGGCATCGGCGCCTTCCCGGCCGACCGCGGCTGGGACCTCGACGGCCTGTACGACCCCGAGCCCGGCAAGGCCGGCCACTGCAGCACCCGCCAGGGCGGATTCCTGTACGACGCCGCCGACTTCGACCCCGACTTCTTCGGCATCGGACCGCGCGAGGCACTGGCCATGGACCCGCAGCAGCGGCTGCTGCTGGAGACGTCCTGGGAGGCGCTGGAGCGGGCCGGCATCGACCCGCACTCCGTGCGCGGCAGCCGTACCGGCGTCTTCGCGGGCGTCATGTACCACGACTACGGCAGCCGGTTGCGGCGCGTGCCCGAGTCCGTGCGCGACTACCTCGGCAACGGCAGCCTCGGCAGTGTGGCCTCCGGCCGGGTCGCCTACGCCCTCGGCCTGGAGGGTCCGACCCTCACCGTCGACACGGCGTGCTCGTCGTCCCTGGTGGCGCTGCACCTGGCCGCGCAGGCGCTGCGACAGGGCGAGTGCACCCTGGCGCTGGCCGGCGGTGTGTCCGTGATGTCGACCGTCGACACGTTCGTGGACTTCAGCAGGCAGCGCAACCTCGCCGGTGACGGCCACGCCAAGTCCTTCGCCGACGCCGCGGACGGCACCGCCCTGTCCGAGGGCGCCGGAATCCTCGTGGTGGAACGGCTGTCGGACGCGCGGCGCAACGGTCACGAGGTGCTGGCCGTGGTCCGTGGCTCCGCTGTCAACCAGGACGGTGCGTCCAACGGCCTGACGGCACCGAACGGCCCGTCGCAGCAGCGGGTGATCCGGCAGGCGCTGGCGGCGGCCCGGCTGTCGGCCGCGGACGTGGACGCGGTGGAGGCGCACGGCACCGGTACGACGCTGGGCGACCCGATCGAGGCGCAGGCCCTGCTGGCCACCTACGGCCAGGACCGCGAGGAGCCGCTGTGGCTGGGCTCGGTCAAGTCCAACATCGGGCACACCCAGGCCGCCGCCGGGGTCGCGGGCGTCATCAAGATGGTCATGGCGATGCGGCACGGCGTGCTGCCACGGACCCTGCACGTGGATCAGCCGTCCACGAAGGTCGACTGGGACGCCGGCCGGGTCAGCCTGCTGACGGAGCATCAGCCGTGGCCCCGGCGAGACCGTCCGCGCCGGGCCGGTGTGTCGTCCTTCGGGATCAGCGGCACCAACGTGCACACGATCATCGAGGAGGCACCCGCCGAGGAGCCCGCACCGACAGCGGAACCGGCCCCGCTCCTGCCCCTCGTGATCTCCGGCGCCACCCCCGAGGCACTGGCCGCCCAGGCCGCACGGCTGCGCGCGGTCGCCGACCGGCCCCTGGCCGACCTCGCCCGCTCCCTGGCCACGGGCCGTGCCGCCCTCACCCACCGGGCCGCGCTCGTCGCCCGTGACCGGGAGGAACTCCTGGCCGGACTCACCGCGCTGGCCGACGGCACCGCCGCCGACACCGTGGTCCGCGGCCGGCCCGCCGGACGGAAGACCGCCTTTCTCTTCACCGGCCAGGGCGCCCAGCGCGTCGGCATGGGCCGCGGTCTGTACGCCGCCCACCCCGCCTTCCGGCAGGCGCTGGACGCGGCCTGCCAGGCGCTCGACGCCCACCTCGACCGCCCGCTGCGGGACGTGATGTGGGCCGAGCCCGGCACCGAGGAGGCCGGCCTGCTCGACCAGACCCTGTACACGCAGAGCGCCCTGTTCGCCGTGGAGACCGCCCTGTACCGGCTGCTCGAGTCCCACGGGGTCCGCGCGGACTGGCTGGCCGGCCACTCCATCGGCGAGCTGACGGCCGCGCACGTCGCCGGCGTCTGGGACCTCGCGGACGCCGCCCGGCTGGTCGCCGCGCGCGGCCGGCTGATGCAGGCGCTGCCCGCCGGGGGTGCGATGCTCGCCGTGGACGCCACCGAGGAGGAGGTGCTCCCGTACCTCGGCCCCGAGGTGTCCGTGGCCGCCGTCAACGGGCCCCGCGCCGTCGTCGTCTCCGGCACCGAGGCCGCCGTGGAAGCCGTCGCCGAGGCCTTCCCCGGCCGCCGTACCAAGCGGCTGCGGGTCGGCCACGCCTTCCACTCCCCGCTCATGGACCCGATGCTGGCGGAGTTCGAGAAGACCGCCCGCGCACTCCGGTACGCGCCGCCCGCGATCCCCGTCGTCTCCAACGTGACCGGCGCGCGCGCCGGCGAGGACGAGCTGTGCGACCCCGCGTACTGGGTCCGGCACGTCCGCGAGGCCGTCCGCTTCGGCGACGGCGTCCGGGCCCTGGAGGCCGACGGCGTGCGCACCTTCCTCGAACTCGGCCCCGACGCCGTCCTGTCGGCCATGGGCGCACACGCCGTCGCCGACGCCGAGCAGTCGGCGTTCGTCCCGGCGCTGCGCCGCGACCGCGACGAGGAGCGGACCTTCGCGACCCTGCTCGGCACCGCGCACGTGCGCGGTCTGACCGTCGACTGGCAGCGCGCGTTCGCCGGCACCGGCGCCCGCCGCACCGACCTGCCGACCTACGCCTTCCAGCGCACGCGGCTCTGGCTGAACGACGCGCCCGCCACGGCTACCGACGCGGGCGGTCTCGGCCAGGCGCCGACCGGGCACCCGCTGCTCGGTGCCGCCCTGGAGCTGGCCGGCGCCGACCGGGTGGCCCTGACCGGCCGCCTCTCCCTGACCACCCACCCCTGGCTGGCGGACCACGCGGTGGCGGGCGTCGTCCTCGTCCCGGGCAGCGCCTTCGTCGAACTGGCCGTCCAGGCAGGCGACCGCACCGACTGCCCGCGGGTGGAGGAGCTCACCCTGGAACGGCCCCTCGTGCTGCCCCGGCACGGCGCCGTCCACCTCCAGGCGGCCGCCGCGGCCCCCGACGCCGACGGGCGCCGGCAGCTGACCGTGCACGCCCGCCCGGAGGGCGCGGACGGCGAGTGGACCCGGCACGCCACCGGCGTCCTCGCCCCGCACACCGCACCCGAACCGGCCGCCGACACCGTCTGGCCGCCCACGGGAGCCGTACCCGTGGACGTCTCCGGCACCTACGACCACCTGGCCGGCCAGGGCTACCACTACGGCCCGTCGTTCCGCTGCCTGCGCGCCGCCTGGCGGCTCGGCGACGAGGTCTGCGCCGAACTCGCCCTGCCCGACGCCGACGCGGCCGACGGCTTCGCACTGCACCCGGCGCTGCTCGACGCCACGCTGCACGCCATCGACCTGCTCGACGGCCAGGACCCGACCGTGATGACGCTGCCCTTCTCCTGGGAGGGCGTCACCCTGTACGCGACCGGGGCCACGGCGGTGCGGCTCCGCCTGACCCCGCACGGCACCGACCGCATGACCCTCCGCCTGTACGACGGCTCGGGCGCGCCCGTCGCCGAGGTGACGTCGCTGCGCATCCGCCAGGTGACCGCCGGGCAGCTGAACGCGGCCACGCCGGCGCCCGGGGACCTGTTCCGGGTGCGGTGGACCGCCCTGCCGGTCGTCGCCGACGGCTCCGGACCCGTGCCCCGCACGCTCACCGTGACCGTGGAGGACTCCGCCGCGGATCTGCCGACGCTGGCCCGACGGACCGCCGTGGAGGCCCTCACGGCACTCCGCCGGCACCTCGCCGACACCCCGGACGGTGCGCCTGTGGTGGTCCTGACCCGGTCCGCCGTCGCCGTCCACGCCGACCGCGCGCCCGACCCGGCGCAGGCCGTCGTCTGGGGCATGGTCCGGGCGGCGGCGGTCGAGCACCCCGGCCGGTTCGTGCTCGTCGACACCGACGACGACCCCGCCTCGGCCGCCGCCCTCCCCGCCGCCGTCGCCACCGGCGCACCCGAACTCGCCCTGCGGGCAGGCACGGTGTACGTACCGGAACTGGCGAGGACGGCCGAGACGGAGCAGGCGAGGGCGACCACCGTGGATCCCGACGGCACGGTCCTCGTCACCGGCGGCACCGGCAGCCTCGGCCGGCTGCTGGCCCGGCACCTGGTCACCCGGCACGGCGTACGCCACCTGCTGCTGGCCGGCCGCGGCGGGCGCCTGCCCGACCCCGCCGCCGTGGACGACCTGGCCGCCCTCGGCGCGACCGTGACCGTCGCCGCGTGCGACGTCACCGACCGGGACGCGCTCACCGCCCTGCTCGCGTCGGTGCCGGCCGAGCATCCGCTGACCGCCGTGGTGCACGCCGCGGGTGTCCTGGACGACGGGCTGCTCACCGACCTCACCCCGCAGCGGCTGGAAGCGGTGATGCGGCCCAAGACCGACGCCGCCTGGCATCTGCACGAGCTGACGCGTGACCTCGGCCTCGCCGCGTTCGTCCTGTTCTCCTCCGCAGCGGGCACCCTCGGCGCGGCGGGCCAGGCCAACTACGCCGCCGGGAACGCCTTCCTGGACGCCCTGGCAGCGCTGCGCCGAGCCGAGGGGCTGCCGGCGCTGTCGCTGGGCTGGGGACTGTGGGACACGGGGGAGGGCATGGCGGCCGGGCTCGGCGAGACCGAGCTGCGCCGGCTGGCCCGCGACGGAATCCTGCCGCTGCCCGCCGACCGGGCGCTGGCCCTGTTCGACCGGGCGCTCACCGCGGACGACACCCCGGCCGCCGACCGGGCCCTGCTGCTGCCGGTCCGCGTCCAGGTCACCGACGACGCCCCCGCCCTGGTACGGGGCCTCGCCCCGGCGGCCGTACGCCGCACCGCCCGGGCGGCGGCCGGCCCCGCGCCGGCGTCCGCCGAGCCGCTGCCGCGGCGGCTGGCCGGGCTGAGCGCCGCCGACGCCCTGCAGCTGCTGGTGGACACCGTGTGCGGACATGTCGCCGACGTCCTCGGACACGGTTCCGGCGGCGCCGTCGACCCCCGGCGCCCGCTGGGCGACCTGGGCGTGGACTCGCTCGCCGCCCTGGAACTGCGCAACCGGCTCGGCGCCGACACCGGCCTCAGGCTGTCCACCACCCTCACCTTCGACTACCCCACCTCCGACGCCCTCGCCCGGCACCTCTTCGAGGAACTCGGCGGGGACACCTCCGCCGGCCTCGTCGACATCGAGGCCGAAGTGGTGCGCCTGGAGACGGTGCTGGGTACCGCGCTGGACTCGGCCGCCCTGGATGAGGAGCAGCGGGCCCGGGTGGCCGCCCGGCTGCGCACCCTCAGCGCACGGTGGGACGGCACCGGGGAGTGGCGGGAGAGCGGACCCGGGCACACCGGCGACACGGGCCTGGAGACCGCCTCCGCCGACGAACTCTTCGACATCCTGGACGACGAACTCGGCAGCTTCAGCTGAGCCCCCTGTGTCCCTGCGACGGGCAGGGCGCGGCCCCACCGGTGGAGTCACCGGCGAGGCCGCGCTCCGTCGCGCGGACGACGGGAGGGAGCGCTCTCAGACCACGCACAAAAAAGAGAGGGGGAGCGCTGTCAGCCCGTGGACGAGTGGGTGCCGGCCCAGCGGTCCGAGAGCTTCGGGATGCGGTGGTCCAGCATCTTCGACGGCAGCTCCGAACGGCTGGCCACGTTCAGCTTGCGGTAGACCCGGGTCAGGTGCTGCTCCACCGTGCTGATCGTGACGTGCAGACGGGCGCTGATCTCCCGGTTGGTGTATCCGAGCGCGGCCAGCCCGGCGACCCGGCACTCCGCGTCGCTCAGGATGGCGGGGCCGCCCTCCGACTCCGAGGTCTCGGGCCGTGCCGGATCCTCCAGCAGGTGCGCGTCGACCGGCGACTCGATACGGCAGGCCTCGGCCTCCCGTGCCGCCTGCCGCGCCACCAGCCGGGCCCGGGCGTACTCGCCGAGTTCGTAGTGCGCCGCGGACAGGTCGGCGTACGCCTGGGCCAGCGCGTAGCGGTCGCCGCACGTCTTGAGCAGGTCGATCGACTCGCGCAGCAGCGAGGCCCGGCGGTGCGGCTTGCATGTCGCGGCCAGCAGGCGCAGCGCCATGGCCCGCGCCCGGGAACTGTGGCCGCCGGGCAGCCGCAGCTGCTCCTCGGCCCACTCCCGGGCCGTGCGGGCCTTGCCGATCCGCAGGTTGGCCAGGGCCAGGTCCGACCGCCAGGGGATCCCTTTCTGCAGGCTGGGGTTGCCCTCCCGGAGCAGCCGGCCGCAGGTCTCGAAGTCGCCCAGCGCCGCGAACGGGCGGTCGGTGGCGAGATAGTGATGACCACGGGCCCGCAGGTACTGGATGCCGAACACGGTACGGAACATCGGCTCGGGCACATCGTGCTTGAGCAGCTCCTCGGCCTCGGCGTAGGAACCCAGGGCGGTGTGCGCGGAGATCGCCGTCGACAGCGGGAGGCCGATGAGAACCCCCCAGCTCTGGGCGCGCAGTGTGCCGAGCGAGGCGAGCGCGCCCCGCGCCGCGGTGGTCACGTCCCCCTGGAGCAGGGCGATCTCCGCCCGGACGCTGCCGAGCAGGGCCTGCCATGTCGTCGCCCGGCGTTCCACGGCGCACTCCAGCAGCGCGTCGCAGGCGTCGGCGGCGATCGCGGGCCGGTCCGCGTGGGCGATCGCCAGCAGGGACATGGCGACCAACTCCAGGTTCAGATGGTCCAGTTGGTGTCCCTGGAGGGCCTGGGCGACGGCCGCCGCCGACTCGTCGGTGGCCTCACCGCCGATGAGCGCCGCCACCCGGGCGGCCAGTCCACCGGTCTCGGTGTGCACCGGCCGGCGGCGCGGGTCAAGACCGGCGGCCGGGGCGCCCTTGCCGGGGAGCGCCACGCCGTAGAACCACTGCCGTACGAACTCCACCTCGGCGACGAGCTGGGCGTCGGCGGGCGACTGCGGGTGGACGAGGGTGGCCACGGCCTGGGCGGCCAGCTCGGTGTCGCCCCGCCACAGCATGTACCGCAGGACCGTGGCGGTGTCCCGCATGCTCAGGTCGCCCTCCAGCGCGGCCTCGCGCAGCGGTTCCAGGTGCGGGCCGGCCGCGGCGGGGTTGGTGCGCCACTCCGCGCGCGCGAGAGCCACCGACAGCGCGTGGCGTTCGCGTTCGTCGGCGCAGTCGCGCAGGATCAGCCCGAGGTAGTCGGTGCAGCGCTCCACGTCGTCCGCGGCCAGCGCCTGCTCCGCGGCGGCGCGCAGGATTCCCGCGCCCCATCGGGCGGGGACGAGGTCCGTGAGGTGGAGGTGACGCGCCACCTCGACGGCGGGCGCGCCGGAACGATACAGCGTGTGGGCGATCCGGCTGTGCAGCTCGGTGCGTGCGGCGGCGTCCATGTCCGCCAGGACGGCCGCGGCGCCGGTCGGCTGCCGGAAGGAGTAACCGTCCAGCAACCCGGAGGAGTTGAGGACGTCGACGGCCTCCTGCGCGCCGGCCGGAGTGGTGCCGGCCAGCTCCGCGACGGGAACGGTCTCCGCCAGGGGGCCGAGCGCGGCCAGGACCCGGGCCACCCGGACATGGCCCGGATCGCCGCGGTGCAGCAGGGACAGCACGGTCTGGCGGTAGGCGGCGCCGGCGATGGGCCGGTCGATCTCGGGCGCGAAGCGCGTGCTGTCGTCCAGCAGGGCGTGCACCAGCAGGGGGCTCCCGGCGGTGGCCCGGTGGTAGGCGCTGCGGACGTGCCCCGGCAGGCTCCGTCCGGCCTGGGCGGCGAGGAGTTCGCCGACGCTGGCCTCCGACAGCGGGGCCAGCCGCACCCGTCGGTGCGGCTGGCGCAGGAGTTCCGTGTGCGCGGGCGAGCGGATCTCGCCGAAATGCCCTGAGGTGGCACACACCACGAGGACCCGCCTGGAGCGGCTGCGGTGCAGCAGACGGACGATCGTGTGCAGCGAGGCGCGGTCCATCGCGTGGGCGTCGTCCACGGCGATGACCAGGGGACGTTCACCGCGGACGAGGTCCAGGAGCGCCTCGCCCGGCCGGTGCCCGCCGTGCACGGGCACGGCATTGTTCCCGTGCCCGGTGGGACGGCGATTTTCCGCCGCGGAGTTCACTGCCGGAGGTGCGTGGTGTGATATCGCGCACTCCGCCTCCGCGTTCCGTAGTAATTGCCCTACGAGGCTCAGTGGCTGATCTCGTTCGGTCGAGCAGGCCGTACCCGTCAGTATGCGCGCGTCGGTGCTGTTCAGAGTGGTGAGGAATTCATGCACAAGCTGGGTCTTGCCGGATCCGGGACCGCCCGTGATGATCACGAGTCGGCCGTTTCCCCGCGCGCTCTCGGTGAACGCTTCGCCCAGGGCCCGCAGTTCTCTCGAACGGCCGAAGAGGTGCATTGTGGGTCCCCCCTAGATTCATTTTTCCAAGCGAGGTGGTGCCCCGTTTCCCGCGTGACGAGGCGGCGTCGTGCAACGGTGCGTGAAGATTTTGTGAGCGCTACGGTGCCGCCGCAAAGGCGGCGCGCCGAGCCGGTCCGGGCCCTGGTGGACGGCTTCTGGACCGCGGCGAAACGTCCGTTCGCCCGCCGGTGTGATCCCTGACTGCACCGCGAGAGAGGCGTCGCATCCTCTGGTCTCCCGTTTTTGCCGCGTACCGCGGGCGGACCCCAATGCTGCCACGCATTGATGTGCCGATTCCTGCCGCCGGTACAGCCGCGAGAGGGTCCGGAATCCCTGGACCGAATGGTTTCGGCCAATTTCTGGCTGACTTTGATTCGGGACGTCCACGGCTTTGCTGGTCGAGTGCCGAATTGAGATTTAGATGCTCATAGCAGACAGAGACGCTATCTGTCCAGGTCAACGTTGTCAACTACGTCCTGGTGATGACCCTTGCCTACTCTCCGGATCGTCCACCGAGACGTCCTTTTACAGTCCTGTGATTTACCGGATGGTTAAAGAAAGGAACCGGGCACGGGTAATCGTGACATCGGTCACGGGAAAGCGCTTCCGGTGCCCGGTCGGGCAACGTGCATTTCCCGGACAGTCAGGGAAGGATCGAGTCGATGTATCCGCCGTCGACCCGCAGGGCGCCGCCGGTCGTGGCGGATGCCTGCTCGGAGCTGAGGTAGACGACCATGTGGGCGATCTCCTCCGGCTCGATCAGCCGCCGCAGCAGCGACTGCGGGCGGTACTGGCGCATGAACGCGCGCTGCGCCTCCTCCCAGGGCAGGTCCCGGTCGACGAGTTCGTATACGAAGTCCTCGACGCCCCCGGTGTGCGTGGGCCCCGCGATGACGGAGTTCACCGTCACGCCGGTGCCCGCCGCCTTCTTGGCGAAGCCGCGGCTCACCGCCAGCAGCGCGGTCTTCGACATCCCGTAATGGATCATCTCCGCGGGGATGACGACCGCCGAGTCGCTGGCGACGTACTGGATCCGCCCCCAGCCGCGCCCGGTCATGCCCGGCAGATACAGCCGGGTCAGCCGTACGGCGGCGAGGACGTTCACCTCGAAGTAGCGCCGCCACTCCTCGTCGGTGATCTCCAGCGGGTCGGCGGCGCCGAAGACGCCGAGGTTGTTGACCAGGATGTCCACGTCGGGCAGCACTTCCGTCACCCGGGCCGCGCCCTCGTGACTGGTCACATCGGCGGCCACCGGCACCAGATCGGCTCCGGGTGCGTCCCTCGCCAGCGACTCCACGCTGTCGGCCACCCGCTGCTCGCCACGGCCGTTGATTCCCACGCGGGCCCCGGCCCGGGCGAGTGCGACGGCGATGGCCGCCCCGATGCCCTGCGTCGATCCGGTGACCAGTGCGGTGCGTCCTGTGAGGTCGAGATGCATGGGCGGACGGGTTCCCTTCCTGCGTGCCGGAATGTCACGGTTTGTCAAGTGTGACCGCCTGGCCCGCGGATCCGCCGAAGGACGCGAACGGATCGGCCGTTCGGCGGGGCTCTTCGCGCCCGGGGTGCCGTGCGCACGGCAGGACGGTCTCGGCGGCCGGCTCGCCGCGGCACACGAGGACGGTGTCGGGCTCGGGGGGTTCGAGGGGTGAGTGACCTGGGTGTGGGTGACCAGGGCCATCACGGACCTCATGCGGGCGGTCTACCGGGGGCGGCGTGCGCGCGGGGCCGAGCCACCCAGGGGCGTTATCTAACCACCAAAACACACTTGACTAGTTAGACGAGGCGTGCTCGACTGGATGTATAACCGCAAAATGTTGAGATAGGGGTTAGAAGCATGGCTCCCGCAGTCCACCACCGCACCGCCACCGTCGACGGACTTCAGGTCTTCTACCGGGAGGCCGGCGACCCGAAGGCGCCGGCCGTCGTTCTTCTCCACGGTTTCCCGACCAGCTCGCACATGTTCCGCCACCTGATCCCGGCGCTCGCCGACCGGTATCACGTGATCGCCCCGGACCACATCGGCTTCGGCCAGTCCGCGATGCCCGCCCTGGGGGAGTTCCCGTACACCTTCGAGGCCCTCACCGAGGTCACCGCCGGCCTGCTCGACTACCTGCGCATCGACCGGTTCGCGATGTACGTCCAGGACTACGGCGCCCCCATCGGATGGCGGCTCGCCCTGAAGACCCCGGACCGGATCACCGCGATCATCACCCAGAACGGCAACGCGTACGAAGAAGGCTTCGTCAAGCCCTTCTGGGAGGGCGTCTTCGCCTACGCCCAGGCCCCCGGCCCGGACACCGAGGCTTCGATGCGCGGCGCACTGACCCCCGAGATCACCCGGTGGCAGTACGTCCACGGAGTCGCCGACCCGACCCTGGTCAGCCCCGACAACTGGGTCCACGACCAGGCCCTGCTGGACCGCCCCGGAAACGACGAGATCCAGCTCAGGCTCTTCCGCGACTACCCCACCAACGTGGATCTCTACCCGCAGGTCCACCAGTACTTCCGTGACTCCCGGGTTCCGCTGCTGGCGGTCTGGGGAGCGAACGACGAGATCTTCGGCCCCGAGGGCGCCAGGGCGTTCGGCCGCGACCTGCCCGACGCCGAGATCCACCTGCTCGACTCCGGCCACTTCGCCCTGGAGAGCCACCTGGAGCCCATCACCGAGCACATCCGCGACTTCCTCGGCCGCGTCCTCGACTGACGTGCCGGGGGCGGAGGTGCGGCACCCGGTGCCGACCGCGTGAACACTCCCCGATTCCTGCTAGCTGTAGGCGAGAACCACCGCTGGCTGCAAAGACACGTCCCGGTCGCCGAGCAAGGCTGGAAGCCGACCCGGTTCCCGACAGCGGAGGCATGGAAGCCCCAACCTCCGCCGTGGACCAGCCCATTTCCTCCTGAAAGGACACGTCATGAGTACCAATGTGTCCAGGATCGTACGCTTGGCTGCTGTCCCCGTCGCATCGGTCGCCCTGGCATTCACCGGGGTCGGTGCCGCCAGTGCCGCCACCGTCCACTCGGACGTACACAGCGGTTCTGTCTCCGCGAGCCACCATGGTGACCGGGATCATGACGGCCGCTACGACCACGATGACGACGACGGCGGCTGGTGGTACGGCTACGGCTGGGGTCACGACCACGACCGCAACGGACACCACGGCAACGGAGACCACGACGACCACGGCGATCACAACGGCGGTCGCGGCCACAACGGCGGTGGAGACCACGGCGGTGGAGACCACGGTGGCGGAGGCCACGGCGGTGGAGACCACGGTGGCGGAGGCCACGGCGGCGGCGGTCACGGTGGCGGAGGCCATGGTGGCGGAGGCCACGGCTGAGGACTGTCTGTCCTGAAGTCCGGGCTGGTCGGTGTGGCCGACCAGCCCGGAGTCATGCCCGCGATGACGCACTGCGCCGTCGGGCCCCACTCTGCCGGGTGCTCAGCCGACGACGCTCACCGACAATGTGAGGTATGACGCCAGGAACCCCCAGCACCGGGGACGGGCCCAGCGGTGACGGACCGGCCTTGGCGGATCTGCGGGTCGTCCTTGCCGACGACGACGTCCTGCTGCGCGAAGGACTGGCCAGCCTGCTGCAGCGCTCGGGCTGCGCGGTGGTGGGCCAGGCCGCCGACGCGACGCAGTTGCTCGACGTGGTCCGGCAGACGACACCGGAACTGGTGGTGGTGGACATCAGGATGCCGCCGGGGCAGACCACCGAGGGGCTGGACGCGGCACGCACCATCCGGCAGGACTTCCCCGCCGTGGGCATCCTGGTCCTGTCGGCGCATGCCGAGGTGGAGCACGCGATGGAGCTGCTGGCCAGCGGCCACAGCGTCGGCTACCTGCTCAAGAGCCGCGTGGGTGACGTCCAGGAGTTCCTTGAGGCACTGCACCGGATCGCCAGAGGCGGGTCGGTCGTGGATCCGGCGCTGGTGCAGGAGCTGGTGTCGGCCCGGCACAGGTCCGATCCACTGGCCGAGCTCAGCTCGCGGGAGCGCGAGGTGCTGGAGCTGATGGCGGAGGGCCGGTCCAACGCCGGCATCGGCCGTCGGCTGTGGGTGACCGAAGGCACGGTGGAGAAGCACGTGCGCAGCATCCTGGCCAAGCTGGACCTGCCGGAGACCGATGACGACCACCGCCGTGTCCGAGCGGTGATCACCTACCTGGAGGCCCGTTGACCCGGTCGTCCGGGTGACGGTCGTCCGTTCCGGCGAGCAGAGCCCGGATGGCGTCGCCCGACAGTGCCGTCTTGCACAGGTACCCCACCGCGGGGCTGGCCGCGATCAGGTCGGCGTAGTCCTCCTCGGCATGGCTGGAAATCAAGATCACCGGGAGGTGTGCCGCACCGGACTGGCGGTGCAGCCGGCCGGCCAGCTCCAGGCCGCACTCGCCACCGAGGTCGATGTCCACGAGGGCCACCTCAGGACTGAGCTGCTCGGCGAGCCGCAGTGCCTGGGCGCAGTCGGACGCCACGCCCACGACGGCGACGCCCTGGTGTTCGAGCAGACAACGGGCGGCGCTCAGGAAGTAGGGGCTGTCGTCGATGATCAGGCAGCGCAGCATGCCTCCAGAATCCCAGGGCGGTAGCTGATCGGCATTCCTGCTAGCTGTATTCGCAGGCATACGCCGGGCGATCGTCCCGTCGTCCCCGTGCCACCGCGGGCTCATCGGGAGCCGACCCGCGCGCACTGCTGCCAGCTGGAGTCCGGCCGTTCCCGCTGTCCGGTAGAGACGTTGGGCGCTGGCCTCGAAGACGCGCACGGGCGCCGCGGGCGAACATGGGGGCCACTGGCACGCACGGCACCCCGAGCCCGGGGCCGGGCCGAGGTGCTGGAGGAGGTGGTCGCCGTGCTGGACGACCGCGGCACGCCGACGTCGGTACGTCCATGGACCCTGGCGCACTGTCCGGAAGCCGCCGGGCAGGCCCGCACGATCGCTCGGAGGCTGCTGAGCCGGTGGGGGGTCTCCGGCGAAGCGGCGGACTCGGTCCTGCTGGCCGTCTCGGAGCTGGTCGCCAACGCCGTACGGCACGCGCAGCCGCCGCTGTGCCTGGGACTGGGGTGTGACCACACCACCGGGCACGTGTACGTCGAGGTGTCGGACGGAGGTCCCGCCGCCGACGGTACGACGGCGGGTCTGCCCGACGACGAACACGGCCGCGGACTGCTGATCATCGACGGGATCACCGCGGCCCACGGAGACCGCCACGAAGCCGGGCAGGCCGTCCACTGGGCCGACATCGCCTACGCGACGTGACCGATCGGCGCGACCCGCGCGGCGGCGGCCATGCGAGCCCAGCATTGGCCGCATTTTCCCTCTATGTCACACTTTGAAGGGCAGTATCCGTTCACGCTCGGCCAGGGAAGCGATGTGATGGCACGGCGCCGGATCCGCTCGCCGGCTCTGCGCTGGTCCAATCGAGTTCTCGCCAGCGTGATCATGGTCGCTGCGATGACCGGCGTCATCGCGCTCCTCAAGCCGCACCTCACGTCGGTGCACCCTCTGCTGCTCTACCTGCTGGTCGTTCTTCCCGTCGCCATGTTCTGGGGGACGGCACTCGCGCTGTTCACCTCCGTGCTGTGCGTCTTCGTCTACGGCTACCTGTTCATTCCGCCGTTCCACGCGCTGCGGATCGGCAGCGCCGAGGATCTCCTCGCCCTGGGCGTCTTCTTCCTCACGGCGGTGGTCGTGGGGCAGTTGGCGGACCGGCTGCGGCGAGCGGCCCTGGCGGCGGAACGGCTGATGGAAGAGCAGTCCGCGTTGCGCCGGGTCGCGGAACTGGTCGCCCGGTCGGTGCCGCCGGCAGCGGTCTTCGAGGCGGTCACCCGCGAGGTCGGGCTGCTGTGCGGTGCGGACGTGGCCCGCATGGAGCGTTACGAGGCGGACGGAACCGTCACCGGCATCGCCGCCTGGAGCCGCAGCAGGGGACCGGACCCGCTGCCCGTCGGCACCCGGATCGACCTGGACGGGCTGAGCGTCGCCCGTGACGTCCGGGACGGCGGGCGCCCGGTACGGATCGAGAGCTTCGCCGGCGCCACGGGGGCCATCGCACGGGAGTCGCGCGCGAAGGGGATCCGTTCGTCTGTCGGCTGCCCGGTCATCGTGGGCGGCCGCCTGTGGGGCGCGATCGCCGCCTCGACGAGGGGCGACAAGCCCTTCCCGGCGAAGACGGAGGAGCAGATCGCCCGCTTCACCGCGCTGGTCGCCACCGCCGTGGAGAACGCCGAGGCCCGTGCCGAGCTGACCGCGTCACGCGCCCGTCTCGTCAACGCGGCCGACGAGACGCGCCGGCGCATCGAACGCGACCTGCACGACGGCGTCCAGCAACGACTGGTCTCACTGGTCCTGCTCGTGGGGTCGACGCAGGCGATGGTGCCGAACGGGCTGGACGAAGTCCGGGCCAGGCTCCACCAGGTGGTCGCAGGGCTGACGGACGCGTCGGACGAGGTGCGCGAGATGGCACGGGGCATCCATCCCGCGATCCTCACCAGGGGCGGGCTCGTCGCCGCGCTCAAGGCGCTGGCCCGCCGCTGCCCCCTCCCGGTCGATCTCGTGGTGCGTGACGACGGGGAGCTGCCCGGACAGGTCCAGGTGAGCGGCTACTACGTCGTCTCCGAGGCGCTGACCAACGTGGTCAAACACGCGCGCGCCTCGGCCGCCACCGTCACGGTCGAGCAGCGCGACGAGACACTGTGCCTGACCGTCCGCGACGACGGTGTCGGCGGTGCCGACTTCAGCCGCGGCACCGGACTCGTCGGCCTCAAGGACCGCGTGGAGGCGCTCGGCGGCCGCGTCTTCCTCGACAGTCCGCACACGGCGGGAACCACGCTGCGCGCCGAACTGCCGCTCACGGACCGACACCACACCGACACGGAGTCGACCCGAGGACGACAGTGAGCCCGAGGGCCTAGCTCGGGGGAACCGGGAAGATCATGCAGCTGCTCGTGGCATGGGCGAGCAGGCGGTCCTCGGAATCGAGCAGCTCGGCCTGTGCCAGGGCCGTACGACGGCCGTGACTGAGGACGGTGCCGACGGCGCGGACCTTGCCGGTGTCGACGGTGATCCTGCGCAGGAACTTCACGCTCAGGTCGAGCGAGGTGTACCCCATGCCGGCCGGAAGCACGGTCTGCACGCAACAGCCCGCGGCCGAGTCGAGGAGAGTGGCGTAGACACCGCCGTGGACGCTGCCGATCGGGTTGTAGTGCTCCTCTCCCGGCTCCACGGCGAAGACCACGCGGCCGAACTCGACTTCCTCCAAGGAGAATCCGAGGGTCGCCATGATGGGCGGGGCGGGCAGGCGTCCGCTCAGCACGCTCCGCAAGAAGTCGAGACCGCTCTGCCGGCCCACGGCGGCGGCGGAGATGCCCGGATCCTGCCACTCGAACGTGCGTGACCTTGTCATGGGGCCTCTTCCTCGTCGACTGACTTCACCATGCGAAGCTAGCCAGCGAGACATCTGGCTGTCAATGCCGAAGCCAGCCTACGATGGCCGCATGACCTGGTTGGATACCAGCACCGAGAACTGCACGGTGCAGCGAACCCTCGACGTGATCGGCGAGAAGTGGTCGCTGCTGGTGTTGCGTGACGCCATGAACGGCGTGCGCCGTTTCGATGACTTCCGCGGGCATGTGGGACTGTCCGAGGCCGTGCTGGCGGACCGGCTGCGCAAACTGGTCGCCGCCGGGATCCTGACGACCGTCCCGTACCAGGAGCCGGGCCACCGCACGCGCCGCGAGTACCGGCTCACCGCCAAGGGCTGGGACCTGTGGCCCGTGATGATCGCCCTCAAGCAGTGGGGCGACCGCTACACCGCGGACCCGGAGGGACCGCCCCTGGAGGTACGGCACCGCGACTGCGGCGAACAGGTGGAAGCCGTCGTCGTCTGCCCGACCGATCACGGACGTCTCGACCCACGACAGGCCTACACGAAACCCGGCGCCTCGGCCCGCGCTGTGACCTGACGGGCACCCTGGCACTCACAGCAGGACCGGTCGGCGACGGTCACGAGTCGCGTCCCCGCTCGGCCCCGGCGACATCGGTGGCCGGCTCGGTGGCGTAGCGGCTCATGACCTCGATGGCCGCCTGTGGGGCCGGCGCCCCGCCGTCGGCGTACATGTCCCGCAGGTCCCGGAAGTACTGCACGTACAGGTCCGGCGTGAACGTGCTGAGCATGACGGCCGGTTGGCCGGTCGTGTTGGCGAACGTGTGCGGGACCCCGGGCGGGACCATGACGAGCGTGCCCGGCGTCGCGTCGTAGCCGTCCTCTCCGACGGTGAACCGCACCGTGCCCGAGATGACGTAGAAACCCTCGTCGTGCCGGGCGTGACGGTGCTGCGGCGGTCCGGGCGTGTGCGGCGCGAGGACGGATTCGGCGAGCCCGAGGCGGTGCCCGGTGTTGCTCCCGTCTTCGAGAACGCGCATCCGCGTGGTGCCCAGGACGATCATCTCCCCGTCACCCGGACCGACCACCGACACGGTGGGGCCGACGGTCGGCTCACCGGCGGACGGCCCGCCGGTCCCCGGCCCACTGCTCTTCCGTTTGTCACCCATGCCTCGATTCCACCGCCGGGCTCCCGTCACTGTCCAAGACCCGTTCGGTGACCTCGATACCGCACGGGTATCGTCGCACCGTGGAGCTACGCACGCTGCGCTACTTCGTGGCGGTCGCCGAGGAACTCCACTTCGGCCGGGCCGCCGCCCGGCTGCACATGAGCCAGCCGCCACTGAGCCGGGCGATCAAGCGGCTGGAGGCCGAACTCGGCGCCGTGCTGTTCGAGCGGTCGTCCGCCGGTGTCGCGCTGACTCCGGCGGGAGCGACGCTGCTCGTCGAGGCGCGTGCCCTGCTCGACCAGGCCGACCGCGCACGCGTACGCGTGGCCGCGGCGGCCGGCGCCGCGACGCTGACCGTCGGCTTCCTGGGGGGCAGCACCGACCCGGGCGCGACCCGGCTGGCCCGCGCCTACCACCGGCGGCACCCGAGCGTCGAGGTCCGCGTCCGCGAGACCGACCTGGCCGATCCCACCTGCGGGCTGCACGCCGGACTGGTCGATGCCGCCCTGACCCGCGGGCCGTTCGACGAGACCGGTCTGACGGTGCGCGAACTGCGGGCCGACCCGGTGGGGGCGCTGCTGCGCGCCGACGATCCGCTGGCCGGCCGCGGCAGCCTGGAGCGGGCCGACCTGGCCGACCGCCGCTGGTTCCGGTTCCCGGCGGGCACCGACCCCCTGTGGCAGTCGTACTGGAACGGCGGGGAGCTCCGCGAGGGTCCGGTGGTGCGCGCCGTCCAGGAGTGCCGGCAGGCCGTGCTCTGGAACGGCACGGTCGGCATGACCCCTCTCGGTCACGAACACGGCGAGGGGCTCACCGTGGTGCCGCTGACCGACATGCCGCCGAGCCGTGTGGTGGTGGCATGGAAGGAAGGTGACACGAATCCGCTGATCCGCTCGTTCGTCCAGCTCGCGGTCGCCGCCTATCACGGCTGACGTTCCCGCGACCGGTGCCGGCAGCCGCCCGCGCGCGGCACCTCGCCCGGTGCCGCCCGCGTTGCCCACCCCTCCCGCTCCCGCTGGTCAGGTGCGGTTTCCCGCAGGCGGTGGGGACGGGCGACGGGAAACCCGTGGACGCCGGTCGGCCGCGGCGGGAGCTTTGATGGCGTCAGCGCCAAGCACGACCTGCGGCGACGCAGATGACGCAGGAGAACTGCAAGGGGGAATCCATGCGCAACATGATTCGCGGGGCTGCCGCGTTCGCGACCGCCGCGGCAGCGGTGATGGCGATGAGCGGCGCGGCCCACGCCGAGCCGGCCGCCGACCCCTGGGCGGGTTGCCCGGACGGGGCGGTGTGCGTCTACCCGCAGAACCAGAACCCCGCCCAGTCGCCGAGCCTTGTCTTCTACAGCTACGGGCCGCACAACCTCAACAACCAGGTCGGCCGCCACTGGGTCCTCAACAACCAGTACGGCGGTGCCACCGCGAGCCTGTGCACCGGCTACAACGGCACCGGCTGCGGCACCCCCATCGCGGAAGGCACGGGCGTGTACGCCGACCTCACGCCGATCAACTCCATCACCCTCAACCGGCCGTAACCCCACCCACGGCCGGCCGAGGGGGACCGACGGGGGAAGCTTCCGGAACCGCAACCGCGGTTCCGGAAGCTCGTTTTCGGTCACTCCCCGCGCATGGCTGGGCCACCTGCCCCACACCGGCAGTAACCTGGGCTCCCGCCGTCTCACGGCCTGGGCACGTCTGCCATGGGGGACGCCTTGGGGGAGCCGCAACAGGGAGCCGACACCGGCAACCGGAACGAGAACGACGGGGACCGGACGGTGCCGACCACACCGTCCTTCCCCGCACAGCTACGACGACTGAGGCAGCAACGCGGTCTGTCGCTCGCCGGCCTGGCCAGACAGACCCACTACAGCAAGGGATATCTGAGCAAGATCGAAACCGGCGCGAAGCGCCCCACCGTCGACGTGGCCCGCCGCTGCGACCAGATCCTGTGCGCCGAGGGCGAGTTGCTGCGCCTGGTCGCGCCCGCGCGCCCGGCGGAACCCGACGACGGCAACGATGTCACCGGCGCCGCCTGCCCCTACCCGGGCCTGTCGCCGTACACCGCGCAGGACGCCGGACGATTCTTCGGCCGGGAACGGGCCACGGCCGCCCTCGTGGAGCGGGTCTTCGCACGCGTCGGCGCGGGGCCGCTGCTGCTCGTCGCCCCCTCGGGCGCGGGCAAGTCGTCCCTCCTCAACGCCGGTCTCGTGCCCGCCCTCCGACGGTCCGGCGGCTTCCCGATGGCCGGCGCCGACCGCTGGCCGGTCGTCACCCTCACCCCCACCGCCCACCCGCTGGACGAGCTGCTCGAACGCACCGCCAAAGCCCTCGACGGCGACCTGGACCTCACCGCCGCCCAGCTCGGCGAGCGGCCCGAGGCCCTCCTGGGCGCCGTCCGGTCCCGCGCGGAAGCGACCCCGGCCGGGCGCCGGCCACCGCCACCGCCCCGGCTGGTCCTGCTCGTCGACCAGTTCGAGGAACTGTTCACCCTCTGCCTGGACGAGGCCGAACAGCGCGCCTTCGCCCGTGTGCTGTGCGCGCTCGCCGCGCCCCCACCGTCCCCCGCGCACGATCCCGCGGTGGTCGTCCTCGGCGTCCGCGCCGACTTCTCCGGCCGCTGTCTCGACCTCCCGGAACTCGCCCCCCTCTTCGCCGACGGCCTCTACGTCCTGCCCCCGATGACCACGGCGGAGCTGCGCGAATCCATCACCCGACCCGCCGAACTCGCCGGTGTCACCCTCGATCCCGGTCTGGTCCCCGTCCTGCTGCGGGACGCCGGGCTGACCGGTGAAGCCGGTACGCGGGGCGTCCCCTCCGGCGCGCTCCCCCTGGTCTCCCACGCGCTGCTGGCCACCTGGCGCCACCGCGAGGCGGGCACCCTGACCGTCGCCGGGTACGAGAGCACGGGCGGCATCCAGGGAGCCGTCGCACGCACCGCCGAGGACGCGTTCGCCCAGCTGTACCCCGCCGAGCAGCAGACCATCCGGCGCATCCTGTCCCGGCTCGTCCAGGTCTCCGACGGCACCGGTGCCACCCGCCGCCGGGTCGGCCGTACCGCCCTGACGACGCAGCTCGCCGGCGCGGAGGGCGCCGGCACCGCGCTCGACGTCTTCGTCCGCGCCCGGCTCGTCACCGTCGACAGCGACAGCGTCGAGATCGCGCACGAGGCACTGCTGCACAGCTGGCCCCGGCTGCGGACCTGGATCAGCGCCGACCGGGCCGGCCTCCTCGTCCGCCAGCAACTCGCCCACGCCGCCGCCGAATGGGAGCGTGAGAGCCGCGACCCGTCGGCGCTGTACCGCGGCACACGGCTGGACACCGTACGGTCCTGGGCCGAGGAGCAGGACGGCCTCGGACCGCTGGACCCCGTGGAGGAAGCCTTCCTGACCGCGAGTCAGGCGGAGGAGGAGGCCCGGCAGCGCCAGGCACGGCGGCAGACCCGGCTGCGGCAGGCGATGGTGGCCACCCTCGTCGTCCTGCTCGGCTGCGCCCTGGCCGCCGGCGGCCTCGCCCACCGGCAACGGGCCGACGCACTCGTCCAGGAACGCCTCGCCCGCTCCCAGGCCCTCGCCGCCCGGTCCACCCTGCTGGCCGGGGGCCGACCCGAGGCGTCCATGCTGCTCGCCGCGGAGGCCTACCGCACGGAACCCACCGCCACGGCCCGCGGAGCCCTGCTGAGCACCCAGGCCGAGCCCTTCGCGGCCCGGCTCGGCGGACACCACGGCCCGGTCAACACGGTCGCCTTCGCGCCGGGCGGCGGCCTGCTGGCGACCGGCAGCTCGGACGGCACGGTCCGCCTGCGGCGCCCCACCGACCGCCGGACGACCGCGACGCTCACCGTCCCCGGCCGGATCCGCTCGATCGCCTTCAGCCCGGACGGCCGTACCCTCGCCGTCACGGACACCACCGGGCCCGTACGGCTGTGGTCCCCGGGCCGCTCCGCCCGCGCCGTCCTGCTGCCGGCGGACACCCGCGCGGCCCGCGCGGTCGCCTTCGACCCCCGCGGTCACACCCTCGCCGTCGCCGCCGCCGACGGAGCCGTCCAGCTCTGGGACACGGCCGGAACGCCCCGGCGAGCGGCCCGCCTCACCGGCCACACCGGCCAGGTCGACACGCTCGCGTTCGCCCCGGACGGCCGGACCCTCGCCTCGGCCGGCGCGGACCGGACCGTACGGCTGTGGGATCCCGGCCGGGCCGAGCAACTGGCCGTCCTGCGCGGTCACACCGACGAGGTGCTCGGCCTGGCGTTCGCCCCCGACGGCCGCGGCCTGGCCAGCGGGGGAGTGGACCGGACCGTACGGCTGTGGGACACCGGCCGCCGCCGGGCCACCGCGACGCTCAGCGGGCACAGCGACGACGTCAACGCCGTGGCCTACACCCCCGACGGCACCACCGTGATCAGCGCGAGCGGGGACAGCACGACCAGGCTCTGGGACGTGCGCAGCGGACGGCTCGTCACCACCCTCACCGGACACACCGACTACGTGATGTCCGTCGCGGTCGACGCCACCGGCACACTGCTCGCCACCGGCGGGTTCGACCAGACCGTGGTCCTGTGGGACCTGCGCGGCCGGACCCTGGCCGCACGCCCGTTCACGGAGGTCTCCGCCGTCACCTACCGCCCCGACGGGCGGCTGCTGGCCACCGCGGACGCCGACCACACCGTGCGCCTGTGGGACCCCGCCCGGCGGCGCGCCGCGCCCACGACCCTGACGGGCACGCGCGGAAGCGTCACCACCGTGGCGTTCGCGCCGGACGGCGCCACCCTGGCCGCGGCCGGCTCCGACGGCACGGTGACGCTGTGGGACACGGCCGCCCGCCACCCGCACACCGTGCTGCACGGCCACCGCGGAGCCGTGTTCGCGGTGGCGTTCGCGCCGGACGGCCGCACCCTCGCCTCCGCGGGCGCCGACCGCACCCTGCGCCTCTGGGACGTCACCGGCCATCGCACGCTCGCCGTCCTCACCGGCCACACCGACTACGTCAACGACGTCGCCTTCAGCCCCGACGGACGGACCCTGGCCAGCGCCGGCGACGATCTGACGGTGCGTCTGTGGGACGTGCGCGCGCACCGCTCGCTCGCCGCGCTGACCGGCCACACCGGCGCCGTCCGGGGCGTCGCCTTCAGCCCCGACGGCCGCACGCTGGCCAGTTGCGGCAACGACGGCACCGTACGCCTGTGGGACCTGGCACGGCACCGGCTCCTCGCCTCGCTGACGGGGCACACCGGATCGGCGCGCGGCCTGGCGTTCTCGCCGGACGGACGACTGCTCGCCAGCAGCGGCAACGACCGTACGGTACGGCTGTGGGACGTGCCCGGACAGCGGCCGTGGGCCACACTCGCCGGGCACACCAACGCGGTGTGGGGCGTGGCCTTCGCACCCGACGGGCGGACGGTGGCGAGCAGCAGCAACGACGGCACGGTACGGCTGTGGAACCTGGACACCCGGGCGCGGCTGGCCGAGATCTGCCGCCTGGACCGGGACATGGACCCGGCGACACGCCGCTCCCTGCTCCCCGGCGAGCCCGCCCCCGGCACGTCCGCGTGCCCGGAGCACTGAGCAACCGCCCTGCTCGGCCGGGGGTTTCCCGTTGCCTGTCGAAGTAGGGCCACGGGCAGGCGCGTCACGTGCTCGTGAGGATGACCAGTCGCTGTGTCGCCCGGGTCATCGCGACATAGCGGTCCACCGCTCCTTCGACGCCCTCGCCGAAATCCTCCGGGTCGACGAGGACGACCAGGTCGAATTCGAGTCCCTTGGACAGCTCCGGGGTCAGGGAGCGGACGCGGGACGTGGGGCGGAACGTGGGAGCGCCGATGACGCAGGCGATGCCGTCGGCGTGTGCGGCGAGCCAGGTGTCGAGGACCGGGTTCAGGTCGGTGATGGATCCGTGTACGACGGGGACGCCGCTGCTGCGGATGGAGGTCGGTACGTTGGCGTCCGGGAGAGCGGCCCGGATGACCGGCGCGGCTTCCGTCATGATTTCCTCCGGCGTCCGGTAGTTGACGCTGAGCGAAGCGAGGTTGATCCGGCCGAACCCGACCCGTTCGAGCCGCTCCCGCCACGACTCCGTGAACCCGTGCCTGGCCTGGGCGCGGTCCCCGACGATGGTGAAGCTCCGGGACGGGCACCGCAGCAGCAGCATCTGCCATTCCGCGTCGGTCAGTTCCTGGGCCTCGTCCACGACGATGTGCGCGAACGGCCCGGCGAGCAGGTCAGGTTCGACGCTCGGCAGCGCGGTCTCGTCGACGAGCGAGTCCTTCAGGTCCTGTCCGTGCAGCATCGTCACCGCGCCCTCGCCGTCGTCATCGGCCTGGAGGATGTGGTCGATGACGACGGCCATACGCGCGCGCTCGGCGGCGACCGCGGCCTTGTGCCGGAGCTTCCGTCGCGCCGCCTCCGGATCACCGAGTCGCTGCCGTGCCGCGTCCAGCAACGGCAGGTCGGACACCGTCCACGCCTGGGCGTCCGCGCGCTGCAACAACCGGACCTCCTCGCGGCTGAGCCAGGGGGCGCACATCCGCAGGTACGCGGGTACCGACCACAGGTCTCCGACGAGGTCAGCGGCTTCCAGCAGCGGCCACGCGCGGTTGAACGCCGTGAGCAGTTCCCTGTTCCGCAGCAGCGACCGGCGGAGCAGCTCGGGTGAGGCGTCCCCGTCGCCGTCGTACTTGTCCACCAGGATCGTGAGCAGTTCCTCCCGTACCTGGTCCCGCGCCTCGTTGTGCGGAGTGCCGGGTTCCGCCGCCTCGAACGCCACGGCCCAGTCGTCGGCGCTCAGCTGGATGTCGGACCAGGGGGTCGTGACCGTCATCGGCTCGGTGGGCGGCTCCTCGTAGAACCTGACGGCCCTCTCGATCGCCCTCACCAGGTCCGCGGACGACTTCAGGCGGGCCACCTCCGGATCGGCCTCGACCGCGGCTCCCGCTCCCTCGGCCACCAAGTCCCGCAGGGTGCAGGTCTGCACGCCCTCCTCGCCGAGGCTGGGCAGGACGTCGGCGACGTACGCCAGGTACGGCCGGTGCGGACCGACGAACAGGACGCCGCCCCGGCGATGACCGAGCCGGGGGTCGGAGTGGAGGAGGTAGGCGGAACGGTGCAGAGCCACGACGGTCTTCCCCGTACCGGGGCCGCCGTCCACGACGAGAGCGCCACGCGAGCCCGCCCGGATGATGGCGTCCTGGTCGGCCTGGATGGTGCCGAGCACGTCCCGCATCCGCGGCGAGCGGTTGCCGCCCAGGCTGGCGATGAACGCGGACTGGTCGTCGAGCGCGGCGTGCCCGACCAGTCCGTCCGCGGTGAACACCTCGTCCCAGTAGTCACTGATCCGGCCGCCGGTCCAGCGGTACCTGCGACGGCTCGTCAGACCCATCGGGTTGGCGTGGGTGGCGCCGAAGAACGGCTCGGCGGCGGGGGAGCGCCAGTCGACCAGCAGCCGCCGGCCCGTGCTGTCCGTGAGGCCGAGCCGTCCGACGTACACGGGCTCGGCGCTGTCCGGGCCGACCATGCGGCCGAGGCACAGGTCCAGGCCGAAGCGGCGCAGCGCGCGCAGGCGGCCGGTCAGCCGGTGGATCTCCGCGTCCCGGTCCATGGCCTGCCGGCCCTTGCCGCCGGGCGCCTTCCGCTCGGCGGCGAGGCGGCCGGACAGCTCGGAGATCGACTCCTCAAGACACTCCGCGATGGCCGCGAAGTGCTTCTCGTCGTCGGCGATCAGCGTCGCGTCGGACTTCGCAGAAAGGCGGTCGGGGAGGTCGAAAGCGCTGGTGGACAGGGGCTGTTTCACGTCATTGGCTCCGATCTGAGGCCGCTTCCGGCCATGGTGCGCGGCAGGGCGTCCGGGCAGGCGCGAGGAACAGCGCGCCGAGGTTTCTCATGTACGGGACTTGGGTTCCGGCTCGGCCCGCCGGCGGGGCAGCGAATTCAGCGGACGGCGTCGAACAGCAGCCGCGCGGCCACCGATGTTCCGTCGGTGCGGACCCGGCCGGCCACGGCGGTCGCCCGCGCGCCGGTCTCGGGGGTGAGGGCCGTCCTGAGAGCGGCGGATAGGGACGCGAGGGTCGGAGTGGGACCGTCGTGTGCCGCGCCGATGCCCAGCTCGGCCACCCGCCCGGCCCAGTACGGCTGGTCCGCCAGCTGGGGCACCACCACCTGGGGCGTGCCGGCCCGGGTCGCCGTCGTCGTCGTACCCGCACCGCCGTGGTGCACGACGGCGGCCACCCGGCGGAACAGAGCCTGCTGGTTGACCTCGCCGACGACGAAGAAGTCGTCCCGGTCGTCGATCAGGGACAGATCCGCCCAGCCGCGGGCCACGACCGCGCGGCGGCCCTGCGCGCGGACCGCCTCGACGGCGACCTGGGCGACGTCCGACGACGCGTGCATCGGCATGCTGCCGAAGCCCACGTACACCGGCGGTGTGCCGGCGTCCAGGAACGCCGTCAGCCCGGCCGGGAGCGGGCGTTCGTCGGGCAGGATCCACGCGCCGGTCTGCACGACGTCCAGGCCCGGCCGCTCGTGCAGCGGATCGAGGACCGGGTCCGTCGCCACCCACGGCCGGCCGCCGAGGACGTAGTCACGCACGTCGTCCACCGGGGGCAGGCCCAGCGACGCCCGGTTCGTGTTGAGCGCCTCGCCGAACAGCGCGTTGATGTTCTGGGCGTCCAGGTCCCACAGCGCCCGGTTGTCGGTCACCTCCGGCGGGAGGGGCCGGCCCGGGTACGCCAGCGGCGCATGGTGCGGCGACGGCACGGTGAGCTGCTGGAACGTCACGGACACGGAGCGGACGCCCAGCCTCTCGGCCACCGACAGCGCACCGGCCGCGGCGGGCAGCGGGCCGGTCGCCACCAGCACATCGCATCCCTCGGCCGCCGCGGTGACCGGGTCGAGCTGGCCGGCGATCAGGTCGGCCGCACGCCGGGACAGGGACGAGGCCGGCGGCGCCGCCTTCGTGAGGGCACGCGCCGACGGTCCGACCGGCACCATCGGTACGCCGACACCGGCCAGCCGCCGCGCGAAGTCCTCGTCCGGAGGCGCGCACACCCGCACCTCCGCGCCGAGTTCCCGCAGCCGCACCGCGAGCCCCGCCAGTGGTTCGACGTCCCCGCGCGACCCGTAGGTCGACAACAGCACACGCACTTCGTGAATCTCCCGTTCCCGCAGCTTCCTGGCCTCGGCGGACGATTCTGCGGTACGACGGGGGCCTTGCCGCAAGCCCCCCAGTGCGCTATAAGTTGAGAGTGGCAAGGAGTGGCTGATCTCCTTGCCTTTGTCATTTGCCCCCTTTGTCTTTGTCCCGTCCTGCCGCCCCTCCTCCCTCGGCCGTCGGGGGGACTCGGTCATCCAGACGGTGCGGCGGGTGCATCGGTCAGACGGTGATCAGAGGTGCCGGATGCCCGGTGCTGGGTGATTCTGAAGAGGTGCGGGGTGTTCCAGGTGCTCGGCTGCGGGCGGCCTACGCCGCCTCAGGCCGTCGTGCGCTGCGCGTGACACTGGTCGCGGCGGCAGGCTTCTACCTCTTCCTCTACGGCCTGGACCGTCCGGTCGCGGCGACCTACGCACTGTTCGGCGTCGTGGCCCTGGGCGGACTGTCCAGGATCCCCGGTACCGGGGAGCAGCGCGCGTCGGTGCTGTTGCGCCTGCTGCCGGTGTGCTGGGTGCTGGTGATCGCCGGCACCTATCTGTCGGTCCGCACCTGGAGCGCGGTCCTCGGCATGCTGGTGGTCGGCTTCACGCTGGCCTTCGCCGCCGTGGGCGGACCGCGCCCGGCGGGGGCGGCACCGGGACTTCAACTCCTCTACATCCTGCCGTCGTTCCCGCCGTACGAGCCCGGCTCGCTCGGTGAGCGGCTGGTCGGAACGACCAGCGGCGTGGTCCTGTTCGTCGCCGCCGAGGCGCTGCTCTTCCGTGAGCCCCGCCCGCTGTCGTACCGGGAGCGGGCCGCCCGGGCGGCGCTGATCGCCGAGGAGTGTGCGGCGAAGCTCGCCGTACCCCCTGGTGCCCTGACGGACACGGACATCCGGGCCGCTCTGGAGGCGAGCCAGGCACTGCGGCCGCTCAACGTGCCGGAAGCCGAGCGTCCGGCGGGGCCGGGGGTGCACGACCGCGCCCTCACCCACACCGGCCTCGCCACCCGCACCCTGCTCAGCAGACTGGCGCAGCTGCGCCTCGTACCGGGGGAGGACACGGCGCCCGACGAGACCGCCCTGCTGCGGGCGGTAGCGGGACTGGCCGCGGCGACCGCTACCTGTCTGCGGACGGGAACGCCGCCCGCGGCTCAGCAGGAGGACCTGCTCACGGCCCGCGCACACCTGTCCGCGGCATCGGCGGGACCTCCTCCCACCGCGGAGCGCGCCCGGCTCGGCGGGACCGCGCCCGGCTTCCCGCCCGCCGTCCTGCGCCGCCACGCCGCCCTCCTGGAGGTCGCCGACGCGGCGCTGGCGATGGGCGCGGCGGCCGACCTCGCGGTACGGGGACGGCACGCCGCGGTGGCGTTGCCGGCGGGCCGCTTCTGGTACGCCACGAGCCGGGCCCCCGTCCTGTGGTGGCACCGGCTGTGCGGCCATGCCGGGCGTCGCTCGGTGTTCTTCCAGAACGCGGTGCGCATGGCCCTGGCCCTGACGGCGGTCCGGCTCGTGGCCGGGGTGGACACCCTGCCGCACGGCTTCTGGGCGATGCTGGCGACCCTCACCCTCACCCGGACCACGCTGGGCGAGACCTGGAGCACCATCCGCCTGGCGCTCGCGGGCACGCTGGCCGGGGCCCTGGTCAGCGCCGGAACACTGATCCTGGTGGGCTCCGACACCACCGTGTACGCCGTCCTGCTCCCGGTGTGGATGCTGTTCGGGTTCACGGTGGGGCCGGTCAAGGGCATGGGCTGGGCGCAGGGACTGTTCACCGTGCTCGTGGCGCTGGTCTTCGCACAGCTGGCGCAGCCGACGTGGCGGCTGGCGGAGGTCAGGGTGCTGGACGTGCTGGTCGGCAGCGCGATCGGCGTCGTGTTCGGGGTGCTGGCCTGGCCCCGGGGTGCCCATGACGAGCTGCGCCAGGCGGCGGCCGACCTCTTGCGCAGGGCGGCGGAGATCGTGGTGGCGACCAGCGCCTCGATGGCGGCCGGCGCGACGGCGGCCATGCGGCCGGGGATGTCCGGTCACCGGTCGTTGCAGCGCGCCGTCATCCTTGCGGAGTCGGCGTACGCGCAGTTGCAGAGCGAGCCGCAGCCGCTCGGGGCATGGGGGCACCGGCCCCGACGGCCCGTGGTGGACTGGCAGGCGACGCTGATCGCCGGGCATCACACGCTGTGGGGATCGGCTCGGTTGCTGGAGCCGCCGCTCACCGAGCTGAGCCCGGCGGCGGCCGAGTCGGCCTGTCGGCTGGGGGACCGGGTGGCGGGGCGGATGCTGCTGGTGTCGGCGGCACTGGACCCGGGAGACGACACCCCGCCCGCTGCGCTCCCGCTGATCGATCCGGCCTTCGCCGGTTTCGCCGACGAGCCGCCGGGCGCTCCACGGGCGTACTACGCGATCGTGGCATGGCTGGACGCGCTCATGACCGACCTGACCCGGATCGCGCACGGCGACCACACCCCCGAGGCCACGAGCGTCCTCCCGGAACGATCGCGCTGACTGCCGGACGAACCGTTCCGCCGGTCGGCCTTGCACGGCGACGCGGATGTCGCTGTAGGCGGTGGTGCTGCCGTCACTGAGCCCTCACCCCATGCCCGGAGCCGACGCGACGGTGAAATCAGTGCGATTGTGGAATCACCCCCCTGTGCGGCACCGCGTGGCAGCACCGTGAAAGGCGGTGGGGACGATGACACTCCCTCTTGTCGTGGGCGTCGACGGATCGCATGCGTGTCTGCTCGCGGTCGACTGGGCCGTCGACGAGGCCATCCGGCACGGTGTTTCACTGCGGCTCGTCTACGCCTCCCGCTGGGAACGGTACGAACGCGCCCTGCCGGTGACCGAAGGCGAGCTCCCCTCCGAGCAGATGCTGGAAGAGCAGATCGTGGCCTCCGCGGCCGAGCGCGCCCAGCGGCGCAACCCCGATGTCAAGGTCACCACCGACATCCTCCCGGACGATGCCGTGGTCGCCCTCGTGCACGAGAGCAACGGCGCGTTCGCGCTGGTGACCGGGTCGCGCGGACGTGGTCGGCTCAAGGAGCTGCTGCTCGGCTCGGTGAGTCTGGCCGTCGCGGCCCGGGCGCACTGCCCCGTGGTGGTCGTGCGAGGTGATCAGGCGGGCCTGGCCGGCACGCATGGGCGGATCCTGCTCGGCGTCGGGGAGGCCGACACCGGCACGGATGCCCTGCGGTTCGCCTTCCGCGAGGCCGACGTCCGGCACTGCACCCTGGACGCCGTACGCGCCTGGCGACGCCCCGCCCACGAGGCGAGCGGCGATCGGGCGCGGGCGGGCGAACCGGCGGCCGACGCGCGGGCCTCGGCACTGCTCGACGCGTCACTGGGCAGCCTCAGCGCCGAGTATCCGCGCGTGGACGCCCGCCGATCGGCGCTTGAGGGGCCGGCGAGCAAGGTCCTCCTGAACCGGTCGGCCGCCGCCGATCTCGTGGTCATCGGCGCGCACCACAGGACGGGCCACTTCGGCCTCCAGCTCGGCCGGGTGGGCCACACGCTGCTGCATCACGCCCAGTGCCCCGTGGCGATCGTGCCACAGCGGCCACGCGTGCCCGCGACCTGAGACGTGCGGCGGCTGCGCGGGATCCCCCGCGGACCACGTGCGAGCGAGACCACGTCCTGCGCCGCCCGCAGCGCCGCGCAGGCGCTGCCGTGGCGAGATCGCGGCACCGCATGCAGCGTGGAAGTGAACGGGGGCCGATCGGAGAGGTGGGACGCATGGACAAGGATGGCTCCGAACCCCGGGTGATCGTCGGCATCGACGGCTCGGCGGCCTCGTACGCGGCGCTGCGCTGGGCCGTGCGGTACGCGGGCCTCGTCGGCGGCGTCGTGGACGCGGTCGCGGTGTGGGAACTGCCGGGCCTGTACGGCTGGTCGGCCCCCGCCGTGGACATGGATGTCGACGAGGACGAGACCCGGCAGCGGATGCGGAAGGAGCTGACCGACGTGCTCGGCGCGGACGCGGCCGGCTCGGTCCGGACCCACGTGGTGCACGGCAACCCCGCCGACGTGCTGTTGCGGGCCGCGGAGGGAGCCGAGGCCGTGGTGGTCGGCAGCCGGGGCAGGGGCGGGTTCGCGCGCGCCCTGCTCGGCTCGGTCAGCCAGCACGTGTCGCACCACGCGAGCTGCCCTGTGGTGATCGTGCGTTCCGAGGAGGACTGAGCGGCAGTCGGTGCCCTCAGCGGTCCTGGCGCTCCCGGGACACCAGCGGCTCCAGCTGGGACGCGAGCACCGCCGCCTGGACCCGGCGTTGCACACCGAGCTTGGCCAGCATCCGCGAGATGTGGTTCTTGACGGTCTTCTCCGACAGGTACAGCCTCTTGCCGATCTCACGGTTGGTCAGGCCGTCGCCGATCAGGGCGAGGATGTCCCGCTCACGCGGCGACAGGCCCGCCAGCTCGGGCGGCACCGACGGGGTCTCGGCCGGGTCGGCCCGCAGGGAGCGCATGAGGCGGGCCGTGGTGGCGGGGTCGAGCATCGACTGCCCCGCGGCGACCGTGCGTACCGCGGAGACCAGGTCGGAGCCCTTGATCTGCTTCAGGACATAGCCGGAGGCGCCGGCCATGATGGCGTCCAGCAGGGCGTCCTCGTCGTCGAACGAGGTCAGCATCAGACACGCCAGCTCCGGCATCCGGCTGCGCAGCTCACGGCAGACCGAGATGCCGTCGCCGTCGGGGAGACGGACGTCCAGCACGGCCACGTGCGGGCGCAGAGCAGGGCCGCGGACCAGGGCGTGCTCGGCGGTGTCCGCGTCCCCGACCACGGAGATGTCCGGTTCGGCGTCGAGCAGATCGGCCAGGCCGCGCCGTACCACCTCGTGGTCGTCCAGCAGGAACACCCGGATCGGGTCCTGCTCCGTGAAGCTGCGCGTCTCGGCCATGACGACCTCTCGTTCCCCGGGGAAGGACAGGCTACGGGCTGTCCACGGGGCTGATCATCCGTCCCCCGGGGCCGCACGGACTAGGGCCGAACGGCCCCGAAGTACCGCGCCGGAAATGCACGGCACGGTGACACCACGCGGGCTACGAGGAGCCGCTGGGGGCCGGCAGCGGCTGCGGCAGGCGCGTGCACATCTCGAAGACGCCCGTCAGTCCCGTGGCCCGCAGCACCCGCCGAAAGCGCGGACTGTCGGTGACCAGCCGCAGCCGGCCCTGCCGGGCCAGGGTCCGGTTGCGCGTGCGGCACAGGATCCCGAGCCCGGCGCAGTCGATGAACGTGACCGGCCGCAGGTCCAGCACCAGATCGGGGTGCTGCCGTGCCGTGAGCGCGTCGAGCCGTTCCGTCAGCGCGGGCACGGTCAGCACGTCGATCTCACCGCGCAGGGACACGACGGTCGCTCCGCCCGGCACACAGTGGGCCGCCACGACCACATCCTCCGCGGAGTGGCGCTCTGACACGCGGGCCGTGTCGTTCTTGGGCATGGGGAGAGCCAATCGCGGGCGCCGGTCCCGGCGGAAGGGCCGTTCGGCCCCTCCTCGGTTCGTACGGCGCACCACACGGCCTCGTACCGGATCCCCGGCCCACACGCCCTCAGTGGTTCTGCGCCGTCGGTTCCGGCGCCTCGTCCGCCCCGGTCAGCAGCACACCCGTGACCAGTTCGGGGCGGATGCGGACCGCGTGGTCCGTCCCCTGCTGCGGCACCCAGGGCTCCAGCAGCCCCCGGATACGGGTCAGTTCGGCGGGATCGGTGACCAGGTGCGCGTAGCCGGTGACCACCACGCTCCAGCCGAGAAGGGTGTCGGGGTCGATGGCGTCGGCCTCGTAGGCGACGACCACGCCGCCGGTGTCGCCCTGACGGGCGTGCGAGGTCAGGGCCGCGCCCTCGTGCGTACGGATCACGATGTCACCGCCGTCCAGGATGTGGTTGACCGGGCGGACGGTCGGCAGTGCCCGCCGGGTGAAGACGACCCGGCCCAGCGGCACGCTGCCGAGCAGGCGCAGTGCCTCGGCCCGGTCCAGGTCGACACTGCGGTGCGGGGGATCGTACGGACGGGTCATGGCCGGCTTCTTCGCGCGTGCGGGGGCTCTGGGTTCCTCGGATGCGGCGCCCGGTGCCCGCCACGGCGCCGTGCGGGCGGAGCGGCACCGAACGGGGGAGGACCGGTGCCGCTCCTGGCTCCACTCTCGTCCACGGTCGCGCGCTTCCCCAGTGCCGTTCGGCCCCCGTCGAGGGTCGGACGTCCTGTGCCGCGCTCACCCCCACCGGTGGGCCGCCGGCCGGCGACCCGGCGTATCGGCCCCGGCGGGCGACGGATACGGTGGAGACGACCCGTCGTGCCGGGTCCGCCTGCCTACGGGACCTGGAGAGATGTGGTGACAAGCCCCGAGGAGCCCCGCGTACGCCTGCCGCAGCTGAAGCTCGACGAGCTGCTGGAGGAGCTGCAGGCCCGGATCGACGCGGCCCGCAGCACGCAGGACCGGGTGCACAGTCTGCTGGAGGCGGTCCTCGCCGTCGGCCGGGAACTGGACCTGGAGCAGGCCCTCCACCGCATCGTGGAGGCGGCCGCGGTGCTCGTGGACGCCGAGTACGCGGCGCTCGGCGTCATCGGACCGGACGGCAAGCGCCTGTCCGGCTTCCACACGGTGGGCGTCGGCGAGGAGCAGATCGCCGCGATCGGCCCCTACCCGGAAGGCCACGGCATCCTCGGCGAGCTGATCCGGCACCCGCAGCCGCTCCGGCTCGCGAAGATCTCCGGACACCCCGCCTCGTACGGCTTCCCGCCCGGCCACCCGCCGATGAGCAGCTTCCTCGGCGTCCCGATCCGGGTCCGGGACGAGGTCTTCGGCAATCTGTACCTCACCGAGAAGCGCGGCGGGCTGGAGTTCGACGAGGAGGACGAGTCGGTCCTCTCCACGCTGGCCGTGGCCGCCGGCGTGGCCATCGACAACGCCCGCCTGTACGAGGACTCCCGGCTGCGGGAGCGCTGGCTGCTGGCGAACGCGGAGATCAGCCACAGTCTGATGTCCGGCAGCGACCGCGCAGAGTCCCTCGGCCTGATCGCCGAGCGGGCCCGGGACATCTCCGGCTCGGCCCTGGCGGCGGTGGCCCTGCCCATGGAGGACGCGAAGTCGCTCACCGTGGAGATCGCCGTCGGAGTGGACGCGGACGCTCACCGGGGACTGGTGCTGCCCGTGCACGAGACCCTGATCGGGCTGGCGTACACCGCGACCGCCCCCGTCACCAGCGACGACGTCGTCCACGACCCACGGATCTCGCAAGAGCCCCCGCGCTTCGGCGGACTCGGCCCCGCAGTGGCCGTCCCGATCGGCACCGGCGCGGGCGGGGTGCGAGGGGTGGTCATGGTGGCCCGGGAAGCGGGCCGGCCGGTCTTCCTCCAGAGGGAGACCGAGATGCTGCAGGGCTTCGCCGCCCAGGCCGCGATCGCGATGGAGCTGGCCGAGCGCAGGCAGGACGTCCAGCAGATCGCGCTGCTGGAGGACCGCGACCGCATCGCCCGGGACCTGCACGACCTGGCCATCCAGCGGCTGTTCGCCACGGGCATGACCCTGCAGAGCGCGGGCCGCTTCATCGAGCATCCCGAGGCCTCCGAGCGGGTGCTGCGGGCCGTGGACGACCTCGACGAGACCATCAAGATCATCAGGTCGACGATCTTCGGGCTGCGGGCGCGGTCGGGCGCCGCCGGAAGCGGGCTGCGCTCGAGAGCCGTCCGCGCGGCCGGGGAGGCCGCCCCCGTGCTGGGCTTCGCGCCCAGCGTGCGCATGGAGGGCCTGCTCGACACCGACGTGCCCGCCGAGATCGCCGACCACATCATGGCCGTGCTCTCCGAGGCCCTCACCAACGTCGCCCGGCACGCCCACGCCGGCCGGGCCCAGGTCGTCCTGACGACGGACGGCCATGAGGTGTCGCTGAAGGTCTCCGACGACGGTGTGGGCCTCGCGCCCGACGGCCGCCGCAGCGGCCTGCGCAACATGGCCGAGCGGGCGGCGAAGCTCGGCGGACGGCTGGAGGTGACCAGCCCCGACGGCGGCGGCACCACGCTGGAGTGGCGCGTCCCGCTGCCCGCCGAGTAGCGGAGGGAGTACGACGGGCCGGCCCGCGCGGCAGCGTGCCGGGCCCTTGTACGGGGAGCCGCGTCCCGGGAACCCGCGGCCTCAGGCGAGCTGTGGCATGACCTCGGCCGCGATCCACTCCATCGCCTTCTCCAGGTGGTCCGCCGCGACGGGCAGCCAGAGGGTGGCGGCGGTGAGCCCTGCCTCGGCGAGCCGTCCGAGGTCGTCGGCCACGCTCGCGGCGCTGGGCGCGGCGCCCCCGAGAGCCCGACCCGGTGACGGCACCTCCGAGGGGATGCCGGGCGGGGTGAGGAAGGCGGCCGAGGCGAGCGTGAGGCGGTCGGCGTCCGCCGTGTCCGCGGCCAGTTCGCGCAGTCGGCGGCGCACGCCGGTGACCTCCGTGGCGTCGGCGCCGGAGCCGTACCAGCCGTCGCCGAACCGCAGCGCACGGCGCAGGGCGACGTCGCTGTGGCCGCCGACCCACACCGGAGGGCCGCCGGGGGTGACCGGGGGAACTCCCAGACGCGCGGCGCGCACTGTCGTGAACGGCCCCTCGAAATCGGCGGGCCGCTGCCGCCACAGCGCCCATGCCGCCGCGAGATGATCGTCGGTGCGCGCGCCGCGCTCACGCAAGGGCACGCCGACGGCGTCGAACTCGTCCGGATTCCATCCGGTGCCGACCCCCAGCACCAGCCGGCCCCCGGATACGACGTCCAACGTGGCCGCCTGGTTGGCCAGCACCAGCGCCGGATAGTACGGGGCGACGAGCACGGACGTCAGCAGCCGCAGGCGCCTGGTCGCACCGGCGACGGCCGACAGCAGCACGAGGGGATCGGTGTCGAGACCGAAACCGCTGTCCAACAGGCGGTTGCCGACCGCGACATGATCGAAGCCCAGGTCCTCGGCGTGCCTCGCGGCACGGAGCACGGCGGTTCCGTCGTCGAGCGGCCAGCGCGGCTGAAGGGAGACACCGAGGCGTAACAGGGACATCGGGAGACCTTTCGGTGACGGTTTCGTGGTGGCGGGACGGCCACCGGCCTGCCCCGCCACCCCACCCAACGTCCCCACCGGCACGATTCATCCGCCGAGAGACACCGGAGACGTCGTGCCGCGCCCCACGGCGCACCGGCCACGGTCGGCGGTGCCGGGCACGGCGGTCAGACCTGACCGCCGCTGCCGTACGGGGCGTAGAGATCGAGCAGCCGCACCCGCGAGGCGTGCAGCCGCTGAGCGACCACGCGCCCGACCCACACGGCGATGGCCCGGCCGAACCCGGGGTCCTCGGCGCACATCGCCCGGACGGTCCCGGCGTCGAACTCCCAGGCCCGCACCGGGCTCATCGCCTCGGCGCCCAGGTGCCAGAGGTACGGCGGGAAGTGCCACGACCAGCCGACCAGTTCGCCTTGCCCGAGGGTCTCGATGACGGCGGGCCGGCGGCCGGGCACCCGCAGGTCGAGGGCGACGGTGCCGGTGCGGACGATCCAGAAGTGGTCGGCGCGCCGGCCTTCCTCGAACAGGCGGGCCCCGGCCGCGAAGGAGGCCTCGCGGGGAAGGCGCATCAACCGTTCGCGTTGCACCGGCTCAAGAGCCATGGACAGGGTGGTGGCGGAGGTCATCGCACCGGCTCCCTTCAGGGGTTGTGCTGCCAGCCTGGCCGCGTCCGGCCCGGCTCACCACGGGCCACTCGGGCCCGGCCGGGGGTCCTTCGGCCCCGGCGTGTGCGCGCAGCACGCGCCGTGCCCGGGTTCGGCACCGTCGGCACCTGGCGGCCCATCGGCAACGGCCGCACCGGTGGCCCCGGCCGCCTCGCCTGGCGCGTCGCGAGTGGGGCGGCCGGGCAGTTGCCAGGATGAGCCCCGTGCCCTGCCGCACCGCCTCAGGGAATGGTCGAGCGTACGGAGGAATTCGGTGATCGACTGGCTGCGCCGTACCCCACTGGACCCGCACGACAGCCGGCTGGGCCCCGCCGAGGAGCATCCCGGCTTCGCCGACACCGCCTACCGTCGCCGCCGGGACGAAGTGGCCGCCGCGGCCGAGGGGCACCCGGTCGGCGCCCCGTCCCCGAGCGTGGAGTACACCGACGCCGAGCACGCCACCTGGCGCACGGTCCACGCGGCGCTGGTCGACGCGCAGCAGCGGCGGGCCTGCCAGGAGGTCCTGCGGGCCCGGGACATGGCGCCGATCCCGGCGGACCGGGTTCCGCAGCACGAGGAGGTCTCGGACCACCTTGAGGCGCTGACCGGCTTCCGCTTCACGCTGGCCGGCGGGATCGTGCCGAACAAGCGGTTCCTGGGGGCCATGGCCGACGGCTATTTCCACGCGGTGCAGTACGTCCGCCATCAGGCGATGCCCCTGTACACCCCCGAGCCGGACGTCCTGCACGACGTGTTCGGCCACGGCACCCACCTGAGCGACCCGTGGTTCGCCGACCTGTACCGCACCGTCGGCCGCGCCGCCGCCCGCGTGGAGTCGCACGACGCCCTGGACCTGATCAGCCGCCTGTACTGGTTCACCCTGGAGTACGGCGTGGCCTGGGAGAACGGCAGCCCCAAGGCGTACGGGGCCGCGCTGCTCTCGTCCTACGGCGAACTCGGCTACTTCCCCCGTGCGAGCATCCGGCCCTTCGACATCCCCGACATGCTGCGCCTGCCCTACCAGGTCGCCGGCTACCAGGCGGTCCTGTACGCCGTCGACCCGCTGCCCCGCCTGGCGGACCTCCTCCACGGCTTCCTGGACGACTTCGACGACGACACCCGCGCGCGCCTGGGCCTGCCCGCACTGTCCGAGCGCGGCTTCATGGCACGCCCGGACCACCCCCTGCCGGGATGAACCTCTTCCGGCGCTCCCGTCCGCGCGCGTCGGCATCCTCCGTACCGCGTGCCGAACGGTCCGTATGAGAGTGAGATGGAGGAGGACGCGTACACCGCCGCCCGGCCGTCCCGGGGCAGACCACCGGTGACGGGCCCGGCTCGGTCGGGGCTGACCGGAAGGAGGCAGCCGTGGAGGAGAGGCTATCGGTCGGCGCCGTGATGAACGGGACGCCGTACTCGATCAGCGAGGACGAGACCGTGCTCATGGCCTGGGAGGTGGTCGAGCGGTCCGGGCAGCGCCATCTGCCGGTGGTCCGCCAGGACGGCTGCTGCGCCGGTGTGCTGGACCGCGCCGAACTCGCCGTCGCCTGCGCGGACCCGGCGGTGACACTGTCCCGCCGCAGGGTGCGCGACCTCGTGCACGGCCGCCGCACGGTCACGGTCCATCCCGAGGAGTCGACGCTGCGCGCGGCGGCCGTGATGACGGAGGAGCAGGTGGACGCACTGCCGGTCACCGATCCGCACGGACGACTGACCGGCCTGCTCACGGCGCAGGACTACGTGGCCGCCGCGGCCGGCCTGCACGGGCACGCGGGGCCGGCGCAGGAGCCGCCGTGCCCGCGCGCCACGCTCCCGGGGCTGCCACCGCGTCGACAGGGCCGGCAATACGGCATCCCCATCCCGTAGCGCGTGTTCACGAGGAAGCCGATCGTCGGGCTGAGTTCCTCGCGGGAGCGGCCGGCCACCGGAACGGTGATGACGAAATCCCGCTGACCGCTGAAACGTTGGCGGGCCGTTCAGCTGTCGGCAGGGGCGGAGAGCACGGTCCGGGAGGCGAAGTTGTGGTAGCCGCCGCGGCCGAAAGCAGCCGCCATGGGAAGGTTGGTCGCGTCGGTGTCCGCCGCCACCCGGCGGGCCCCCGCGTCGAGCAGGATCCGGGTCGTCTGCGCCAGCAGCTCGTCCACGTACCTCCGACCGCGCAGGGACGGGACCACACCGAGATAGCCGACCACGAAGTTCTTGGCGTTGCGGGACGGAACGACGAGGCCGGCGAGTGCTCCGTCCGGGGTGTGGGCCAGGCGCCACCAGTCCCGTTGCCCGGGCATGGCCCGGTAGCCCGCCAGGTCGTCCCGCGCCGCCTTCGCCACGCCGTGCCGTGCGACCGCGCGCCGGGTCGTGGTGTCGAGACTCCCCTCGGCCACCTGCTGGAAGGCGTCGGCGAACACCTCGTCGTCGGGCTCGGGCCGGAACACCAGCCGCGCGGGGGTCGCGGGCGGCCGCCGGTCGGCCGTCCACTCGAAGCGCAGCCTGCGCAGGACGTCGGTGAGGCCGGCCGCCGCGGCGGCCTCGATCCGCCAGCCGACGGCGGCTGCCGTCTCCTCGGCGGGCGCGTCGTTGCGCGAGAAGAGGTGGAACTCGGGCACGGTGGTCATGCCCTGCTCGTGAAACCGCTGGTGCGCCGAGGCGATCAGGTGCGCGGCGAGCTGCCGGCGGTCGCCGACCGACTCGTGCACGTACAGGCAGTCCAGCACCAGCGGGTGGGTGCCGTCCGGAAGGCCCCACCACACCGCGCGGGCGAGGAGCCTTTCGCCGTCCTCCGCGACCCACGTCCACTCCGGCCGGTAGCGCCGGGTTTTCAGCCCGTCGTGGAACTGGTCGGGGCCGACCCAGTCGATCGGTTCGTTCACCGTGCAGTCGAGAGCACGTGCCGCATCGCGTGCGGAAAGAGCGCGTACCAGCATGCTTGTCTCCAGGGGCGGTGCGGATCGGGCCGGCCGGCGGTCGGTCACGGGTCAGGGCTGTGACGGCGAGGGTGCCGGCTCCTCGGTCAACTCGGGTAGCGGACAGTGGAGTTCGGCGCCGTCCAGGGCGATCCCGTCCCGGCCGGTCCTCGCGGGCGCCGAAGAGCTTCCGCAACCGGCCGAGGGTGGCACTGGTCGCGCCCTGGCTCGGACGCAGGGCTGTTTCTACTCTCGCCGGTATGACGACTCTGACCGCGGCCGTCGTCCAGGCCGCCGCCCCGCTGTTCGACACGCCCGCCGCGCTCGGACGTGCCCAGGAGCTGATCCGTGAGGCGGTCCTCGGCCGGCGCGCCGAGGTCGTCGTCCTTCCCGAGGCGTTCCTCGGCGGCTACCCCAAGGGCCTGGACTTCGGCATCACGGTCGGCAGCCGCACCCCGGCCGGCCGCGACCTCTTCCGGCGCTACCACGCCGCCGCCATCGACGTCCCCGGCCCCGAGGTCCACGCCCTGGCCGGCCTCACCCGGGAACTGGGCTGCCACGCCGTGGTCGGAGCCGTCGAACGCCAGGGCGGCACCCTGTACTGCGTGGCGCTCTTCTTCGGCCCCGACGGCTACCTGGGCCTGCACCGCAAGCTGATGCCGACCGCCGCCGAACGCTATCTGTGGGGTCAGGGCGACGGCTCCACCCTGCCCGTCGTCGACACCGGAACCGCCCGCCTGGGTGCCGCGATCTGCTGGGAGAACTACATGCCGCTGTTCCGTACGGCGATGTACGCCAAGGGCGTCGACCTGTGGTGCGCGCCGACCGTGGACGACCGCGACGCCTGGCAGGCAACCCTGCGGCACATCGCCCTGGAGGGCCGCTGCTTCGTCCTCGGCGCCGGCCAGTACCTGCGCCGTGACGCCCTGCCCGCCGACCTCCACCCCGTGCAGGGCGACGCGCCCGACACCGTGCTGATCGGGGGCGGCTCCGTGATCGTCTCCCCGCTCGGCGAGGTCCTGGCCGGGCCGCTGCGCGACGGCGAGGGCGTCCTGACCGCCGAACTGGACCTGGACGACCTCGCCCGCGCCCGCTTCGACTTCGACCCCACGGGCCACTACGCCCGGCCCGACGTCTTCACCCTCCACGTCGACGAGTCCGCCCACACGTCCGTTGCCGGGGTGGACGGCCCCGGGGGGGACCGCCGCTGAAGCCGGGGCCTCAGTCCGTGAGGAACGCGGACACCAGTGCGCTCGCCTCGGCACGGCACTCCTCGAAGTACGCGTGCCGCGCACCGGGGAAGAGATGCGTCCTGGCGTCGGGGATACGGTCGGCGAGCAGGGAGAGGTTGGCCGGCGGGGCCATCCGGTCCTGGTCACCGTGCAGGATCAGAGTCGGCGCGGTGACTTTCGGCAGGGCGTCCCAGGCGTCGTGCCGGTTGCTGGCGAGCAGGTGACCCCGGCGGGCGTGCGGCGGCATGTCCGGGTCGCCGAGGGTCTGATAGGGGCCCGGGTGGGTGGTGCGCCAGCCGGGGGAGTACATGAGGTCGATCAGAGCCTGCCGGGCGGCCTCCGGGTCGGGCTGGGCCAGCGCGCGCCGTACCGAGGCGTCCCGTTCGACGGCGTGCGGTCCGCCGGGCGAGGTGCAGCCGAGCACCAGGCGCCGGACCCGCCCCGGATGGCGGGCGGCGACCCATTGGGCGACCCGCCCGCCCATGGAGGTGCCGTACACGTCGGCGCGCTCGATGCCCAGACCGTCCAGGACGGCGATCACGTCGTCCGCGAACTGCTGTGTCGCATAGCCCTGCGGGGGTCTTCCGCTGGCGCCCGTGCCCCGGGTGTCCAGGGTGATCGTGCTGTGTGAGCCGTGGAAGTCCTCGCGTATGCCGTCCCACCAGTGGTGGTTGTTGGCCTGCCCGGCGAGGAGCACGAGCGGGAAGCCCGCGCCCTGACGCTGGTACGCGAGCGGGGTGCCGTCCGCGGCGCGCGCGAAGGCGTGCGGCAGCGCGTCGGTGTCGGTCATCGTGCTCCTTCAGAGTTCCATGACGTCGAACAGGGCCGACATGTCGGGTTCCGCGGCGTGGTCCAGTGTCTGTTCGGCCCAGATGACCTTTCCCCGCGCCGCGTAGCGGGTCCCCCAGATGTCCGCGAACTGGGAGACGAGGAACAGACCTCGGCCTCCTTCGTCGGTGGTGGCGGCGCGCCGCAGCCGGGGCGAGGTGTTGCTGCCGTCCGAGACCTCGCAGATCAGGGTACGGCCCAGCAGCAGTCGGACATGTACGGGCGGAGCGCCGTAGCGGATCGCGTTGGTGAGGAGCTCGCTGAGGATCAGCTCCGTGGCGAACGCCACCCCCTCCAGCTGCCAGTCCGCGAGCTGCCGGCCCACCTCGCCGCGCACCTGGGGCACGGCCGTGACATCGAACGGGACGTCCCAGGTCGCGACGCACGCGGGGTTGAGCCGCCGGGTCCGCGCGACGAGCAGCGCCACGTCGTCGGTGGGATGCCCGGCAAGCATCGCCTGCACGAGGGCGCGGCAGGTCTCGTCCGGTGTCCGGTCCGTGTGGGCGATGGTCGAGGCGAGCAGTTCCAGGCCCTCGTCGATGTCCCGGCCGCGGTTCTCGATCAGACCGTCCGTGAACAGGACGAGACGGCTGCCCTCGGGCAGGTCCAGCTCGCCGGCCTCGAAGGGATGCCCGCCCACGCCCAGGGGCGGCGACAGGGGAACCTCGGGAAACGTGACCCTGCCCTGGGGATCCACCACGGCGGGCGCGAGGTGCCCGGCGCGGGAGAGGGTGCAGCGCCCGCAGACCGGATCGTAGATGGCGTAGAGGCAGGTCGCGCCGGTGAGCGGCATACGGTCGTCGTCGGCGGCGGTCGCGGCCTGCGTGTCCAGCCGCGTCACCATCTCGTCGAGATGCCCGAGCAGCTCGTCCGGGGCCAGGTCCAGCGAGGAGAAGTTCAGCACGGCCGTACGCAGCCGTCCCATGGTCACCGCGGCCTGCATCCCGTGCCCCACGATGTCACCGACGACGAGTGCCACCCGGAACCCGGGCAGCGGGATGACGTCGAACCAGTCGCCGCCCACACCGGACTGCGCCGGCAGATAGCGCGACGCGATCTCCAGCACGTCCTGCTCCGGGAGGCCCAGCGGCAGCAGGTTGCGCTGCAGTGTCACCGCCATCGCGTGCTCGCGGGAGTACCGGCGGGCGTTGTCGATCGCGACGGCCGCCCGGGCCACCAGCTCCTCGGCGACGGCGACGTCCTCCTCCTCGAAGCGGGGGGAGCCCGTACGGCGCCAGAAGTCGACCATGCCGAGGATCACCCCGCGTGCCCGGAGCGGCACCGTGATCAGTGAGCAGATGCCGTAGTCCAGGGCCCGCCGCGCCCCCTCGGGATCCTGCGCCCGCCAGTCCTCGGCGGTGTTCAGGTCCGGCACCAGGACGGCTTTGCCCCGGCGCAGGGCCGCCGCCATCGGAGTGTCGGCCATCACGAACCGGATCACGTCGCCCACCGGCTGCAAGGGATGCCCGGCCTGCGACGCGCGCAGCGCCGTACGCCGCATCTCGTGCACCGCGCTCGTGGGCTCCTCGCCGCGCAGCACGGAGTCGAGCAGCTCCACGGTGACGAAGTCGGCCATACGGGGGACGGCCACCTCGGCCAGCTCCTCTGCCGTACGCCGTACGTCGAGGGTGGTGCCGATCCGCGTGCCCGCCTCGTACAGGAACGACAGCCGGCCCCGCGCCAGCTCGGCCTGCCCGGACAGGGCCCGCAGCTCCGTGGTGTCACGGAAGGTGGCGACCAGCCCCTGGGCGCCGCCGTACGGGGCGGTGGGCCGGACGTTCACCGCGAGCAGCCGGTCCCCGGCCGGGATGACCTCGTCGGAGGCGGCCTCGCCCCTCCCCAGCAACCGGGTCAGAGCCGCTCCCAGCCCCAGTTCCGTCACCAGCCGCCGATCGGCGTCCTGGGGGAGGTCCAGCAGCCGGCGTGCCTCGTCGTTGGCGAGCAGGACGCGCTCGTCGCCGCCGACGATCAGCACCCCTTCGCGTACCGCGTGCAGCACGGCGTCGTGGTGCTCGTACATCCGGGTCATCTCGGCCGGGCCGAGTCCGTGGGTCTGCCGCAGCAGCCGGCGGCTGACCAGAGCGGCGCCGCCGGTCGCCAGGACGAGAGTGCCCCCCGCCGCGCCGAGCAGCAGGGGCAGCTGCCGGTTCAGCACGTGGCCCACATTGGCGTACCGGATGCCGGCGGCGACCATGCCGATGACACGTCTGCTCGCATCCGTCACGGGTACGACCGCGCGCACGGCGTCGCTGGGCCGGCCGTGGTACGTCTCGGTGAACGTCTCGCCCGCGGCGGCTCGGCCGACGCCCTGGGCCTTCGTGCCGATCAGGGCGGGGTCGGAGTCGGTGAGCCGGATCCCGTGCTTGTCCAGCACGCTGATGAAGTCGACGTAGGAACCCTTCCGGGCCTGCTCCGCCGCCGGCTGCAGCCGGGCCGTCGGGTCAGGCGACTGCAGGGCGAGGGCCGTTCCGGGCGCGTGCGCGAACGACTCCGCCGCGGCCAGTGAGCGGTCCCTGGCGCTGCGCTCGGCGTCGTACCGCCCCTGCACCAGGAGAGCGGAGGCCCCCACCGCGACCAGCACCAGCATGATCAGCGCCTGCAGCAGAAAGACCTGCATGGCGAGCGTGCGGACGCTGAGGGACGGCGAAAGGCGGCGTCCGCGTGACGGCCAGGGCCTTTGACTACGGGACGGATCGGATGACCACCCTGTGCCGGGCGGCGGAGCCGCTCTCGCCCGTGTTCGGCGGGAACGTCCGCGCATCTCCCCTTTCTAACACCGCAGCTCCGTGATCGGCGACCGGGATGCCTCGGATGGCGGCGCCCGGGGGACACCGGCGCTGCGCAGGACAGCCGCGCGGCCCCCTCACCCCCGCATGGCACGCGCCGTCTCTCAGGTCCGCTCACGCAGCAGGACGCGCGCGGCCCGCTGCGGCGTGCGCGGCGTCCGGGCCAAAGACCTGGGTGGTCAGGGCGTCATGACCGGCCTGGGCCTGCCGGCGCGGATCGCCGGCGACACCGAACGCCGACGCCGTGTCACGCTGCCTGGCGCGCCGCCCGCCGCCGGGTCACCGACCCCGGCCCACGCACCGCCGGGCGACGGCGAGCGACGCGGCCATGATGCTCAGCTGAGGATTCACCTCCGGACAGCTCGGCAGCACGGAGCCGTCGGCGATCAGTACGCCGTGCACACCTCGCAACCACCCCTCGGGGTCGGCCGGTGACCGCTCGGGGTCGCCGCCGGCCGCCGCCGTGCCCGTGGGATGGAACGCGGATACATGGAGATGGCGCGCGGTCACCGTGTCGAGCAGCGCCTCCAACTGGGCAGGGGTGCGTGCGCGCGGGGCATGCGGAACGCCCGTCAGCACCTCCTCGGCGCCGGCGGCGAACAGCAGGCGCCCCATGGCCCGCTGGGCCCGGAGCAGCCGGCCCGCGTCACGCGCCGCGAGGTCGTAGCGGGGCAGCGGGCGGTCGCGGCCGAGGACGCGGCCCGAGGGCCGGTCGGCGATCATCGCGCCGAGGGTCGCCAGTCGTTCCGTCCGCTCCAGTTCGCGGCGCAGCTCGCGGCCGATGCCGGGCAGGACGAAGGAGCTCATGCCCGGAGGTGCCGCGGTGGCCTCGATCAGGATGCCGTCGGCGCGCAGCTCGTCGACTCCGACGCTCTGCAGGACGCCGGCCCGGCCGGTGACCGGGCGGCTGAAGCGGCCCGCGACGCTGAGGGCCGGGTGCACGCTGAGGTTGCGGCCGAGCCGCGGGTGTCCGCCCAGGCCGGAGCGGCGCAGCAGCGGTGGTGTGTGCAGCGCCCCGGCGGCGACCACGACCAGGGGGCTGAGGATCTCCAGTTCGCTGCCGTCGGGGCGGCGGGCCAGCACCCCGGCGGCCCGTGGCCCGCCCGGCCTGTCGCGGTCGGTGAGGATCCGCCGTACCCGCGCGCCGGTCACGATGCGGGCGCCCGCCGCACAGGCATCGGGAAGCACGGACAGCTGGACGCTCTGTTTGGCACCCGTCGGGCAGCCCACGACACACTGGCAGGAGCCCCGGCAGCCCGGGGCGTTGCGCCGCAGCGGCGTGGCGGCCCAGCCGAGCTGCCTGGCCCCGGCCAGCGCGAGGAGCCCGTTGTCGCCGAGGACGTCCAGCGGCTGCGGTGCCACCTGGAGGGCGTGTTCGACCTCGTCCAGATGGGTGGCGAAGCCCTCGGCGGCCGTGAAGCCGTACCGGCTGAGCCAGCGGACGACGACGTGGTCCGGCGTGCGGTAACACGTACCGGAGTTGACGACGGTGGTCCCGCCGACGGCACGGCCCACGGGCAGGACCAGCGGAGGGCTTCCCACGGCGATGGTCGCGCCGCCGTCCCGGTACAGGTCGACGAAGCGGTCGAGCGGGGCCCGCCGCCCGAACGACGCGGTGGAGTGGTGCTCGCCCTCTTCCAGGACCACCACGCGCATACCGGCGGCGGCCAGTGTGCGGGCGGCCATCGCGCCGCCGGCGCCCGATCCGACGACGACCGCGTCGGCGGTGGAACGCGTGGGCCAGTCGTGGGAGGGCGTGCAGTCGAGCGGCGGGTCCTCGGGGGCCGGCACCGAAGGCGTGGGGCCGCGGTGCAGCATCCGTTCGGTGCCGGCGGCCAGCAGCAACGGCACCTTGACCGCGTCCAGGAGCGGCAGCAGGGCCCGGCGCGCGGCGAGCGACGCCATGACACGCTCCCGTTCCCGCGGGCCGAGCGCGGCCAGCCGCCTGCCCGTGCGGGCGACGGCGTAGGCGTCGATCGCCGTGGCCGCGCCGCGTACCGCGGTGCGTGCCGGAGCCGGCATGACGTCGAGGAGGGCGGCGACGCGCCGAGGGACGGCCCTGGTCCACTCCTCGGTCCCGTCGTCGGCGAGGACGGCGGCCACAAGTCCCGTCAGGGCCTGGGGAGACGGGTTCATCGGTCGCCGACCTCCGCGTGCGCGGTGCCGGACAGCCGCCATGTCCCCTCCGGCCGCCAGCGGCCCCACCAGCGCTCCAGGCGCACCTCGGCGTCCGCCCGCTCGCTGTTGCGGCACACCGCGGCGGAACCGTCGGGGTCGGTGTAGTCGAGGGCGAGTGTCCCCTCCGGAGGCTGGGTCACCGTCACCCGGATACGACGCAGACCCGCGCGGCCCTCGACCCGCCACCGCGGAAGACCGATGTCCGCGCGGAACCGGCCGACGCCCGCCCAGCCCACGGCGGCCCGTTCCACCCGCCGGGGCCAGCCGCGGCCGTCGCGGTACAGGCGCAGGAACACCAGCGGCGGCAGCCGGTCGAGTCCGCGCCGCATCGACACCGCCGCGACGATCTCCAGGACGTCACCGCCGCCCAGGTCGGCATGGAGCCAGGCCCAGCGGCGGGCGTTGCCGTGGCCGTAGATACGGGCGCTCGCGCCGGGCGCGTCCGAGAGCCGCAGCTCGTCGGCGCCGTTGCGGACGGTCCCGCTGTACCGGGCCCGGGCGGCGGGCAGCATGTGCGAGGCCGGCAGCCAGGGGCGGCGCCAGGACCAGCGCGGAAAGGTGTGCAGAGGCGGGCCCTGGGGCTCCTCGGTGAGCGCCCAGGCGAATGGTCCGGCCGACCCGGTGAGGTGACCTGGGGTGGCGCTGATGTCATCGGCGGTGAAGCCCTGCGACCCGCCCGTCCAGGGGACGGGGCCGAAGCGGGCGTGCTCGGCCGGGCCGTCCTTGGGGAAGACGGCGACCCAGCCGTGCGCGTAGGCGGGCGCGCCGTCGCGCGGGGCGACGACCTCGTGGTGCAGCCAGACTCCGCTGCCGGTCGCCGGATCGGTCAGTGTCGTGTACCAGACCTCGGTCCGCCCCGGAGCACCGTCCCAGCGCGGCGCCAGGTGACGGTCGCCGGCGGGCACGGCCGCCCGGGGGAACCGGAAGCCGGCGAGGAAGGGCAGCAGACCGGTGGCGAGGGGGAAGCGCAGGGTGCCCTGGCCGACGCGTTCGCCGTCCTCGTAGAGGGTGTACGGCAGTACGGTCATCGAGGAGACGGGACGCGTGAGCGACACCGACTTCCAGCCGTCCAGCAGCAGCCGCCGGCCCGCCAGGTCGAAGCCGAGCCGGTAGCGGATCCTGCGGCGCGCCAGCGGCGAGATCTCCAACTCGCCCTCGGCCTCCGCGTCGTCGGCCCGGCCGGCTATCCGGATCCGTCCCGTCAGCCGCGCCCGGGTCGTACGGTGGGGCAGCAGCAGGCTGTCGGCGCGGGCCAGCAGATCCAGCCGCACCGGCCGGTCGGCGTCCTCGCCGGCCAGCCGGACCCGGCCCAGCATCGTCTCCCGGAACGTCGTGCCGCGCGGGGTCATCGGGCATCCCCCCGGCGTCCGCCGGAGCGCGCGAGCCCTTCGAGCATGATGCGTTCCGTCGCCGACAGATAGTGTCCCGCGGCGGTGCGTGCGGCGTCCTGGTCGCCGGCCGCCACGGCCTCGACGACCGGTGCCAGGCGGTCGCGCGCGGCCCGGGCGTCCTCGAACGGTCCGACCAGCGCGGCACGCACCGGCATGTACGCGTTGAACAAGGTGTTGGTGAGCAGCACGTACACGCGGTTCCCCGTGGCCCGGGCCAGGGCCCGGTGCACCTCGGCGTCCGCCAGCTGTGCCGGATCGCCGCCGTCCGCGTCCCCCACGGCCGTGAGCAGCCGGCGCAGCTCGGTGACCTGTTCCGCGGTGGCCCGGGCCGCGGCACGTTCCGCGATCAACGCGCCGATGCCGCGCCGGACTTCGAAGATCTCCCCGATCCAGTCGGGGCTGTGACGCACCAGCATGGGCAGCAGATCGGCCCCGCCCAGGCGCAGGAAGTCCCGTACGCGCGTCCCCACACCGTGGCGCGTCTCCAGCAGACCGGACTGCACCAGCCGGCCGAACGCGTGCTTGAGCGTGGTGCGGGTGACCCCGAACCCGTCGGCGAGTTCGCGCTCGGGAGGCAGATAGCTGCCGGCCGGGTGACGCCCGGCGAGGATGTCCTCGCGCAGCTTCCGCTCCAGTACGTCGACGATCGTCTCGCGTGGCAGTGCTTCCACCCAGGCCCTCCAACGACGCAGTGGTTCAGTGGCTGAGCCACTCAACCAATAGCTGCCGGGAGAGTCAATGGCCGTGGCGGAACATGCCGTTGAGTGGAGCAATCACCGGCGTGCCGCGGCCCGGCGGACCAGGCTGGACGTCTTGTCGAGTTCCTGTGACAGGAGTCCGTGTGCGAAGACCACGTATGCCGAAGCCCGGTCATACCGGTCGAGAGCCGGAGGACGGTGCCGGAGCCCGGACGCAATTGCCGGCACCTCCGGCGTGGATGCGGTGGCTGCCGGTCCTGTACGTCGTGGTCCTTCTGCTGCTGGAGCCCGTGACGCCCGTGCAGTGGCCGGTGAGCTTCGCGCTGATCGCCCTGCCGCTGGTGACCGCCTTCGCCCACGGGCCCGTCGTCGTGGCCGGCACCGCCGCGTTCGCCGTCTTCATGGAAGGGATCCTGGCCGGCACTGCGTGCTGTGCCGGCCGGTCGGTCGGCTATCTGTGGGACCGCCACTACGTGGCCTCCTACGTCTGCACCGCACTGGTGGGCGCCCTCGGCACCATCGTCGCCGCACACCGCATCCGCCGTGAACGCACGCTGGCCGACGTGCGCTTCGTGGCCGACATCGCCCAGCGGGTCCTGCTCAGACCGGTGCCCCACCGGATCGGCAGCCTCCACCTGGAGAGCCTCTACCTGTCGGCCGCCGCGGAGGCGCGCATCGGCGGGGACCTCTTCGAGGCCGTCCCCACCCGGTACGGCGTCCGGCTGCTCATCGGTGACGTCCGTGGCAAGGGGCTGCTGGCCGTGGAGACCGCCGCGGCCCTGCTCGGCGCGTTCCGCGAGGCGGCCCATGACGAAGGGGCCCTTCCCGCCCTGGCCGACCGGGTCGAGACGAGCATGGCCCGCAGGGCGACGCATCTGGGCGGAAGCGAGGTGGCCGAGCGGTTCGTCACCGCCGTCTTCGTCGAGATCCCCGCCGACACCCCGCTGATCCACGTCGTCAACTGCGGCCATCCGCCCCCGATCCGCATCCGCTCCGGCGAGGTGCGCGAACTGGACCGAGGACGCTCGGCTCCGCCGCTCAACCTCGGCATGCTGCTGGGGGAGCCGTACCACGTGGACGACTACTCGTTCCTGCCCGGCGACCAGCTCCTGCTGTACACGGACGGCATCACGGAGACACGCGACGCGACCGGCGCCTTCTACCCCCTGCTCCAGCGCCTGCGCTCCTGGGGCGTCCTGCCGCCCTGGGTACTCCTGGAGCGACTCCACCACGACCTGCTGGACTTCAGCGGCGACCGTCTGGCGGACGACATCGCCGCGCTCGCCGTCCGCCTCCCCGCCGACCAGCCGCCCGTGCCGCCTCCGACACCGGTCGGATGAGCACGGGTCGTGAAGCCCGCCCCGGTCGGATCAGAACGCCGTGTGGGCGAACCAGCGGTCGAGGACCGTGACATCCCCCGAGACGCTGAAGGCGGGGTCCCGGTGCGACCGACGCCCGTAGAGCAGCAGCAGGAGATCCGCGGCCTGCCCGCGCACCGCCGCCGTGTTCGCCTCGGCTTCCGTGTCGCTCCCGCTGTTCGGCAGCAACCGGAACCCGTCCCCGTCCAGCCGCACCCGCCACTCCTCGCCGATGGCGCCGTCGGGCCCCGCGCACCGGAACGCGATGATCTCCCCGTCGCCGCGCAGCTTCGTCACCTCGGGGGCGAAGAGCCCCGCGTACGGCAGATTGACGAGGAACTCGTCCACCCCGTCCGCGGCCAGCACGGGGTCGACGTCCGACGCGCGGCCGAGGGCATGCTCCGCGTCCATTCGGTGCACCAGCGTCTCGAAGAGCATCCGGCGGGCCCAGAACCGCGCGTGCTGGTCCTCTCCCCAGGCCCACATCGCCTCGTGGGGATCCGTCTCCCGCAGCACGGCCGACACCCCGGGCGCCCCGCCCGCCACCCAGTCGGCATAGTCCTGCGCGCGTTCGGGCAGACCCAGCTCCACATCGCGGCTGCGCGGAGGCTCCTGCACACGCCGGGTCAGCAGCGCGCAGAACCAGCGCTGTGCCGTACCCACGTGCTCGGTGAGATCGGCCAGCGTCCAGTCGGGGCAGGAGGGCACGGCGCCCGCGGGGTCGGCGCCCCGCACCGTGTCGGCGAAACGCCGGGTCTCCCGCTCGATCGCCTCACGGTACGTGCCGTACGGCAGAGGATGCCCGGCCCTGCTCGTCGTTGCCATGTGTTGCTGCCGTTCTGTCCTTGGCCCGGATCCCCGTCGTGATCAGTGTGGGGGTTGGAGTCCACTCAAAGACAAATCGGCGCCGGCCTCCGCTCGCCGTGTCGCACGACGCGCCGTCCGTGGTCGCCCTTCAGGAGGCTGTCGGTGCGGCGGTCGAGGCCGGCGTCTTCCCGGGCGCGGCGGGCTGCCCGCTGAAGACGACGACGTGCCACGTGCCCTCGGCACGGATCACGGTGAAGGTGTCGTTCATGGGTTTGCCCGCCTTGTCGGTGGCGGAGAGATGGGCGCTGCCGGTGTCGGGTCCCATGTCCTGGTCGATTTCGAGGTCGCTGACCTTCCAGCTTCGTCCGCCCTTGTCGGCGAGGATCTGTGCTGCTTCTCGTCGCGACCACGGCTCGTCCCTCACTCCGCCGATCCGGATGAGTCCGGTCGCGCTGCGGGCATTGAGGGCGGAGATGTAGTCGGTGACGGCCTCGCGTGCACCGTCAGTCGGTGAGACAGCGGATCCGGCGTCGTCCCTGCCCGACGAGCAGCCGGCCACGGCCAGTGACGCGAGCGCGGCGGCGACAGCGATGCGGCGACGGTTCACGGCAGGGTTCCTTCCTCTCCGGTGAGGGCTCGTCAGCCTGCATGAGAGGAGATCAAATCCGGGCGGAGCGTTCCCTTCGGACTCTTTTCCTGCTCGGGAATGGCCGATTCCGCACGGTGCAAAGGGTTCAGGAACCAGTCGGAAGCTCCGCGTGCCGCCTGTCCGACCGTCAGCCGAACGGGCGAATGATCGTCTCGGGTACGGGATCCGCCCCATGTGCGCTTCTACGCTGCCGCTGTGACCATCCCCACCGAACCCATTGGCAGCATTCCGCGCTCCGACGGCCTGGATGGCGCGGAGGCCGTCCGCGACACCATCGAGCGTCTGCAGGCGACCGGTTCCCCGGTCGTCACCGACGGGGAGCAGACCAAGCCCAGCTTCCTCACCTATCCGATCCAGGGGGTGCCGAACCTGTCCGCCGATGGGATCGTCATCCCGTTCGCCGACGGGCACCACCGGCAGCTGCCCGCCCTCACGTCCGGCCCGTTCCGCTACAAGACCCACGCGGAGGAGTACCTGCGGGTCGCACAGCGGTACGCCTCCGGCCCGGTGAAGCAGGCCGTCGTCGCCCCCTCCGCGCTGAGCCTGCTCTACCCGCCGAGCGGGATCCCCGGCTACTCGCGCGAGCAGTTCATCGACGACCTGGTCAACGAAGCCGAGGCGGACATCCGCGGCTGCCTGGACGCGGGCGCGCACGTCGTGCAGCTGGACTTCGAGGAGGGCCGCCTGGCGCTCAAGCTGGACCCGAGCGGCCAGGTACTGCGGGACTTCATCCAGCTGAACAACCAGGTGCTGTCCCGCTTCACCGAGGCAGAGCGCGCCAGGATCGGGATCTACAGCGGCCCCGGCGCCGACCAGGACTCCAGCCACAGCCTCGACGTCGACTACGACGGCCTGCTGCCGCAGCTGTTCCGGCTCACCGTCGGCAACTTCTATCTGCAACTGGCCAGTGAGCCCGACCCGGACCGGGTCCTGGCCGTCATCGCCGACCAACTGCCGCCCGGGACACGTGTCTTCGTCGGAGTGACCGACCCGATCGACCCGCGCGTGGAGACGGCCGAGGAGGTACGCGATCGCGTGCTGCAGGCTGCCCGCCACATCCCGGTGGACCGGCTCGGCACGTGCGACGACGCCGGTTTCGCACCGTTCGCCGATGACCGTTCCACCTCGCGGGAGACGGCGTTCGCCAAGATCGGCGCTCGGGTGGAAGGCACCCGACTCGCCGCGGCGGAGCTGGGAGTCGGATCCTAGGGGAGAGCACGGCCGCGCCGGCCACGGCCACAGTGATGTGACCGGTGGTCGGCGCGGCCTTCACGGTCCCGGCCTCAGCAGGCGGGACGCTCGGCCTCCGCCGGATCCAGGGCGTTGAGGACCAGACGGGTGGCGACCGGGTCGTAGCTGATGTCGATGTGGTCGCTGTCGTCGGTGAGGCAGTACGTCTGTACGGTCTGGTTGCTGACGTGGGCCGCCGGCGTGAGGTACGACGAGGTGAACGGCGTGACCACCTGGTCGTGGACGGTGGCGATGACGGTGTAGCCGACGTCCGGGACGGTGCCGCCGCCGGCGTTGAGGTCCTTGAGGAAGTCGGAGCCGACGACCTGCTGCTCACAGGCTCTGCAGGACACGCCGAGAAGTACGTCGGCTCCCGGTATCGCGCGCGCCAGGAGGCCCAGTCCCTGGAACGTGGTGCCGTGGTTGGGCGGGGTCAGTGCCACGAGCCTGGCCACCTTGGCCGCACCCCCGAGTCTGTCGATGTAGTAGCGCGGCATCATCCCGCCCTGGGAGTGACCGACGAGGTCCACCTTCGCCGCGCCGGTCGCGGTCCGCACCCGGTCGACGAAGGAGGCGAGCTGTCCGGCGGAGGCGACCATGTCACCGGTCGCCTTCAGCGGAGCGGCGTCGGCGGCGCCGTAGTTGAGCGCGTAGACGCAGTACCCGGCCCGCTGCAGTCTCGGGGCGAGCGCGGCCCAGTTGGCATAGCGGTTCTCGAAGGTGCCGTGCACCAATACGACCGGGTTCGGATGGGCCGGTCCGGGACGGCACGACCAGTCGTTCGCGCCGGCGGGTACGGCCGTGGGGTGCGTGAGGGAGTACCGGAACGCGGCCGAGAAGCCGGTCTGCTCGGGCCCCTGCGGTTCGCTGACGGCATCGGCCGGACCAGTACTCCGCTGGTGGGTGTCCGCCGCGGTCGATGACGTGCGGGTGCCTGCCGGGTCCGGCGACGCCATGGCATGGCTGCCGGGCAGGGAGGCCAGGCCCAGGCCGAGGGTCACCGCCAGGCCCGTCGCGCTCGCGGTCAGTCCGCGCCGGCGCCGTGCGTGCCGGCGGTCGCGCGGACGGAGGGGTGTGGTCCCGTTGCCGTTCATGCTCGATCTCCTTGTCCCAGGGCGCCGGCACGGTCCGCGGCACGGCGGAGCCACGGGTATTACCGGCGCGTAGCATCGGGATCACGCTGGACTCCGGGCCGGGCCCGGCACCAGGGATGTCGCGCACGCCGGGCAAAAGATGTCACCTGCATGACACTTCTGCGTGACGGCGACGCAACAGGGGGACACCGCCGGGCACGCTGGCGGGCGTGGCGAAGGAGGCGATGCCGATGCAGGTGCCGGACGAGGTGTTCACCCGCCGTCCCTGGCGTGAACTCCCGCCGGGGTTCGCCGTCGTGCTCCGTCCCCGGATCGACGCCATAGCCACGGACATGATCGACGTCATCAGGGGCGAGGTGCCCGCCTACCGCCGCCCCCTCGACTCCGCGCTGGGTCGGGACCTCGCCGGATCCGTGCGCCGGGCGATCGGTCAGTTCGTGGAGCTGACCGAGGAACCGCACAGCCGGCAGGAGCACCATGTCCACCACTTCCGCACGCTGGGCCGGCTGGAGTTCCTCAACGGGCGCACCACCGACGCGCTGCAGGCCGCCTTCCGGGTGGGCGCGCGCGTCGGAGCGCGGCTCTACGCCGAGACCGCGCGGTCCGCGTCGCTGCCGCTGGAGGTGGTGATGCCCCTGCACGAGGCGGTGCTGACCCACATCAACGTCCTGTCGAACGAGTCGGTCAAGGGCTACGCCGCCGCCCAGGCCATGGCGGAGGGCGGGCTCCAGCGCAGCCGGCGGACACTGGCCGCCTGCCTGCTGGACCAACAGCGCGCCGCACACCGGGACAAGGTGGAGAGCCTGGCCCGGCAGGCGGAATGGCCCCTGCCGGACGCGGTCGCGTGCCTGCTGGTGCGTCAGGCCGCCGGTGCCGGGCGGCTGTCCGGGCTCGGGCAGGAGCGAGGCGCGGAGATCCTCGCCGTGACACACGGCGCCGACCTCGTCCTGATCGTCCCGGACCCGGAGAGCGAGGGGACGGTGGAGCGGCTGCGGAGGGCCGTTCGCGGGCGGACCGCGGCGCTCGGGCCCCCGGTGCCACCACGGGACGCCTGGGTGTCACTGCACTGCGCCCGCCTGATGCTGGCCGGTCATGCCTCCTCCGCGAACAGGGTGGCGTCGGCCGGCGCCGGCGCGTTCGTCAGCGCGGGCGACGGGCTGGCGGAGGCACATCTGCGTCACGGGATCCACATCGGACGACTGCTGGGCGACCGGGTGCTGGGTGTCCTGCGGGAACTCCCGCCGGGACGGGCCGCACGGCTGGCGGAGACGCTCGACGCCCTGCTGATGTCGTGGAGCCGTACGGCTCCCGAGGTGGCACGGGCGCTGGACATCCATCCCCAGACGGCACGGAAGCGGCTACGACGGCTGGAGGAGCTGTTCGGAGACCGGCTGAGCGACCCCGCCTTCCGCTTCGAGGCCCTGCTGGCCTTGCGCACACGGGCGTTGACACCGACACGCGGTGCGCGGATGCCGTCGGCCGAGTGAGAGCCGCCCTGCCGCGACGGCTCAGCCCACTGGCTCCGTCGCCCTCTCCGTGGGCAGTGTGCGCATGGCGCGCAGCGGTGACAGGAAGGCGGGGAGGACGCTCAACGTCATTCCGGCCGCGCCGATGCACAAGGTGGCCTTGGCCTCGAACACCGAGCCCGAGGCTCCGCCGAGAAGTCCTCCCAGGGGAATGCCGCCCCAGGACACGAATCGGGCCGTCGCGCTCGTCCGGCCAAGGAGCCGATCCGGGGTGAGGGCCTGCTGCAAGCTCGACTGGGCCACCACGCGGACGACTCCGCCCAGGGAAAGAGCCGAGAGGCCGATCGCGGCCACGCACACGCTCCAACCCGGCCGGGCCCACGGCATCAGGACGGTCAGCGGACAGGTGACCAGCGGCGCGAGCCAGATGACCGGCCCCTGCCCGATCCGCTTCGAGAGGGCGGTCGCCGACAAGGCGCCCAGCAGCGCACCGCACCCCATTCCCGACAGGACGAGCCCGATACCGAAGGACCGAAGTCCCATGTCCCGTTCCAGAAACACCAGCAGCATGGTCTGATACATGACCAGGAAGAGGTTGAACAGCGCATCCCCCAGCATGACGGCGCGCAGGGCGGGGTGCCGGAGAACGAACTTCAGCCCTTCCTTGATCTCTCCGCCCAGATGAGGGCGCTCACTCGGCGCCGGCTTCTGCTCGCGTCCGCGGATGGTGAGCGCCAGCAGCCCCGACATCGCCATCCCGGCCGAACTCGCCAACAGGGTCGCCGGGGCCCCGACCAGGCCGACCAGCGGCCCTGCCACCGCCGGCCCGCTGATACTGGTCACCGAGCGGATGGCGGAGAGCTTCGCGTTGCCCTCCACGAGATTGCCGCGCCCCACCACATGCGGGAGATAGGCGACGTAGGCGACATCGAAGAAGACGGTGAGCACTCCATGAACCAGGGCGACGGTGTAGAGCCACGAGAGGGTGAGCAGGTCCGCCCACCAGGCCACCGGTACCGTCAGCAGGACCAGCGCCCGCACAAGATCGGTGCTGATCAGCACCGATCGCTTCCGCATCCGGTCCACCCACGCACCTGCCGGCAGCCCGACCAGGAGCGATCCCGCCGTGGTCGTCGCGGCCAGCAGTCCGACCTGGAATTCGTCAGCGTCCAGTGCGGCGATGGCGACCATCGGCAAGGCGAGAAAGATGATGCGATCGCCCAGCTGGCCGAGCCCGGTGGCGGCGGACAAGCGCCTGAAGTCCGGATCACGTAAGAGCCCGTACCGGGAGGTTTTTGACACACGCGTCTCCTGACTGTCAGTCCTGAAATGCCGTGGTGATCTCTTCGATCGGCCGATGGCTAGGGGCGGTCGACGCCGAACTCGTAGACCACTTCGCGCAGCGCGTCCGGAATGACCATGTCGGCGGTCTCGACCGGACGACCGTCCGTGTCGTAGATGGTCCGCTCGATCTGCAGCACCAGGTCCCCGACGCCGATCCCCAGCAGATGCGCCTGCGCCTGGGTGGCACGGGCCGGGCGCGGCACCTCCACCACGGACTCGATGACCACGCCGATGGAGCGCATGCGCTCGACCACGCCCTTGCCCGCCAGGGGGCCCTTCTCGGGCAGCACGATCGGCGTTCCGTCCGTGACGGCCATCGGCTCCCAGGACTCGGAGAGCTGCACGGGCCGGCCGTCGGCGAGGAACTCGTAGTGCGTGTGGACGCACGGATCCCCGGGGCTGATGGCGAGCCGCTCGGCGATCGCCCCGGGGGCGGGGACGCGCACCTGGCTGTGCGCGTCCCAGGCGTTGGCCCTGCCCCGTTCCCCCAGGTCGGGGAGGGAGCCACCGCGGCGATCGCGGTGCCGCGAGCGGACCAGCCGCAGGCGCTCACGCGGCAGGCGGACATACGTGCCTGAGCCGGCGCGTCCTTCGAGGAGACCGTCGATGATCAAACGGTCCACGGCCCGCTGCACGACGTTGCGCCCGACCCCGTACTCCTCGGCGAGCCGCGCACGGGACGGCAGACGCTCCCCGATCTCCCACTCTCCCGCGCGAACCCGCGCGCGCAGCACTTCGGCCACTGCGAGGTACGGCGCCTCTCGGGGCATGGGCGACCCTCCATTGTTCTACTGCGTTACAGCAGGTGATTCCGGGCGGAGTCGGAAAGCTACTGCACCGGTCGAAAGCTGCTGGAGTAGAAATACGCTGGGCGTTCATGCGCCTACGGCTGCTTCGCGTGCTTGGTCGATGGCCCGGCGGGGCAGGACGGCCCCATGACTGAGCTTCCCAAGGAGATCCGCGAACGGATCGAAGCCCCGGACATCTGGTACGTCGCCACGGTCGATGCCGACGGGGCGCCGCACGTCAGCCCGATGTGGGTCGGCCTCGAAGGCGACCTGGTCTTCTTCAACACCGCCGTCGGACGCATCAAGGAACGCAATCTCCGCCGTGATCCGCGCGTGTGCCTGTCCCACGCGGACCGGGCCGATCCTTACGACCGCGTGCAGATACGCGGCCGGGTGGTCCGGTTCGTCGAGGGCCCGGAAGCGGACCGGAACATGGACCGGCTGGCGGCCAAGTACGTCGGCACCGAGCGGTTCGAGTGGGGGATCCCGGGCGAACGACGCGTCATCGCGTACGTCGAGCCGACGAAGGTACGGCACGTGGTCGGCGTGGAGCCCCTCCCACAGGGCGCCCCCGGCGCGGGGAACCCGCCCAGGCCCGGGGAGTGACCCGCGCGTCCTGTCCGGCGTACGGCCCTGGCACCTCCGCGCGCACCCAGGTCCTGGACGGGGCTTCCTCGCGCTCCGGATTCAGCCGAGTGCGTCGAGCGCCGCGAGGATGTCGGCCGGCTCGGCGCGGGCGGTGTAGTCGGAGTTGACGAAGGCCCAGCGGATCGTGCCCGCCCGGTCGATCACGTAGGTGGCCGGCAGCGGAAGGGTGCGCGGGTGGCCGTCGTTGACGCGCTGGAGGTCGAAGCCGAGCCTGTCGTACACGGCGGCGAGGTCGTCGGGGAGGTCGAAGGCGAGGCCGTACTGCTTGGCGGTGTCCGAGCCGATGTCGCTGAGGACGTCGAAGGCGAGGTCGTGCTTCTCCGTCAGAGACAGGGACTCGTCGGGGATCTGCGGGGAGACGGCGACCAGGCGGGCACCGCGCGCGGTGATGTCGGCGTGGTGCCGCTGGAGGGCGCGCAGGGCGATGTTGCAGTACGGGCACCAGGCGCCGCGGTAGAAGGTCAGGGCCACCGGGCCCGTGGCGAGCAGGTCGTCCAGGGCCACCGTCGCGCCGGTCGCCGAGGGGAGGCGGAAGCGCGGGGCCCGGTCGCCGGCCGTGAGCGCGCGGTCGGCCTGCCCGGAGTCGGCCAGCTCCTGGCCCGCCCGCTGCATGACCTGCCGTACCTCGGCGGGGATCTGCTGTCGGCGGGCTTCGTAGAAGGCGCGGAGTTCGGCGTTGAGGCTGGTCATGCTGCCCTTCCTCCCGGTTGACGGCGGCACGGGGCCCATGCCCCGCCCGATACTTGAAACGCTCGTTCCAAGATAGTGGCAGGGCGCGACCCCGCGCCAGGAGATGGTGTGAGCGGGGTATCTTGGAACCGATATTTCAAGATGGCGGGGTAAGACATGCCGGACATCAAGCACTTCGATCCGGACACGGCCCTGGACACCGTGGTCCGGCTGTTCTGGAAGCAGGGCGTGGCCACGACGGGGATCCAGGACATCGTGACCGCGACCGGCCTGAACCGCTCCAGCCTGTACGCCACCTTCGGCGGCAAGCAGGAGCTGTATCTCGCCGCGCTGCGCCGCTACCGGGAACGGCGCTCCCAGCCCATGTTCCGCCGGCTCGCGGAGGACGACCGCGGACTTCCCGCCATCGCCGAGTTCTTCGACAGCCTGATCGCGACCCGGTGTTCGGGCGAGTACGCCCGCTGGGGCTGCATGGTCGCCAACGCCCACGCGGGCGCCGAGATCGACGCGCCCGACGTACGCACCATTCTCGACCAGCACCACCAGGAGCTGAGGGACGCGCTGCACGCGGCACTCGTCCGGGCCGAGGGCGAGGGCCACTTGGCCGCGGGGTCCGATCCGGCGGCATCGGCCGATCTGCTGGTCCTGCTCGCCTACGGCGTGAACCTGCGCTCCCGCGCCGGCGCCGACGCCCAGGCGCTGCGCAGGACGGTGACCGCCGCGCTGAAGTCGATCGGCCGGCCGCCCGCCGTGTGAGACGGCCCGAACCGAGCCACTCCGACGGTGGAGTGCGCACGGCACTCCAGGGGCGCTCGTTTCACCCCCAGGTGGTGACTGCGCTTCCGCGCGCCCTGGGCGCGGTGCTGTGGCGGAGGAAAGGATCCAGGAGGTGTGCCGGGATCTCCGGCAGACAGCACATGTCGGCCGCTTCACGGCTCGGCCGGCGGTAGCGAGAGGACAGACTTCGTGAGCACCCCGCAGGACGATCACGAGATCAGCACGGTCACCGAGGCACAGTTGAGCCGCGTCGCCGAGCACGGCATCCACATCTCGGCGACCTCCCTCGACCCGGCAGCCGTCAACGCCGCCGAGGCGCTGGTCGCCACACTGCGGGGCTCGGCGGACAGGACGGTGCTGACCCAGGATCTACAGCGGCTCACGGAGCAGGTGCGGCAGGCGGCCACCATCGGCTTTCCCCGGATCACCACCGACGACGGCGTCCGGCTGTCGGCCCACACGATCAAACTCAGGAGTGCCGAGCCCCGGCCCGTGGTGATCGTCCCCGCGGGCTGGACACCGTTCGGCTGGGTCCTGTTCGAGTACACGTACCTCCAGCTGGCGCTGCGCGGCTACCACGTCCTGGCCTACACCCCGCGTGGAATGGGACTCACGACCCCCATCCCGGGCGGTGGCTACATCGACGCCCCGTTCACCTCGGGTGGCACCATCGACGTGGCCGGACCCGCGGACTGGGCCGACGGCTCAACCGTCATCGACTACGCCCAGCAGTACTTCGAACCAAGCAAGATCGCCTTCCTCGGCGAGTCGTACGGCTCGGGCATCAGCCAGCTGGTCGCCGCGAACGATCCGGCGGGGCGCGTGGACGCGGTCGTGGCCCTGAGCACCTGGGGCGACCTGGCCACGAGCCTCTACCAGCACGACACCCGGCATCTCGCAGCGGTGACCGCCCTGATCGACTTCACCGGCGGCCCGGTCGAGCGGAAGTTCGACGCGGCCACCCGGCAGATCCTCGCCGACTTCCAGGCCGGCCGGAACATGGACGACGTCGTGGCCTGGGGCAAGGAGCGGGCGCCGGCGTCCTATGTCGACGAGACCAACGCGCGCGCCGTTCCGACGTTCTTCTCCCACACCTGGCACGAGACGCTGTTCCCGGTCAACCAGGTCATCGAACACTTCGAGCGGCTGACCGTGCCCAAGCGGCTGAACCTGTGGATCGGCGACCACGCCGGGCCCGAGGGCGCCGGCCTGACCATCCCGTTCAGCGGGCCGAATCCGCCGGTCGACGAGGCATTCGCCTGGCTGGACCACCATGTGCGCGGGGTCGGCAACGACGCACCGGCCTGGTCCCCGGTCAGCAGCCAGATCATGTTCACGTACCGGACCCGGATCGACCCCGACACCGGGGACAACGTCATCACCGAACCGGCCGTCCGCGAGCCCAGGCCGTCCTGGGGCGACGTCACCACCTCCACCGAACGCTGGTACCTGACCGAGACCGCGTCGGGCAGCATCGACGGCGGCCTGCAGGCCGATCCGAAGACGGGCTGGGAGCGGGAGTTCACCGCCGGGCAGCTGACCGAGGCCACCGCGGTCGACGCCATCATCACGACCGGCCAGGCCGAGTGGAAGGGCAGCCCGAAGACCTACATCACGGACAAGTTCGACCGTCAGAACCTCGCTGTCTGGACCAGCGCTCCGATCCCGGCGGCGGGCGGCGACGGCGGCGCGGCCCGCCGGATCCGCGGCGTCCCCGAACTCACCCTGACCGTGCGCAACTCGGCCGGGCCCACGACCCTCGTGGCCTACCTGTTCGACGTCAGCGGTGACAACACGGCCCGCATCATCACGCACGAACCCGTCATGCTCACCGACCTGACCCCCGGTCAGGACCGCAACGTCACCTGGAAGCTGCAAGCCGCCGGCTACGACCTCGCCCCGGACCACCGGCTGATGCTGGTCGTCAACAGCATGGACCAGCTCTACTCGGACGCGAACTCGGACGCGAACGCCGACGGAAGCACCACGACGATCAGCTCGCCCGCCGACAGCGCCTCCTGCCTGGTACTGCCCCTGGGCTGACCCGACGTCATGAGGACGTACGGTCGTGCCATGGAGAAGACTTCCGACCATGCGACGGCGCTGGGTGCGGTGGGGGCCGTCGCCTACCGGCTGGCGCGCCCCGAGGACGGCGAGGCCCTTGCGCGGCTCGACGGTTCGTTCACGACGGATGCCGCGTTCGAAGTGGAAACGACCGATGAGGGTTTCAGGATCCGTCAGACACCGGTGGACCCACCCCTCCACAAGGTCTTCCCCGCTGCGGACGACAGCAACGACGAGGACGACCCCGACCTGAGCCGGACGGTGGTCGCGGTCGACGGGGACGAGCTGTGCGGGTTCGTGGAGACCTCCTTCGACCCGTGGAACGCGCGCCTGACCATCAGCGACATCGAGGTCGCGCCGGCCTGGCGCGGCAAGGGGATCGGGCGCACGCTGATGGACCACGCCTTCGACTTCGCCAAGGAGTACGGCGCCGTCCACGTGTGGCTTGAGGTCAGCAACGTCAACGCTCCCGCCATCCGCGCCTACCTCCGGATGGGCTTCGCCTTCTGCGGACTGGACACCTCGCTCTACGACGGCACGGAGTCGGCAGGTGAAACAGCGCTCTTCATGGCACGCCGGGTGCCGTAGGCCCCTCAGGGCGTTGCGCACATCGCCCAAGTGAACATGCAGCGCCCCGAGAGACCGACCGGCCCTGGTCCCTCAGTCATCCGCTCCCGGGAGACGCACCGACTGCTCGTGACGGAAGACGTTCCGCGGGTCCCAGTGCGCCTTGGCCCGCTGCAGCCGCTCGTAGTTGGCCCCGTAGTACAGGAGGTGCCAGGGCTGGCCCTTGAACGGGTCGTTGAAATCCGGGTCGTTGAGGTCGACGTCGGGATAGTTGATGTAGCAGCCGTCGGTGTTGACGCTCGCGGGCACCTCCGGGGTGGGCATCACGGGCACGCCACCGGTCTCCACGTACATGTCCTGGTAGAAGTCGCGGATCCACTTCAGGTGCGGCGCGGCGATGGAGGCGTCGGCCAGGGCGTCCTGGTAGTCCCAGACGCCGTCGTGGTTGGCGTCCTTTCCCCAGGTCCAGTAGGTCTGGTACTGGAGTTTCAGCACGGACGAGCGCTGGGGCACAGCGGTGTCGAACGGGTCGACGTCATTGATCCGGCCGCCGTAGGAGTCGACCTGGAGCAGGGCGTCCTCGTTGTCGTAGTCCGACGTGAGGTGGTCGAAGAGCACGTCGAGCTGGCGGTCGGTGAAGTTCCCCGTGTGATAGGCGGACTTGTACTTCCCGCACCGGCTCGGGCCGGAGTCGTTGAAGTTCTGTGTCGCCGTGAGCCACGGCAGCCGGGTGGGGATGTACTGGTCGTTGAGCGGCGGGTGTTCGCCCATCTGCAGGTCGAAGAGGGTCTGTGGGTAGACCTCCTCGGGTGCGAGCCAGTTCAGGAAGCGGTTGAGCCGCTCGATCGAGTCGTCCCGGGTGCCGTCGAGCTGGATGATCAGGCCGACCTTGCCCTTGGCGTGGTTGGTCAGCTTGAGCAGCGTGAACAGATCGCGGTAATCCAGGTCGCCGAGGAAGTCCGGGCCGCCCTGGCCCGTGTGCTCGGCCACGAAGAACTCGCCGTAACGGTGCACCAGGGACTTGAACTTGTCGGGGGACCTTTTGAAGATGTCCCAGTCCCAGGCCAGTGCCCTGGTCAGCACCTGGGCCGGCGGCTCGGGCAGGTCACGGAACCAGTAGCGGGTGACCACGCCGAAGTTGCCGCCGCCACCCCCCGTGTGCGCCCACCACAGGTCCTGGAGCGCGCGTTCCGGAGAGTCCTTCCGCGCCACGGTGACCTCGGCGTGCGTGAGGTTGCGCGCCGTGACCACCTCCACGGCATACAGGTAGTCGACCGTGAGGCCGTGCCACCGGGAGAGCAGGCCGAAGCCACCGCCCGAGATGTGGCCGCCGGCTCCGACGGAGTAGCACGAGCCCCCGGGCAGGGCCAGGCCGTGCCGGCGGTACAGCTGGGTGACGGTGTGCCAGTTGGTGGCGCCCGCCTCGACGCAGTACGCCTCCATCTCGGCGTCGTAGTAGACACGGTCCATGGTGCTGACGTCGATGATGACGGCCACGTCGTCACCGCAGACGAAGTTCTCGTAGCAGTGCCCGCCGGAGCGGACCGTGATGCGACGCGGCGGCGAGTCCAGGTCGGACGTGCCGGCGAGGTAGGTGTTGAGGGCGGCGACGACATCGGCGGTGCTGGTGGCCACCACGACGTAGTCGGGCATCGCGACCCAACGCTGGTTGAATCCCCGGCGGAGTGCCTCGTAGCGGGGATCGCCCGGGCCGACCTCTGTCGGGCCGACGGGCTGGGAGAGAAGGGGCTCGTTGGGCATGGGGATACCTCCAGGGCAGGTGACGATCTCGGTGACTGGAGGCTAGATCGCCGTCACTCTTGGTGACTCCGCCGTCCGGGTGAGGGCCCGGGAGGCGCGGGAGCAGACCGTCATCGCCCGCGTGCGCTCTCACGCCGGGCGCACCCGCCGCCCGGCGGCCCGCCTCGACCAGCGCGCCGAAGGCATCCTCCGGCAGCGCTCGCCTCACATGTTCCGGGCGCCGGCCTGGATCGCCTCGCGGATACGGAAGTAGGTGCCGCAGCGGCAGACATTGCGGATGCCGTCGAGGTCGGCGTCCGTGATCTCGCGGCCCTCCTCCGCCGCCCGGCGGACCAGCGCGACGGCGGTCATGATCTGCCCCGGCTGGCAGTAGCCGCACTGCGCTACGTCGTGGTCGAGCCACGCCTGCTGCATGGGGTGCAGGTCCGCGCCCACCGTGGCCGGCAGCCCTTCGATCGTGGTGACTTCGTCGGTCGGCGTCAGGTCCTTGACCGGGATCGCGCAGGGGTTGACGGCCTTGCCGTTGAGGTGACTGGTGCAGGCCTTGCAGACGTTGATACCGCAACCGTACTTGGGGCCGGTGACACCCAGGACGTCGCGCAGCACCCACAACAGCCGCACGTCGTCGGCGACGTCGACGGTGACCTGCTCGCCGTTCAGGCGGAATGTGTGCTCGGGCACGGGGGCTCCTTGCGTCAGTGGGCGTGGTCCAGGCCGTCGGTCGGGGAGGGCGGGATCGGCGGGACGGTCGGTTTGGGAGTGAAGGACAGGGTGCCGTGGTTGATGGGGAAGCTGGTGGGCATGGTGCCGGTGGCGCGGCCGTAGGCACAGGCGACGGCGGCCATGGACGCGGCGACGCCCAGCTCACCCGCACCGCCGGGTTCCCCGGTGGTGGTCGGCATGACGATGATCCGCAGCTCGGGCGGGGTGTTCCACTGCCGGGTGTAGAAGTAGTTGTCCCAGCTGGCTTCGAGGAAGTGGCCGTCGCGCAGATGCAGGCTGGACGTCAGGGCGAGCGCGATGCCGTCCATGATGCAGCCCATCATCTGCGCTTCCAGCCCCCGCGGGTTGACGGCGAGACCGACGTCCACCGCGAAGACGGCCTTGGTGACGCGCGGGCCGGCGACGCCGTCGCGGATGGGACGGTTAACGGTCTCCGGCCGGCAGTCGATCTCCACGAGCGCCGCGCTGACGGAGTGGTACTCGGAGTGGAACGCGATGCCCTGCGCGGTGCCCGGTTCCATGGTCCGGCCCCAGTCGCCCACGTCGGCGACCTTGTCCAGGACCGCCCGGGAGCGGTCGTCGTGCAGGAAGTCGTGCCGGAACCGGTAGGGGTCCTTGCCCATCCTCGCCGCCAGCTGATCGACGACGAGTTCGCGGGCGCAGGTGACGTCGGGCGAGTAGACGTTGCGCATGCTGCCGGTGTTGAAGTCCTTGTTCGTCTCGCTGAGGAGCCGGCTGCTGGCACCGAACGCGTACGGCATCGACTGGGACAGGTGGAAGAAGGTCTGGGAGAACCCGAGGTCGCCCACCGGCAGCTTCGCGGCCAGCGCGGTGAAGATCTCGCCGAGTCCGTGGCTGAGATCGGTGGAGACACTGGTGTGCCGCTGCTTGTAGCCGAGCACGGTGTTGCCGAGGTAGTCGATGCGCACACGTGACGTGGCCATGGGATGGACGCGGCCCTGGCGGCAGTCGTCGGCGCGGTGCCACATGAGCTTGACGGGTCTGCCCATCTTCTGGGACGCCTCCGCGGCCTCCAGGGCGGCGTCGAAGAACAGTTTGCGTCCGAAGGAGCCGCCGCCTTCGGTGACGTGCACCGTGACCGCGTGGACCGGAAGCCCGAGCTTCGCGGCGATGGCCTCCTGGGCGACGATCGGTGACTTGAGCGACGCCCAGATCTCGGCGCGGCCGGAACGTACGTCGGCCACCGCGCAGTTGGGCTCCAGCGCGCTGTTGCCGCGGAAGTGAAAGGTGAACCTGCCTTCCACGCTCGGGGTGAGCGGCGGCAGCCCGAGGGGCGGCTCGGCGGCCCGCAGCTCCTTCAGCACGGTCTCGTCGGACTGCCCTTCGGCGGTGCCTGGCCGCCAGTCGACGTCCAGGGCGCGCACCGCGTCGATGCACTGGCCGAAGGTCTCCGCGCGCACCGCCACCCCGGTGGAGATCACGGCGGCGTCGGTGACGCCGGGCATGGCGAGGACCTCGGCGAGATTGGACACCGAGCCGACCCTGCCGTTGATGGTCGGCGGCCGGCACACCATGGTCGGCTTGGCGTCCGGGACGTCGAGATCCATCGCGAACTTCTTGCGCCCGGTGACGGCGGCCAGCGCGTCGACCCGGCCGCGCGGGGTGCCGATGACGGTGAACTCCGCACGCGGCTTGAGCTCCACCAGAACCTGCCGCGTCGACATGCTCGCGGCCTTCTCGGCGAGTGCGCCGATGCCGATGCTCCGGCCGACCGGATCCGTGACGACTCCGGCCTTCAGGGTGAGGTCGGTGACCGCCGCGCCCAGCTCGACCGCGGCGGCCCGGAGCAGCCGTCCCCGAGCCACCGCGGCGGCGACCCGGATCGGGTGGTACGTGGAGATGGTCGTGTTCGACGCGCCGGTGAGCTGGTTGAACAGCAGCTCAGGCCGAGCGTCGGCCAGAGTCACGCGTATCCGGTCCAGGGGGACGTCCAGTTCCTCGGCGATCAGCATGGCCGTGGACGTCGTGATTCCCTGCCCGACCTCGGCCCGCGGCAAAGCGAACGACACAGCGCCGTCCGTGTGGACCTCGACCGTGATGAGGCTGGAGGTCGGCAGCGCCGCCGTGGTCATCACGTCGTTCAGGTCGAGCAGTTCGGTGGGCTCCGGTGACGGAATGCCGGCTTCGGCCTCGGGCGCCGTACCGAGCTGGGCGGCGGCCACCAGGGTCGGCGCCGCCAGCACGTACCCGAGGAACCGTCTCCGCCCGACGACGCGTGCTCCGGATTCCCGGGGGCTCGAACGATCAGCGCTGGTCATGGACGAAGACCTCCGCACGTGTGGCACCACCCAACTCGGGGTTTCTATCACGGACTTCTCCTGCTTTCAGCGGTGGCGGAGGCCGGGCCTTCGAACGAAAGCGCGTTCAGCCGGCGCAAAATGTGTGCGGTCGACCTCGTCCGCGCACTGCTCGTCTCCGTCACCGCCTACGCACTCACCCCGCGGGAGTGGCGGCGCCACGCGGAGGTCGAGGCCGCGACAAGGGCGTCGCTCGGCCGCCCGCGTCACCTCGCCGGACGGGTCCCAGGGCCTCGACCTCTACATCAAGACGGACCTCTTCCGGCGTGTCTTCGCCGCCGATGCGCCCGCCTCCACGGCTCGCGTGCCCGCCTCCGTCCAGCGACCGCTGAGCGCGTCGGCGTTCAACGACAAGGTCTCCGCCGCCGCATGACGCTCCCTTCCGTCCTGGAACCTCGTGGCGACACGGGACCGCGGCATCGCACCCGGACTCCAGCGGTTCCAGGCGAAGCGGGCCGACTCGCGGACCGTGGAGGTCGCCAGCTCCCACCTGCCCCTGCGCAGCCACCCCGACGCCGTGACCAACCTGATCAGGCCGGCCGCGCGCAGCCTGACCGAGCACTGAGCCGACCCTCCCGAGAAGGACTCCCTCATGGCAACAGCGGAAGAACTCGAGCACATCTCTCGCGTCAACGCGAGCGGCCGCACACCCATCGTGTTCGTACACGGCCACTGGCGGCTCCCCAGCAGCTGGGGCCGGTGGACGACGGTCTTCGCCGAGGAGGGCTTCGCCCCGCTCACCCCCGGCTGGCCGGACGACCCGGACACCGTGGCCCATGCCCACCCCGAGGTGTTCGCCGGCAAGCGTCCCACCGACCACGGAGACCATCAGCGCGCTGGCCCCCCGATGGGGATTCAAGTCCCCTTCGCACTTCAGTCGCGCGTTCAAGGCCGCCTACGGGATGTCACCGCAAGGCTGGCGCGAACTCAGACACATCTCCTGAGGGCCCGGGGGAGCGGTCACCTCACGGGCAGGTCAGTTCGAGCGGCCGGCCGATGCCCGACATGTTCCGTTCGCGGCCACGGAACCAGGCGCCCAGCGCTCCCCGGGCGCCCGGTGCGCGCGTGTTCAGGTGGTTCTCGACATGGACGATGCCGTCCCGCGTCCGCCGGGCGGCAGATCGACGGCGGTACCCGTGTCGGGGATCACGGCCCCGTGGGGCCGGGGGCGGCGCGCAGACGGCGCCGGGCCAGTTCGTCTGCCGCCTGCGCCGGGGTCTGGCCCCGGGACTCCGCGGTGCGCAGCAGGTCGGTGACGGTGTCCTCGATGGCGTCGACGCGTGCGCGGGCCTCGGCGGCCGGGAGGCGGTGGAGTTCGGCGCTGATGGCGTGGATGACTCCGCCCGCGCTCGCGACATAGTCCGGCACCCAGATGACCCCGCGCTGGTGCAGCAGGTCCGCTACGTCGGGCGTGGCGAGCTGGTTGTTGGCCGGCCCGGCCACGGCGCGGCAGCGCAGACCCCGCACGGTCGGCTCGTCCAGGACGGAGCCGAGGGCCGCGGGGACCACGATGTCCACTTCTGCGGCGAGGATCTTGTCGGGCGAGAGCCAGACGGCGCCGACCTCGTCGCAGACCTTCCGCTTGCCCGGATCGACGTCGGTCACCGTCAGAGCAGCCCCCTCGGCCGCGAGCAGGCGGGCGAGTGCGGCGCCGACACGGCCCAGACCGACCACCGAGAGCGTACGGCCCGCCAGACTCGATGTGCCGTACAGCCGCCGGCTCACGGCCCGCAGCGCGGCGAGCGTGCCCTGCGCCGTGTGCGGGGAGGAGTCGCCGCTACCGCCCAGATGCGCCGGTCGGCAGAACACATGAGGGGTGATGTCGCCGATCGAGGCCATGTCGTCGGGACCGGTCCCGACATCCGGGCCGGTGGCATAGGTCCCGCCCAGAGCGACGATGACGTCCGCCACGTCGTGCAGTACCTCGCGGCGCCGATCCGCGTCGAGCACCATCCCCTCCGGCAGGGCCACGACCGCCTTCCCGCCGCCGCTGGGCAGCCCTGCCACGGCGAACTTGGAGGTCATCGCCGCCGACAGGCGCAACGCGTCGTCGAGGCCGTCCCGCCAGTCGGGATAGTGCCAGAGCCGCAGACCGCCGGCCGCCGGACCGAGCACCGTCGAGTGAACCGCCACGATCACCGGCAGCCGGGAACGCCGACCGGTACGGATCACGACCTGCTCGTGATCGAGCATGAGCTTGCCGTCCCTTCAATCGTCCGGAATGACACGCCCATACTGCGCGAACGTCTGGCTCGCTGGCTGTCTGGCCGAACGTTTGACTGAAGATGGGGTACGGTCCTGGGCCATGGACGAACTTGATTCGGAGATTGTCCGGCTCCTCCAGTCAGATGCGCGGCAGTCCAACCGGGAACTCGCCCGCCGGCTCGGCATCGCACCGTCCACCTGCCTGGAGCGGGTGCGGGCACTGACCCGGCGCGGAGTCATCCGCGGCTACCACGCCGACATCGACCCGGCGGCCCTGAACCGCGGTGTGCAGGCGCTAGTGTCGGTTCAGGTGCGCCCGCTGAGCCGGGGCATCATCGACGCGTTCAAAGCATTCGCCAGCGGCCTGCCCGAAGTACTCCACGTCTTCGTGCTCTCCGGAGGAGACGACTTCCTCCTCCACGTCGCCGTGCAGGACCTCGACCACCTGCACGCCTTCCTCACCGACCGGCTCAGCAAACGGGGGGAGATCACCGGATTCCGCACGTCGGTCATCTTCCAGCAGGTCAGCAACACCGCTCCGGTACGGCTCCCCACCCCCGGCCAGGACCTGTAGCGGTCGGCGAGTTTGTCGAAGCGGGTGGCGAATGGCTCGCGACGCATACGCCCTGCCCGCAGTGACCACGTCGGACGGTGAGTCGTCGACGTTGCCGGGCGTGACGACGCTGTCCGCTCCCACGCCGCATCCGGCAGCACTCCACGTCCCACCACAAGATCAATTATCAGACAGGTCCTGGCGGCGGGTGAGTGAGGCGAGGAAGGAGTCGACCATCGCGGTCTGCACGTCCAAGGGGAAGCGGTCGGGGTCGAAGAGAGCCTGGACGACGAGGCCGTGGGTGAAGGCGACGGCGGTGGCGGCGAGTTGCTCCGGGTCGGCGGTCGCGGGGAGTGCGCCTGCGTCGCGTGCGGCTTCCAGGTGGGGGAGGATCGTCGAGCGCAGCCGGGTGTAGCGGTCGGCCTGCTCCGCGGCGAGGGCGTCGTCGGCGAGAGAGAGGTCCCAGGAGCTGACCCAGATGCGGTTGCGTGCGGTATCGCCCGGGGTCAGCGGCAGGATGTCGAGGAGCATCGCGCGCACCGTGGCGAGCCCCGGCGCCGGGCGCGCTCTGCGGGGTCGCTGCGCGGTGTCCTTCTCCAGCAGGTCCAGGGCGTGCGTGACGAGGGCCCGTTTGGTCGGGAAGTAGTGCATGAGCATCCCGGTCGAGACGCCCATCGCGGTGGCGACGGCGCGCAGGGTCAGCCCGCCGAACCCCTTGTCGGCGAGGACACGCCACACCGCCTCGGACACGTCCTTGCGGCGGGCTTCACGGTCTCCAGGTGCGGGCGGCATGCTGCTAGCTTACGTACCGAACGCTTGTTACGCACCTGGAGAGCGAGGCCCCATGTTCACCCTGCCGCTCGGCGACCGTGCTCAGCTCCGTCCCCTGGAGCCCTGGCAGGCACCGGAGTTCCTGGCTCACATCGACCGGGCCCGGGCCACCGTCGACCCGTGGATACCCTGGGCCTCCCTCAGCACCGACATCGCCTCCGCCACGGCCACCCTCCAGCGCTACGCCGACCGGCAGGCCACGGACGGCGCCCGGATCCACGGCATCTGGCTGGACGGCACCCTGGTCGGCGGCGTCATGTTCACCCGCTTCGACGGCGCCTCCGGGGTGTGCGAGGTCGGCTGCTGGCTGGAGCGGGCGGGGGAGGGGCAGGGGCTGGTCACGCGGGCCTGCCGAGTGTTGATCGACTGGGCCTTCGCGCAGCGCGGGATGAGCCGGGTCGAATGGTGGGCCGCCTCGGGCAACGCCCGCAGCATCGCGGTCGCCCGCCGGCTCGGCATGAGCCGCGACGGTGTGCTGCGGCGGCACTCCGTCCACCGGGGCGAACGGCGCGACATCGAGGTGTGGTCGGTCCTCGCCGAGGAGTGGCCGACCACCGGTGACGTGTCCGAGGCCGCCGTCCACGCCGAACTCGACCGGCTGATGGGCGTGTTCGTGGGCGCCTTCACCAACACCGGCGGTAGGCGGCCAGACCTCGGTGTCATCCGTGACGTCTTCGTACCGCAGGGGAGGATCATCGCGAACGTCGGCGACGAACCCGTGATCTACGACCTCGACGGGTTCATCGCACCACGCCAGAAGATGCTCACCGACGGGACCCTGACGGAGTTCTCCGAGTGGGAGGTGGCCGAGCGCACCGAGGTCTTCGGGTCGATCGCCCACCGGTTCAGCGAGTACCGCAAGTCCGGTTTCCACAACGGCGAGTGGTTCGAGGGCCGCGGCCACAAGACCACCCAGTTCCTGCGCACCCCCGCGGGCTGGAGGATGTCCTCCCTGGCCTGGGACGACGCCCCCGCGAGGCCCTGATGCCTGTCCGGACAACACACCTGGAGCGGACCGGCTGCCGCGAGGGGCGGGCTCAGAGGTTGATCATGTGGCCGGCGAGGCCGTGCAGGGCGTCCTGGATCGCCTCGCTGAGGGTGGGATGGGCGTGGACGTTCCTGATGAGTTCGGTCACCGTGAGGTCCCACTTCTGAGCGAGGGTCAGCTCGGGGAGCAGTTCGGTCACGTCCGGGCCGATCAGATGGGCGCCGAGCAGTTCGCCGTAGCGGCCGTCGCTCACCAGCTTCACGAAACCCGCGGTGTCGCCGAACCCGTGTGCCTTGGCGTTGGCCGTGAACGGGAACTTCGCCACCCGGACGTCGAAGCCTTCGCCGCGCGCCTCGGCCTCGGTCCAGCCGAAACTGGCGATCTGGGGCTGGCAGAACGTCGCGCGCGGGATCATGCGGTAGTCCAGCTCCATCGTCTCCGCGCCGGCGATGCTCTCGGCGGCGACCACGCCCATCGCCTCGGCGGCATGGGCGAGCATCAGCTTCGCCGTGACATCGCCGATGGCGTAGATGTGCGGCTGACTGGTGCGGCAGCGGCCGTCCACATCGATCGCGCCGCGTTCGGTCAGCCGTACCCCGGCGGCGGCCAGCCCGTAGCCGGCCGTACGCGGCTGGAAACCCGTGGCCTGCAGGACCTTCTCGGCCTCCAGGACCTGTCGCCGGTCGCCCTGCTGGACCACCACACGCACCCGGTCCGCGGCCTCCTCGATGGACTCGACGCGGGTGGAGGTCAGCACGCCGATGCCCTGCCGCTTGAACCGCTTCGCCAGCTCGGCCGACACCTCCTCGTCCTCCAGAGGCGCGATCCGGTCGAGGAACTCGACCAGCGTCACCTCGACACCGTAGGCCCGCAGCAGGTAGGCGAACTCGACGCCGATGGCGCCGGCTCCGGCGATGACGATGCTCGACGGAAGCCTGTCGGAGAGGATCTGCTCCTCGAACGTCACGACACGCTCGCCCAGCCTCGTGCCCGGCAACAGCTTCACGGTCGCGCCGGTGGCGATGACGCACGAGCGGAACGACAGGGTCGTCTCGCCGTCGCGCAGGCGCACCTGCATCGTGTGCGGGTCGATGAAGGTGCCCTGGCCCTCGAACTGGGCGATGTTGTTCTTGCGCATGAGATAGCCGACGCCCTTCGCACGGCCGTCGGCCACCGTCCGGCTGCGCTCGTGGGCGCTGCGGTAGTCCGGGCTCACGTCCCCGCTGATCTTCACGCCGAACTTGTCCGCGTCGTGCAGGATCAGCTGGACGACCTCGGCGTTGCGCAGCAGCGCCTTGGCCGGGATGCAGCCGATGTTCAGACAGACGCCGCCCCAGAAGCGGCCCTCCACAATGGCCGTACGAAGCCCGAGCTGCGCGGAGCGAATGGCGGCCACGTATCCGCCGGGGCCCGCCCCGAGGACGACGACGTCGAAGTCAGTGCCCATCTCCGCCTCTCCTCCCTTCTCCGCCGACACGGTTCACGGCGCCGGGTCCAGAAGTTCCACGGGCCGGGCAACGCCACGCACACCCGCCGGGAGACATCGTCGACCAGCACCTCGGGTTCGTCGCAGCTGATCGCGCCGAGGGTCTTCGCCGGCACCTCCGAGGCCGACAGTCGCGTCGGTGTCCACAAACCCCAGACGACCAGAGTCCCCTGCTGGCGCAGCCCCCACACGCAGGGCATTGGTCAGCGACCACTCGGCAGCCTTCGACTCCGCATAGCTGGGCCACCGCTTGTTCACCCCCAGCTCGCGGCGCGCGCCTCCAGGGATCCCTCCAGCAGGCCGGGGCCGGCCTGGATGCCGGCGTTGTCGATCACGATGGTCGCGTCGGACGCCGTCACCCCCGCGGCTGCGGACGACCGCGTACACCTTGGCCGCGCCCTGGGCGAGGAGAGCGCGGGTGAAGGCGAGCCCGATGCCCATGTTGGCACCCGTCATCACCCCGACGGACCCCTTGATCTCCATGCCCGGACACCTCGCAGCCTTTCTCTGCACTCCGCAAGCCCGTCCCCCTCCCGGGGAAGCCGCGCATCTCCCAGGGTTTCGCATCCGCAGCGGCACCGCATCACGTGGTGCCCGTTGCGTCGGCACGTCGGTGACCCCGAGTGACCGGATCGACCAGCCGATCAGTACGCGCGGCAACGCGGTCAGACGACGGAGACCTCCGCGAGATCGATGGTGACGAGGACCGCTTACGGCAGGACCGCGCCCTTCTCGTCAATGGGTGGACATGTGCCGCTTGCAGAAGTGCACGGCCGGCGCCCGGCCGAGCACCTCGGCGTCCCAGGAGAAGTCCTGCTCCCCGGCGTGGGTAGCCATGCCGTACAGGAACGTCGCCCACAGCCGTCGCCAGACCTTGCGGAGCCGGTGAGTGCCGAGATCATGCCGTCCCAGGCGTACTGGTCGTCCAGGAAGCCGAAGCCGTGACGAAGAGCAAGGCGAGTTCGCCGTCGCTCCTGCGCCGGAACCGCACGTCGTTGTTCCCGGCCCGTTCGGTCCTCGTCCTCGCTCTCACCGCCCGGGAGCGGCCGAAGCGGCCGGAGCGGTCATTGAGCCCAAGGGGGCCCATTCCTTGGTTTCGATCAGGGACCAGCGCTCGGCCTCGCGTCCAGGTGCTCCATCCGGCGCCGGTGCCGTGCCGTGAGCAGCTCTTCGTCGCGCGGTGTGGTGAAGACGTTGTCGACCAAGGGCTACTCGCCGTCGAGCGGCCGACGGCCTGCAGTGCGGCGGTGTCGATGCGTCCGCGCCCCAGACCCGTCGTCGCCGACGGGAATGGTCCGGTCTACGACGCACTCGAAGTGGATCGGCGCCCCCTTGCCCCGGGCACCCGGACGACCACGGATGGCGCCTCCTCCCGGCGTCGGCCTGCGGCAGCGTCGCCGGTTCCGCCCACATTGCTCCTGCAGCGCCCCCGTACTCGCAGACCACACCGCCGAGTTCGATGCCGACCGCACCGCCGAACTCGGCCGCCACAGCCGAAGACAGTCTCACTGAAACCGTCTGCGTCGCGTACGCGCTGGCCGGCAAGCCGGTTCCCGCGTGACTGGAAGAAGACCCATAGTGGTGGGCCAGTTGCGTTGCTTTACGAAGGTGTTCGGGCTGTCACCACTGGCACGATCGACGGCAATCGACGGCATGAGGTACTTGCGATCGGTGCGACCGGCACGGTCGGTCCGCCACCGCTGAGGGGGCGGCGGACCGTCGAGTGGTTATGTCTGCTGTCAGCCGGTCAGCCGGCCTTGATCGTGCTCGGCTCGTAGGCGAGCGCCGGCTTGGATCACATCACGACCTTCTAGGACGCATCTCCCGACTTACCGTCACCCAGGAGCTGGCCCGTGATCGTGTCGAGGAGTCCCTCTTCTTCCGGCTCCATTTCGTCCCCGGCGGGCTTTCCGGCATCCCTGTGTACCTTGCTACCGGTCGGCTCGGACTGGGCGATTGGTTGCGGATTGGTGGACTGTTGCAGGGTGGCTGCGGATGCGCCAGCCATTCCGACCGCGACAAGCAGGACGGGGGTCGCAATCGCGATGGTCAGGGCTCTCCGTACATGCATGATTTCCGCCTCATCTAGGACGACAGGTCGACGTCCTAGCTACCCCGGCATTCATTCGGAAGAACGGCTCACCCGACTAACCACTCGTTCGGTCGATCGATGGCAGAATGCATCAATCGGCGAAGAGCGGAATCAGGGTGACTAAAGGGTGTTGCACAAGGCTGTGAGCTGGGCATCTTCCTTGTATGTCCGCGGTGTTATGTTATGGCAGTCGTGTCGAAGCCTCAGAGCTTCTCAGCGTGCTGGAAGGCCCCGAGGAGTACGTCTCTGAGGAGGAAGAGCGGGCTTTCACCGAGCTGAACCGGCTGGCCGAGGAACTGAAGGAGATCGACCCAGCGGCCTTCAACGGCTACGAGGGGTTCTTCTGGCCGGCACACCTGGACCGCTGGCTCGACTGACCTCGGCCGGCAGATCCAGGGCCCATGGATCTGGACCGTACAGGGATGCCAGGCCCACGACTGAGATGATCTTCATATGGGGGTTGTGATCACGGCGTCGGAGCCGTCATGGACAGCGCTGTACTCCGGGCTGAGTCCGAAGCAGTTCGGGAAACTGATCACCGTGCTGCGACGCGGAGGCCCGCCCCTTGTTCGCAGGGGCCGTCCGTGGAGTCCGCCGCTGGAAGACAGGGTGCTGGTGGTTGCCGCGCACTGGCGGACGAACCTGACCTTGCGGCAGCTGGCTCCCTTGTTCGGGATCTCGCAGTCGGCCGCGGGCCGGATCGTGAGCCAGCACGGGCCCTGCTCGCGCTGCGGCCGCGGAGCCGCTTCCCGACTCACGCCTTGTCGTCTCCATCGGCCGGCCCGTTCCCGGCAACCGCAACGACTGCAAGGCATGGGAACTGTCCGGAGCCAAGAGCTCGGTCGGCAACACTACCGTGATCGCGGACGGCGGCTACCGCGGCACCGGCCTGATCATCCCGCACCGCCGAGACCCCGGCCAGACCGAGCTACCGGCCTGGAAGGAAGACCACAACACCTCCCACCGCAAAGTCCGCGCCCGAGTCGAGCACACCTTCGCCCGCATGAAGACCTGGAAGATCCTCCGCGACTGCCGACTAAAAGGCGACGGCGTCCACCACGCCATGCTCGGCATCGCCCGCCTCCACAACCTCACCCTGACTGGAAAGCCCTTAGGTGGCAGCCTTCTCGGCGGTCACGCGCGTGGATCAGTGACGAGCGTGGTTATGTCTCGACGTCGGACGTCAGGATCGTGACGCGGCCCGGCTGGGAAGGGGCTGTGGCACAGAGCTGCACAGCAGTCCGGTCCACCCGCCGTTGGTCTTCCACGGCAGCGCGTTCCATGGGCTGCAGGAGACCGGGTCACCCCGCGCCGAGCTCGGCCGCCACCTGCCCGAGCAGTTCGCGCAGCCAGCTGTGGCCCGCATCAACGGTGTTGATCGGATGCCACCAGAAGGCGAGGACGAGTTCGGGCATCGGGTAGGGCACCGGAATCGCGCGCAGTCCCAGATTCTCCGGCAGGCTCTCGGCGAGCCTCCGCTGCACGACGCCGACGCGCCTGCTCCCAGTGATGAAGTGCGGCACCATGCGAAAGCTGTCCACGACCGTGAGGTGCCGCATGGTCACCCCGGCGGCCTCCAACTGCCCGGTGCCGGGCGTCGGGTGGGCCGGATCGCCGTACGCGACGACCCAGCGCAGCTCGGACAGAACCTCCCTGGACGGGGCACCTCCGGCCAGGTCGTTCGCCGCGTCCAGGAGGAGCACCCACTCGTCGCGCAGGAGTTCCTTGTGCGGCAGGTGCTTGTGGGGGTTTCCGTACGGCAGGATCATGCCGTCCACCGAGCGGAGCGCGATGTCACCGTCGGAGTCGTGGTCAGGACTGGCGTGCAGCCGGAACGTCAGGCGCGCGTCGGGGGCTTCCTCCTCGAATCGTTCGAGGAGGCGCGGGCCGAGGACGCCGAGGGCGTAGTCGGAGATTCCGATGACGAACTCCCTCTCGGTGCGGGCCGGGTCGAAGCGCGACTTGATGGCGAAGAGCCGGTCGTTCATCTCCAGGACACCGGCGGCCCGGTCGCGCAGGAACGCGCCGAGCGGCGTCAGCTCGTAGCGGTTTCCCACACGGGTGAGCAGCTCGTCGTCGAAGTGACGGCGCAGGCGGGCCAGCATCGCACTGGCGGCGGGCTGGCCCACGCCGATGCGCTGAGCGGCACGGGTGACGTGACGCTCCTCAAGGAGGGCGTGGAGAGCGACAACCAGATTCAGGTCGGGGCGATTCACTGCCCCATGGTATCGCTCCAGGTGATGGCTCCATGGGAATCATTGATTTCACAGATCACCTCATGGGCGGCACGCTGAAACAGACGTCCTGCCTGACCTGCCCGTGAACCGAAAGTTGTGAAGCCATGGCCCAGAAATCCGCTCGGGAAAGGGCGCGCTCTGCGCACCGGGGCGGTACGGCTCCCCCGGACGCCGCACGGCAGCCGCCCGTCCGGATCGCGATGATCGGCGTGATGCTCGCGCTGCTCCTGGCGATGATCGAGAACACGGTCGTCGGCACCGCTGTGCCGACCATCGTCGGCGAGATCGGCGGCATGTCCCACCTGTCATGGGTGGTGACCGCCTACACGCTCGCCACGGCCGTCACGACACCCGTGTGGGGCAAGCTCGGCGACACACTCGGCCGCCGGCAGATCTTCCTGGTCTCGATCGCGGTGTTCCTGGCGGGCTCGGCACTCTCCGGCACGGCGCACTCCATGGCCGTCCTGATCGCCTACCGGATCGTCCAGGGCATTGGAGCGGGCGGCCTGGCCGTGACCGCGTTCGCCGTCATCGGTGATCTCGTACCGCCGAGGGAGCGCGGCACGTACCAGAGCATGACGGCCGCCGTCGTCGCGATCGGCACCATCGGCGGTCCGCTGCTCGGCGGTTTCGTCACCGACAGCCTCGGCTGGCGGTGGGTCTTCTACATCAACGTGCCCATCGGCATCGTCGCCTTCGTCTGGTGCGCGCTGTGCCTGAAGCTGCCGCGCAAGCGACCCGAGCGGGTGCGCATCGACTATCAGGGCGCGTTGCTGCTCGGCGTGGCGATCACGGCGATCACCCTGGTGACGACGTGGGGCGGAGAGAAGTGCGCCTGGGGCTCCGTGCAGATCGTCGGCCTCGCCGTCGCCGGTGTCGCGGCGCTCGGCGCCTTCCTGTGGTGGGAGACGCGGGCGAGCGATCCCGTCCTGCCGCTGCGGCTGTTCCGGGTGCGCAACGTGACGACTTCGGCGGTACTGTCCGCGGTGCTCGGCGCGATGATGTTCGGCGCCAGCACCTACCTCCCGCTCTTCCAGCAGACCGTGCTCGGCGTGTCCGCCTCCAACTCGGGCTTTCTGCTGCTGCCCATGATGGGCGCGCTGATGGTGGTGTCGACCATCGCCGGGCGTCGGATCACCAGGACCGGGACATACCGATCGCGCGCGCTCGTCGGATGCGGCCTGATGGTGGTGGCCACGTACGGCCTGTCCACCATGGGGACGGACACCAGTCAGCTGACCTGCAGTCTGTACATGGCGCTGCTCGGCTGCGGCATGGGGCTCCTCATGCAGATGCCCCTGCTGGTCGCGCAGAACAGTGTGGGGCGCGAGGACCTGGGCGTGTCCTCCGCGGCCGTGACCATGTTCCGGACCATCGGGGGATCCCTCGGCGTCGCGGTCTTCGGTGCGCTGCTGAACAGGGCCATCACGAACGGCATGCACGGTGCGGCCACGGGCCAGCTCAGCACGTCGGACCTCGCAGGACTCACCGACAGCCTGCGCGTCCGCTATCTGGAGTCGATCACTTCCGGCATCGACACCATCTACGTGTGTGCCACCGCCATCGCCCTCCTCGGGCTCGCGGCGATGTGGTGCACGCGCGAGGAACGGCTGCGTGGTGCCGGTGAGTGAGCACGGCCTCGCCCGCACCGGCCTCGTTGCGCGAAGGCGCCGTCCGACTCGGCTCGTTCCCCTCCTGCCAAGGAGTCAGTCCCCATGCAGCCACTCCTGTCCCCTGCCCCCGACTCCCGGGCGGTGACCTGAAATGGACACTCTCACCTCGTTCGTCGACGGCCTGGACGGCTGGGTGCCTTACGCCGTGTTCGCATGCGTCGGCGCCGCCACGTTCATCTTTCCCATCGGCCTGGTGCTGCCCGCTGAACTGTTCCTCGCGGTGGCGGGGATTCTCGCCGCCAACGGGCAGCTCTCCGCTCCGCTGGTCTTCGTGGTCGTCTGCGCGGCCGCGGCACTCTCCCTCTCCCTGTCCTACCGGAGCGGGCGGCCCGTGCACCGCCGGATCCAGCGCAGGCCGGCGCATTCGAAGCTCCGGGCGGGCGCGGAGAAGGGCGAAGCCCTGATGAGGCGGCGCGGCGCGCTCGCCATGGTCGCCGTCTGCTGGGTGGCCCTGTTGCGCCCGATCGTGCCGTTGCTGATGGGATCGGCCCGCTACTCCTTCCCCCGCTTCCTCGCCGCGGGACTGCTCGGCACGGCCCTGTGGGCGGCGGCCCTGATCGGCGGTGGCTACGCCCTCGGTCCGGCCATCACCCAGTACACGGGGATCGCGATGGCCGTCGTGATCGTCGTCCCCGTCGGCAACGCCCTCATCAAGCGGCTGAAGGCGAAGCGCCGCGCCCAGGACGGCACCGCGCCCTCCCCCTGAACCATCTGACCCATCCCTCTCATCACAAGGAAACCCCTGCAATGACTGACACTCTCGCCCTGACCGGCGCGCTCCTCATCGACGGCACGGGCCGTGCCATCCAGAACGCCACGGTGCTCGTGGACGACAACCGCATCGCGGCCGTCGGCCCCGAGGTCACCGTGCCCGCCGGCGCGGACGTGGTCGACCTGACCGGCAAGACGCTCATGCCCGGTCTGATCGACGCCCATGTGCACCTCGGCGGACTCGGGTTCGGCGTCCGGCCGTCCTTCGGCGGGCGCAAGGCCACCGACGACTACGCCCGGCCCCGCCTCGATGCCCTGCGCCATGGCGTCACCACGCAGCGCAGCCTGGGCGACTTCCTCACCGACACCCTCGCCGTACGCGACGACATCGAGAAGGGCGCCCTGCCCGGAGCGCGGATCGTGACCAGCGGTCCCAGCTTCCAGGTCGAGGGCGGGCACCCCAACGGAACGGTCTGGGGCAACGACCCGATTGCTCTCGCCGAGGGCGCTCGACTGCCCGGGACACCGGCCGATGCGACGCGCATGGTCGCCGAGCTCGCGGACGCCGGCGTAGACTTGATCAAGATCATCATCTCGGACAACGCGTTCATGCGTCCGCCGCAGCCCGAGCTGAAGATGGACTGGGCCGTCACCGAGGCCATCGTGAAGGCGGCGCACGAGCACGCGTTGCGCGTCGCCGCCCATGCGGAGAACGTCGTCGACGCGCTCAAGGCCGTGTTGGCCGGGGTCGACGACATCGAGCACCTGGTGATGCGCGAACCCGACCTCTCCGACTCCGGGACCTTCGAGAAGCTCTTCTCGCAGATGGCCGCGAACGGGACGTACCTCGTGCCCACGATGACCGCCCACCAGCGTGCCGGCGCGGACGTCGACCCGACAACGCTGACCTACGGCAACAAGCTGGTGAAGCAGGCGTTCGACGCGGGTGTGCGGCTGGGAGTCGGTTCCGACGCCCATTCCCCGGGACTGCACGGCTGGAAGCTGTACCACGAGCTGGTCATGCTCGTGCACGACCAGGGCATCCCTGCTCTGACCGCGCTCACCGCGGCGACGGGCGTCAACGCCGAACTGCTCGGCATCTCCGATCGCGTGGGCACCGTCACGCCAGGAAAGCTCGCCGATCTGGTGGTCGTGGACGGCAATCCGCTCGATGACATCACCGCCATCGGCAAGGTCGACCGCGTCTGGCGAGACGGCCGTCTCGCCACGGACCCGACGGACTGACCTCTCGCCCTCCTCCATCCCGGTTCGCCAAGGAGCACCACCATGACGAAACCGCCCCGGCCGCGACCCATTACCCCGTCGTCCAGGACTTCGACGGCGAGAAGATCGAGGTCGTCCATTCCGCCGGACATGGGCGAGGGCGACGACGACTCCTTCGTCCGCAACGGCTGACTCGGCTACTGCCCGCCTTCAATCCCCTCACGTGCGAGGCCGCCCCGGGCATCCTCTGCGAGCAGGACGTGGCCGTCACCCTGCGCGACGGCACCGTGAAGAGAGCGTTCGTCTTTCACGGCACAGTCACCGTCGCCGCGCTCAGGGGCTGTCCGGTGGGCCATGGATGACCCACCGGACGCGCCGTAGGCGGGTCGGGTCGGTGTCAGCCCTTGGGCATGAAGGGGGCCGCGTAGCGGTCGCCGAAGGCGCCGTTCGGCAGGATCTCCTTGATCCGGGCGAGGTCGTGGCCGGTGAGCGTGACGCTGGTGGCGCTGATGTTCTCCGCCAGGCGCTCGGGGCTGCGCGTGCCGGGGATGGGGACGATGTCGTCGCCCTGCGCGAGCAGCCAGGCAAGGGCGAGCTGGGCGGTGGTGATGCCCTCGGAGGCGGCCAGCTCGGTGAGGGCGGCGACGGCTTGGACGTTGGCGTCGAAGTTCTCGCCCTGCCAGCGCGGGTCGAGGCGGCGCCAGTCGTCCGCGGTGTATTGGTCGGCCGGTTTCATCGCTCCGGTGAGGAACCCCCGCCCCAACGGGGCATAAGGCACAAACCCGATCCCGAGCTCGCGCACGACCGGCAGGACGGTGTCCTCGACGTGCCGCTCGAAGACGGAGTACTCGGTCTGCAGGACCGAGACCGGCTGCACGGCGTGGGCGCGGCGGATGGTCTCGGGGCCGGCCTCGGACAGCCCCAAGTAGCGGACCTTGCCCGCCTCGATCAGCTCCTTCACCGTCCCGGCGACCTCCTCGATCGGCACGTCCGGGTCGACGCGGTGCTGGTAGAGAACGTCGAGGTAATCGGTGCCGAGGTAGCGCAGGCTGTTGTCGGCGACCTTGCGGATGTTGTCGGGCCGGCTGTTGAGGCCGCCGGGGTTGGCGAGGTCGTAGCCGAACTTGGTGGCCAGCACCACCTCGTCGCGGAAGCCCTTGACGGCCTCACCGAGCAGCCGCTCGTTCGATCCGGTGCCGCCACCGTAGACCTCGGCGGTGTCGAACAGGGTCACCCCCAGGTCGAACGCGTGGCGGATGGTGGTGATGTTCTCCTCGCGGTTGCTGGGGCCGTAGAACATCGTCATCCCCATCGTGCCCAGCCCCAGGGCGGAGGTGGTCAGGCCCTGGCGGCCCAGGACGCGCTTGTGCGTGGTCATCTGTGGTGCCTTCCGGATGTCTTCGTCGATTGACGTGACGGTGGTGTCGGGCCGAGGTCAGTGGGAGAGGTAGTGGACCTGGGTGAGCTGCTCGGAGACCGACCACAGTCGACGGGCGACGTTCAGGTCCTGGGCGGCCTTGTCGGGCTGGACGACGGCGGGGTGACCCCGGTACTCGCCGAAGCCGTCCGGGCCGATGAACTGGCCGCCCTTCACCCCGGGTGCGGTGGCCGCGTAGAGCTGGTTCCAGGCCCCCTTCTCGACGGGCTGGGCCATCAGCGGATTGGCGATCTTGGAGAAGAAGAACCGCAGGAAGCCGGTCGGGCCGCTGGACTGCAGGTTGGTGCTGGCGTACCCGGGATGGGCCAGGACGCTGGTCACCGTCGATCCGACTGCGCGCAGCCGCCGGTCGAGTTCCAGGCCGAACAGGGTGTTGGCGAGCTTGGACTGGGAGTAGTAGGCGCGCGGGGCGTAGCCGCGTTCGCCGTGCAGGTCGTCGAAGAAGATGGCGCCGCCGCGGTGCTCGACTGAGCTGACCGTCACCACACGGGCGGCGCGGCCCTGGGCGGCGGACTTCTCCAGACGGCCCAGCAGCAGGCCGGTGAGCGCGAAGTGGCCGAGGTGGTTGGTGGCGAACTGCAGCTCGTAGCCCTGCGGCGTGAGCCGGTGCGGGGGCCACATGACGCCCGCGTTGTTCACCAGGACGTCCACCTGCAGGCCGTCGTCGAGGATCTTCTGCGCGAAGGCGGTCACCGAGTCCAGGTCCGACAGGTCCAGCAGGCGCAGCTCGACGTTCGCCCTGGGCTGCTCGGCCAGGAGCCGCTCCATGGCGGCGGTGCCGCGGCTACGGTCCCGGGCGGTCATCACCACGTGGGCGCCGTGGCGGGCCAGCTCGCGGGCCGTCTGGAAACCCAGACCGCTGTTGGCCCCGGTCACGACGGCCGTCCGGCCCTTCTGGTCGGGGATGCGGGCGCTGGTCCATTTGGTCATGGGATGAAGCTCCTCAGCAGTGCTCGACGGCTGCAAAGCGCCGTCTACGTGCGAAAACGCCGGGCCGGGAGGGAGGCTCCCAGCGGCTGTCTTCCAGACTGCTGCAGGCGCGAAGAGGTATCCACGGTGTGTTTATCGTCGGTCCGGCAGTACGTGGATAACCGGAGGCGGACGTACCAAGCTGGTCATGTCAGCGACTGCAAGCCGGCCCCGCCCAGATCTGCTCGCAGTGCCCGCCGTACCGCCAGGGAGCACCGAACATGACCGACCTCCGAGAGCTGGGCCGCTTCCTGCGCGCCCGCCGCGAGGCCCTGCGCCCCGCCGACGTCGGCCTCATCCCCGGCGGACGGCGCCGCACCCCCGGCCTGCGCCGCGAGGAAGTGGCCATGCTGGCGAACATCTCCACCGACTACTACGAGCGCCTCGAACAGGCACGCGGAGTCAACCCCTCCGAAGCTCTGATCGGCGCCCTCGCCCGCGCCCTGCGCCTGTCCACCGACGAACGCGACCACCTCTACGCCGTCGCCGGCTACCAGCCCCCACAACACCACTCCGCCGACGGCTACGCCGACCCCGGGCTGATGCACATCGTCGACGCCCTCACCGACACCCCCGCGCAGATTGTCGACGAGCTCGGCACGGTGATCGTGCAGAACGCCGCGGCCGTCGCCCTGCTGGGACCGCTGGCCAACCGTCCGGGCCGGGAGGGCAACGGTGCCTGGCTCTGGTTCACCCACCCAAGTGGCCGCGGTCTGTACCCGCAGGAGGACCACGCATCACTCGGCCGCGTCATCGTCGCCGACCTGCGCGCGGCCGTCTTCCGCCACGGCCCCCACCCGGCAGCCGAGCAACTCGTCAACGACCTGCTCGAGCGCAGCGAGGAGTTCTCCGCCATCTGGGAACTGGGGGAGGTCGCCACCGTCCGCTCCGCCCGCAAGACCCTTCTCCACCCGCACGTTGGCCGCCTCGACCTGCAATGCGACGTCGTCCTGAGCCCCAGCACCGGCAACCGCCTCTTCCTCTACCGGCCCCAGCCCGGCACCGACGCCGCCGAACGCCTGGAATTCCTCCGCGTCCTCGGCCACCAGACCTTCACCACCTGACACAACCCGGCCTGCCCAGCCCGCCCAGGCCCCACGGACGTGCGCCGACGGGCGCCGGAATGCGCCCAGGGCGGCGGTTCGGACTCCTTCGCACGATCGAACGGGAGTGAAGGCCGCCGTGGGTAAGGCCACGGTGATCGCGGACGGCGGCTACCGGACTCTGGCTTGGTGATTCTGCACCGTCGTGAACGCGGCGAACTCCCGGGCTGGAAGGAGGAGCACAACAGTTCCCATCGCAAGGTCCGTGCCCGCGTCGAACACATCTTCGCCCGCACGAAGACATGGAAGACCCTCCGCGACTGCCGCCTGAAAGGCGACGGCGTTCACCACGCCATGTTCGGTGTCACTCGCCTTCACAATCCACCTTCGCCGGCTGACAGGGCGAGGAGAGCTGACCAACCGACCCCTGACAACACGGGACAACGCTTAGCAGTCAAGAAATGAGATGTCTCTTCACCGTCCAACACTCAGCGCGGTGCGATCGAGCGGATGAGATCGATGCCGTGGCCGAGATTGTCGATGCGGGCCTTCAGCGTGTCTCCGGCCGGATACAGGCGCACGGTGTCCACGCCCGTCTCCTGCCAGACCTTGAGCCGCTCGCGGACCATGTCCTCGGTGCCGATCAGGGTGGTGGCCAGGACCATGTCGTCAGTCACCAGCGCGGTCGCGCCGTCACGGTCGCCGGCCTGCCAGCGTTCACGTACCTCGGCGGCGATGTCGGCCCAACCCTGGCGGCTGTAGGCGTTGTTGTAGAAGTTGGTGGAGCCGGAGCCCATGCCGCCGAGGGAGAAGGCGAGTTCCCTCTTGCGGCTGCTGATGATGTCGGCGAGGTCTTCCTCGTCGCCGACGACGTTGATCTCCGCCCCCTGGCAGACGTCGAGCTGTGCTCGGGTGCGGCCCGCGCGGGCGAGCCCCTTGTCGAGGTGCGTGAAGTAGGCGCCGGCACCCTCGGGGACGAAGCTCGTGCCGAGCCAGCCGTCGGCGATCTCGCCGGTGAGTTCCAGCATCTTCGGGGAGAGCGTGGCGAGATACACCGGAACGGGCACCGCCGCGAGGCTGAGGCGCATGGGCCGGCCTTCGCCGTCGGGCAGCGGGATGGTGAACCGGCGGCCCTGATAGGCGATCTTCTCCCCGGTGAAGGCGCTGCGGATGATCTCGACCGTCTCGCGCATCCGGGTCAGAGGACGGGCGAACGGGATGCCGTGCAGGCCCTCGATGACCTGGGGGCCGGACGCACCGAGCCCGAGCAGGAAGCGGCCCTCGGACATCTGGGCGAGGGTCATCGCGGTCTGCGCGATGGTCACGGGGGAGCGGGTGGCGAGCTGCATGACGCCGGAACCCAAGAGCATCCGGTCGGTGCGTGCGGCCAGATACCCCAGCGGCGAGGGCGCGTCGCTGCCCCATGCCTCGGCCACCCAGCAGATGTCCAGGCCCAGTTTCTCGGCTTCGAGGACGAAGTCGACGGTCTCGCGCCAGGCGCCGCCGCCCGAGGCCTCGATGGTGGTCGCGGTGCGCATCACTTCTCCTGTTCCGCGAGATCTTTGAGGGCGGCGAGGTTGGCCTTCATCCCGGCCTCGAACTCGCGGAGCCGGACGAACACGATCTTCTGTTCCTTCTCGGGCATGGCGTCGATGGCGAAGGTCAGCCCGGACGGAGCCGGCCCCATCTGGGCCCACTGCTCCAGCACGGTTCCCGAATCCTGCCGGACCAGCGTGAAGCGCCACACGCTGGAGGGACGGCCGGGATCGCCCACCGCCCAGCTGAAGCACCGCGGGGCCGCGCAGTCCACGACGGTACTGATCGTCTCCCAGTCGCCCAGCTCGGGATGGGTGCTGCGCCCGACGAAGCGGCTGCCGGGCTGCGGGGCGGTCGCTCCGTCGAGCCACTCGACCTCCTGAAGCTCGGAACTCAGCCGCGGCATCAGGTGGATGTCGCTGACCAGCGCCCACACATCTTCCACCGGCGCGTCGATGTACGTGCTCACGGACACCGTAGGGGCGTCCGCGTAGACCTGTCCCGTCCATTCCACGGCGCGTGCCTCCTCCTCGCTGATGACCTGCATAGTTGCGTATCAGGACTGACTCCGCAAGATTCCGGAAGGGCATTTTCCTGCTGAGTTTCAAGAAGAGACCCGTATCATCGGGTCATGAGGCGCACGACGTTCGCGAACTGGCCCTGCTCGGTCGCCAGGAGCATGGAACTGCTCGGAGACCGGTGGACCCCCCTGGTGCTGCGGGAGGCGTTCTACGGCATCCGCAGGTTCGACGACTTCCAGCAGGAACTCGGCATCGCCCGCAACACCCTGGCCGACCGTCTGCGCCGCCTGGTCGACGCGGGTCTGCTGGAGAAGCGCGTCTACGAGACCCAGCCGGTGAGGCACGAGTACCTGCTCACGGAATCGGGCCGCGACTTCTTCCCCGTCATCCTGGCCATCACTGCCTGGGGTGACCGCTGGCTCGCCGAGGAGGCGGGTGCGCCGGTCACCGCCCGCCATGAGCCGTGCGGTCACGACACCCGCGCCGAGGTCGTCTGCTCGCACTGCAAGGAGCCGCTCTCCTGGGAGGATGTCACCCCTCGGCCAGGCCCGGGATACCCGCCCAAACTGCTCGACCGCCCGGACGTCCGCCGCAGGTTCAAGCTCGACGCACCGGGGGAGCAGACGCCGACCGAGACCGCTTGAGGAGAGCGTCCTTCCTCCATCCCAGGAAACGGTCCCGCTCGTAGCGATCGGTGCTGCCGGCCGGCGGGCGAAATGTGTCGACGGCATCGCGGCGACGAGGGCCGGCCGTAGGTCCAGGAACGCGCGCAGCCGGGCGGTGTGCGGACCTCTACCTTCTCCGGCGCGGCCCGCGACGACGAAGACCGCGCCCTGCGGGTGGCGGGCGACGGCGGCTTGGACGCGCTGCACGGCCTGATCGACCGGCTCGACACCGCCGGTCCGAGCCGCCGACTTCTCCGTGCACAACCCGGACCTCGACGACGTGTTCCTCGCACGCGCTCATCTGCGCTCGCCGAGAGTCAGCCGCTCACGCCGAGGGACGAGACACACCTGCGGCATCCCGACCACGTCAGCGCAGTGACCGGGTGCGCGTCATCGATCCAGCCTCTCCGCTTCAGCCGGGGCACCCCATGTCACCGCAACCGGCAAGTTCAGGGAGCGGTGAACCGCGTCCGCCACAGGTCGCGGAGCAGCGCGATCTCGGCCATGTGGTGGATGAATTCGAGGTTGGCCCCGGCCAGCACGGAGACGAAGGGGTACTCGGCGTCGTTGCTGTACGGGTACTGGGAGAAGCCGACCGTGTCGAGCTGCTCCTCGGTGAGGGCGGCGAGACTGTCGCGCCAGCGGTCGATGAGCGACCAGAACCGCTCAACTGCCAAGGCGGCGGAGGGTGTGAAGTCGACCAGCAGCTTCGGCTCCTGCCGCCGTTCACCGAAGGTCCACTCCCATCCGCCCGCGAAGTGGAAGTGCAGATGCCCGAGCCGCCACGCGATGGTCGTGACCGGCGACTCGTCGGGCTCCGGCTCACCGGTGTGAGCGAGGATCTGCTCGACCCTCTCGACGCTCACACTCCAGTCCTCAGCGATCTTGGTGACGGTCATGCCATCGGCGGCCTGCCGGGCAACCTCGGCGTACTCGCTGGCGGGGATGTCCGGGGCGCCCAGGTCGAGCACCCACTCGCCCGGGCCGAAAGCCCTGGGCGTCGTCGCCTCGCCTCGGCGCCGGATCGACCAGCAACCGGGCACCGGCTCCCACAGGTACTCCTCGTCGCTGAGCCCCGCGAGACGCGCCTGTGCCGTCTCTCTGGCGTGGTCGAACTGGTCGAGCAGCAAGCCCAGACGGTCGGTCCGCGCGCCCTCGGTCTCCATGCCCGGCTCCCCTCGCGGTCGCGTGTCGTACCTCACAGCCTCAGGCGGAAACTAGCGGCTCGCCCCACGCGAGCGCGACCGAATTCCTCACCCACGCGGCAGTGCAGCAACCCCCCGCATCGCCACACCCGTCGGAGTGTGCCGCTGAAGGCGATCGCGTCGATCACCTCGCGATGGTTTTGACCACGAGACGTACAAGCAGCGCAACACCGTCGAGCGATGCATCAGCCGCTTCAAGCGGTGGCGCGACCTCGCCGCCCGCTACGAGAAGACCGCGACCATCTACCTGGCCGGACTCCACGTGGCGGGCATCTTCCTGTGGTCTGCCCGCTGATCCAAACGAAGCCGCCTAATAGCTGTCATAGCTGGGCTTCCCGTTCGGCCGGTAAACGCCGACGACGGTGCCGCCCTTCGTCGTCGAGACGCTGACCGGCTCCAGCGCAGTGGGGACCGCTCCGTCGGCGAACAGCCGCTTGCCGGTGCCGATGATCACCGGATGGATGGTCAGCCGGTACTCGTCGACGAGGCCGTGCCGCATGAGGGTCTGGGCGAGGTCGCCACTGCCCACGACGTTGATGTTGCCGCCGTCGGACGCTTTCAGCCTGCGTACGGCATCGACGATGTCGCCCTCCAGCAGCGTGGAGTTCTGCCACTCGACGGATGTCAGGGTCCGAGACGCCACGTACTTGTGCATGCTGTTCATCCGACTGGTGAACGGGTTGCCGGGATCGGCGGTCGGCCAGTACGACGCGAAGATCTCATACGTCTTGCGGCCGAGCAGCATCGCGTCGGCGAACTCGTACCAACCGGCGATGGCCGTGCCGACCTCGTCGTCGGCCACCGGCTTCTGCCAGCCGCCGTGCTCGAAGCCGCTCTGAGTGTCCTCGTCCGGACCGCCCGGCGCCTGCATGACGCCGTCCAGCGTCAGGAACGTGCAAACGATGATCTTGCGCATGGTGCGCTCCCTTCGTCGACGGGTAGACCGCACAACAGCCGGAAACTCATCGGCGGAACTTCCGCGGCGCAGCACCGGGGCCGTCGTCTGGATCAGCCCGGCTGTGAAGTGTGGCTCCCTCTTGGCCGACCCGAGGGGGTCTGGTCCGCAGATGTGCGCACCAGACCCCGTGCCGCCCGGATGATCCAAACGGCCCTGCACCGCATGGGAGGCCCCGCCAACGCCGTTCCCGCGGACCGTGCGGTGGGGCCTCCCGGGCTGTTGCAGGTGGGAGGCGTGGGGCGTGCTGCTGGTCGTGGCGCGCACGACTCCGCAGCACATGCGCGCCTGCCTGCCACGCCTACGGCGCCTCGGCTGCCGACGATGCTGAGGGGCCGACGGTGTCAGTGGGCCCTCCGCATCGCGCACCGTCGCCCACAAGCCGAGCCGACCTCGATGCCCCGGTTTCATTCCACGGCCGTGCCCGCCTCCCCGAACGTCCTCCAGTACTGACGCCGCTGCTCGTCCCTCACCACGACGCCGAGACGGGCCAGTTCCTCACGGAGTTCCTGGACATCGTCGTTGTCGGGGCCCTTCGCGTCCAATGACTCCTGTCGGGCCTTGAGGATGGCGTTCGCCCCCTCCGGGAGTCCGGGAGTGTCAGGGACCCAGCGGCGGAACTCGTTCTTGTGCGGATCGGCGTCCAGCCAGGCACAGCCGTGCTCGGCGAAGGCGGCGGCCACGCGCCGTACGTCCAGATCGCACGCCTGTCGGGCGAGCTCGCCCCCCTCGTGGCCGAGCAGGACGAGCTGCTTGCCGTCGAGGAACACCGCGGCGATGGCGTCGTACGAGAATTCCTGCTCGCGCCCCTTGCGGACCAGCACCACGCGATCGTCCGCCAGGCGAATCGTCAACTGCTCGTGCTGGGCGACGAGGCCGAGGAGCAGTCCGGCCACCGCACCCGCGGCGACCGGCGCCGACGCGGGGAGGGACGCGACGAACTCGATCGGTCCCTTCAACGGCGCTGAAGGCAGCGACACCAGCCAGTCGGCCAGGAGCGTCACCACCCAGCCGACGCCCGCCCCTGCCAGCACGAAAACGACGTAGACGCGCACGGTGCTCCAGGCCGGCGTACCGAGCACCGTGAGTCGACTGCCCCGCGACTCCGCCTCGGCCCTCTTGTCATGTCCATGCCCATACTTCCCCCTGTCCCGCAATAATAGACCGAGCGCTCGATCTATTATTTGCACGAGAATCCGAAGGTCGGTCAGAAGGAGGTTCCGTGAGGACAGTTGATCCGGCGAGGCACCGGGCGCGGCGTCGGCACATCGTCAACGCCGCAGCCGGACTCTTCGCCGCCAAAGGCTTCGAACGCACCACCACGGCGGAGATCTGCAAGGCCGCCGGCGTGAGCGCGGGCAACCTGTTCCACTACTTCCCCAACAAGCGCGCGATCTTCCACGCCGTCTTCGAGGGGGACGAGCACGAACGCGCCACCAAGGCCGAGCGTCTCGCCGCCGCCCGCGCCGCGGACGACCCGTGGACCGCCCTCCTCGACACCGTGGACCTCCTCGCCTCTCCTGCCGTGGAGCCGTTGGTCCCCGCCCTCGTCATGGAAGCGATGATCCAGGCCTACCGCGATCCCGAGCTGGACGCGCTGCTGAGCCGTGACAACGAAGAGGAGCGGTCCACGGTCACCACCCTGTTGCGGAACTCCGCCGCGGCAGGCCACGTCGACGCCGCTCTGGACCTGGACAGCACCGCGGCATGGATCATGGCTCTCATCGCCGCGCTCTACACCAGCGCCGCCACCGACCCGTCGTTCGACCCGGCTGGTCAGCTCCCCACCCTGCGCCTGATCATCGAACGCTTTCTCCGGCCCGACGCCGTCTCGCATCCGGAGCGGTGAGCAGGCCCCGTATCGCGGCTCAGCAGCCCGTGCTCCAGGTGTGGGAGCTGCCCCGGTCGTTCGCGGCGGCGTTGTAGGCGACTTCCTGGCCGGGTGCCAGACAGAGGGTGACACTGCCCGTCAGCTCACGGCCGTCGTACACCTTGACGTGATCGGGGACTCCGGGGCCGGAGACGCCGTGATTCGCCCACGAGGAGTCCAGGTTGGACATGTCGCCCTCCCACCAGTGGTCGTCACCGCTGTGCTCGATCTTCAGACCGTCGAAGTTCGCCTCCGTCCAGACGCAGAAGTATCCGGTACGACAGGGCGCTGCCTGTGCCGCGCCCGAAGTGGCGAAGATGGCGCCGGCCGACATCAGGGCCGCGGTGAGGAGCGTGGTGAGTCGCTTCATGGTTGGTGGGTCTCCCATCACTTGTCTTGAGAAGGGTGTTGATCGAGGACGGTTGTGGCTTGGGTGAGCGCGTGCGCGCGTAGTCGCTGCCAGTCGGTGATGTCGGCGCGATGCCGGGCGCGGACTTCAGCCAGGCTCCGGTGGGTGCGGGTGGCCTCGGGCCGGAGGTTGTCGACGGTCACGGATACGCGGAACCAGCGGCGTTGGTCCCCGTAGAGGCGCTGCTGAGCCGCGGCCAGACAGCCGTCGGTGTGCGCCCGTACGACGTACCCCGTGGGTAGGGCCAGGGACAGCTCGGCCTGTCCCGCTCCGAAGAGCGCGGCGGCGACCCGCTGTTGCTCGGTGTCCGACGGCTTCTGCCCGGGACGAGGTGGTGTGAGGCCCTGGCGGATCAGGCAGGTGTCGGTCAGACGCTGGGTGGCGGCCTTGATGACGTCGTCCGGGGCGAGGCGGCGCGGGGGAGTGGGGGCCGTACAGCCCGACAGGGCGAGGCAGAGAGCCAGAAGCACGCTACTGACGAGGAGCCGAGGGCGGTTCAGCGACCCGGTGCCGGCATGACACATGTACGAGGCAGCCCTTGCGAGTAGGTCATCAACTTGCCTGCTAACCCCATCACTTGGCACCCGTCCGCTGTATCCGCCATCCGAGTGATCACCGCGTGTCGCGTCCAGGCCTGACGCTCGCGCGTGACCGGGCAAGGCGCCCGGCGGTTGGTAGGGGCAGGATCCAGAGCGAACGGTCCCCCGGGATCGCCGCGGACCAGGGAGGTCCTGCTCGGTTCAGCACCGAAGGGTCTCGGCGAGGTACTCCTGCACGATCGACAGGAAGTCGGGATCGGGCTCCAGGCCGAGTGCGGTGGCGCGTGCGTTGTCGAACGCGGCGGGCCATGAGGCCACGATGGCCTCGATGGCGGGGTCGGGTGAAATGGTCACCAGATCCGCTGCGGCGTCGCCGGCCACCTCCCGCAAAGTCGCGAGCATGTCGGCGACCGAGACTGTCAGCGCGGGAAGATTGACCGGCAGCAGGTCTGCCAGGCGTTCGGGTCCGGTGCCGCGCTCGGCCTGCGCGAGGCGGAGAAGTCCCTGGACGGTGCGGCGTGGTGAGGCCAGGGCCACGTGCAGGTCGGGGTGGACCGGGCAGGTCGCCGGGAGCCCTGCGAGCGGTTCGCGGATGATGCCGGACAGGAAGCCGGATGCGGCGGCGTTCGGCCGGCCCGGGCGCACCGCGACGGTCATCAGCCGGGCGACGCGTCCGTCGAGGAAGCCGCGGCGGGTGTAGTCCGTGAGCAGGTGCTCGCAGATCAGCTTCTGCGTTCCGTAACTCGACCGTGGCGTGGGCAGCGTCGACTCGCTGACCACCGGCACCGGGGTCACGCCGGGCTCATGGCCGTAGACGGCGAGGCTGCTGGAGAACACCACCCGCGCGGTCGGCCCGCCGTCGGCCGACTGGGCCCGGGCCGCGTCGAGCAGGGCGCGGGTGGTGTCCACGTTGGCGCGCATGCCCAGGTCCAGGTCGGCTTCGCATGCGGCCGACACCGCAGCGGCGAGATGGAACACCACATCGACCGGCCGCGCGAACACCTCGTCGAGACGGTCGAGCAGGTCACCGTGAACGACGGACACCAGCGGATCGGCCACCGCCGGCGAGCCGCTCGGCATGACGCGGTCGGCGAGCACCAGGTGGTCGATCGGTGCCCTGGCGAACGTCCGGGTCCGCAGCAGTGCGTCGGTCAGCCGGTGTCCCAGGAAGCCGGACGCGCCCGTAATGACGATCCTCACGATCTTCTCCTCACCCGCGTGCCCGGGAAGTGGGCGTCGTGTCGTGTGGTGCCGACGGGCCAAGTCTTCCCCTGCGCGAGAGCGCCGGTGCAGAAGGCCGAGGGAGAGACCTTTACTGGAGGGAGCCGAGGCCGAGTTCGTGGTTCATGATCGCCTCGCGGACAGCGCTCACGAATCCGTTCCAGAAGCGGTCGGCGTAGGGGCTGCCGGTACTCGGCACACCGGCCGTCGTCCTGCGTTTGGCCGCGCCGGAGAAGTCACCGAACATCGCCTCGCGCAGCGCCGTGGACCCCTCCAGCTGGGCACCCGCGCCGGTGCGGGTGCGGGTGCGGTTGACGATGTTGGCCGGGTCGTCGCCGTTGATGGGATCGGTGGGCGGTCAGAAGAAGACATGGTGGTGCTGCTTTCCGGGCCTGAGAGTCAGTCCTCGGCTACTCCGTGTCCGACCGTCGGAACGGTGGTTCTTGTTCGGCGTGCCGGTCAGCGACGATCATCGCCACATCGTCCGTCAAGTCGCCCTCGGTGTGGCGGACCAACGCCTGGTGCAGCTGCTCCAGGAATTGTGACGGGGTGGTGTCGGCGCGTATTTCTTCCATGGCTTCCGGTAGAGCGAAGAAGTCACCGTCGCGATTGCGGGCCTCGATCACTCCGTCCGTGTACATCAACAAACGGTCCCCGGTGGTGTACGGATAGCTCTCGGGTTTGTCCTGGAGGTCGGAAGTGAGGTCTTCGAGGCCGAGCGGCGGCAAGGGCGAGGAGGGCATCAGTGGCTTGGCTCTGCCCTGGTGGAGCAGCAGCGGCGGCGGATGGCCACGGTTGATCAACTGCACCACGTGTTCGTCCGACACCTGGGCGATGAGCGCCGTGGTGAATCCTTCCAGGAGAACTTCCGGCTCGTAGGCACCCGGCACGGCGACTTCCCGTTGCAGAGCGGCGGCGCAGCGATTCATGACCTCGACGAGCTCGTCCTCGTAGTGCACGGCTTCCCGGAACGCACCCAACGTCACCGCGACGGCTCGGATCGCGGACAGTCCCTTGCCCCGGACGTCCCCCACGATCAGCCGGACGCCGTACCGCGTCTGCACCGCTTCGTACAGATCACCGCCCACCCGTGTCCCCTCCTCAGCCGCCAGGCACAGGCTGCCCGCCGACACGGGGCCCAGGCGCGCGGGTATGGATCGGAGCACGACCTCCTGAGCCGCCACGGCGATCCGGCGGACCTGGTCGAGCTCTCTCTGTCGACGCGCCTGCACGGCACGGCTTGTGATGAGGCCGGCCACGGAGACGAGAGACAGAGCCAGAAAATTGGTGTAGACCTGCAAGGTGCCCCACGCCTGGTTGTAGGTCGCGGTGGTCACGCTGATGGCAAGGGCGAGGGCCGCCGCCGCAGTGGTGCCCTTGGGTCCCATCGTCACCGCTGCCAGCGCCGGGACCGCTGTCAGAAGGGGGCCGGTGTAGATGAAGTGCGCAGGAGTGAGCTCGATGACCAGCACGGCCAGCGCCAGCAGGAAGGGCACACCGTGCACCAGGGTGAAGAGGGCCCGGCTACGGCCGCCTGCTCCTGGCCGAGGGGGTGAGCCCAAGAGCGACTGCATACACCAAGCCTGCCTCGCCGCAGCTCACGGCTCCACTCTGTCCAGCCTGCGGACGGACAGGTGAGGGAGACTCTCGATTGCGTTGGAGTGCGCGACGGTGTCGTGACGCTCTCAGGTGCGCGCTGACGGGACCGAATGCAGGCTGATCTGATCCTGATCCAACCGATCGGCAAACGCTGAGCCACTTCAGGTACGCGGTCGGTCCAGGGTCGCGGGGGTGGGGCCGTCGGGGCGGACGGTGATGCCGTACGCCGCCTTCGTGGGGGTGGAGTCGAAGGACACGGTGTGGGCCGGCAGCAGGTGTTCGAGCAGGGTGGTCGACTCGCGGAGCGCGAACTGCAGACCGAGGCAGGCGCGGGGACCGATGCCGAAGGGGAAGTACGCGCCGGGGTGGGTGGGCCGGCCGTCCGGGGTGAGGAAGCGCCGGGGGTCGAAGTGGTCCGGGTCCGGCCACAGTTCGGGTTCGCGATGGGTGAGGTAGGGGCAGACCAGGATGTCGGTGCCCGCCTCGACTCGGTAGCCGGCGATGGTGTCGTCCTCGGTGGCGTGGCGGGGCAGGATCCAGGCGGACGGATAGAGCCGGAGCGTCTCGTGGACCAGGGCCTGGATGGCCTGGCGGCGTTGCGCCGAGCCTTCGGCGCCGGCGGCGAGTGCTTGTTCGCGGGCGGTGGGGTACTGGTCGAGCAGCAGGTAGAGCCAGGTCAGGGTGGTGGCGGTGGTCTCGTGCCCGGCCACGAGCAGCGTGACCAGCTCATCGCGGATCAGCCGGTCGGTGTACTCGGGACGCTCGGTGGCGGCATCGACGAGGACGTGCAGCAGGCCCGGGCCGTCGGGCCCGGCCGTCCCGCAGCGGGCGGCCTCGATGGCGTGCCGGGCGACCGCGTCGATCCGGGCGAGATCGGCGGCGACGGCGTCCGGAGCGTCGGTGACATCCGCGGGCAGAGTCGGCAGTGCGGCGGCCACGGCTGCCACGGCGGCCAGTTCGCGCTCGGTGCCGTCGTCGAGGGCGTGCCCGGTGAGAGACCGCCAGATGGCGTCCAGGGCGAAGCGGCGCATCTCGCCACCGACATCGAGGGTCTGCCCGGTCCGGGCGTACTCGTGCCACTGCTTCGCGGTGGTCCGGGCAGCCGCGGTGATCCGCTGCTCGTAGCGACGCATCCCGGTTCCGGTGAACTGGGACTGGAGCAAGCGGCGTTGTCGCTTCCACGCCTCTCCCGTGGCGGCGAGGACGCCGTCCCCGACCAGGAGGCGGGCGCGGTGGGAGCGCTTGACGTACCGCTGCGGATGCCTGGCGAGTACGTGTTGGACCGCCTGCGGATCGGTGACGAGAACGGTGGGCGCCGGCCCGAGGCGGAACGCGGCGACCCCACCGAAGAGCTCCCGAACCTGGGACAGCAGGTCGACCAGTTCGCCGCCCTGCGAACGCCAGCGTTCCACGAGCTCTGGTCCGGCTTCGGGAATCGGCCGCCCCGTCCCGGGAACGTGCGTAAGGGAGCCGGGACGGGATTCGCTGTCCATGCTTCTTCTCCTGGTCGGCCGGCGCGTCGGATCGTCACGGAGTGCGGGCACCACGGACTGTACGGGACCGAGCGCATCCCGTGACAGGTCGTCTCTGGGGAAGCTGTCAGGTAGGCCGCGTTACCGGCGTTCCCCGTGCCGGCTGCCGCGCAGCCGGGCGAGGGTGGTGTCCAGGTCGGCCTGGCGGGGCCGGTTGTGGGGCAGTTTGGCGAGCAGGGTCGCCATTCCGCAGGTGTTGGTCAGGGCGGAGAAGACCAGGCCGCCGGCGATACCGGCGGACAGCAGTTGGAAGGCCGGGTGGACGACCAGCCCGAGCAGGAGACCCAGCAGGACGATCGCACCGGCGGTGAGCCGGACCTGGCGTTCCATGCTCCAGGTGGTCCTCCCGGCTCCCTCGGGCCGGCGCAGGTCATGGCCCTGGGTCGTCCAGGCGCCGGTGCCTCCGGCGAGGGTGGCGGCGGTGATGCCGTTCTCGGCGAGGATGCGGCAGGCGTTCTCCGAGCGGGCGCCGGAGGCGCAGACGACGAGGATGTCGCCGTGCTCGGCGGCGGTGCGGATGTCCGGCAGGGCCCGGTCGAGCTGGTCGAGCGGGATGTTGAGGGCGCCGGGCACGTGGCCGCCGGCGTACTCGCCAGGGGTGCGCACGTCGATGACGGTCAGCTCGTGCAGACGGGAGCGGGCCTGGCCGGGGTCGAGAGCGGTGGGTGTGGTCATGACGGATGTCTTCCTTGTGTGTCGGCGGCGCCCGGGGCGTGAAGGCTGTGCGTCCCCACGGTAGGGCCGCGAGTGGTCGTGAACTCATCTGATGGATGCCGCGAACCGGCGCGTTCTGAACGACCGCGCCGGACGGAGGGGCGGATCTCCGGCGGCTGTGGACCGCCGGAACGGGTGGTCGTGTCGGGCGAGGGCAGGCAGCGGCCGTGCGGCCGGGCCGCGGGGGCTGATCTCCCGTCGGTCTGACCGTGGGTGTTCCCTGGCTCTTCGGCCTGACTGTGGGTGTGCTCTGGCCCTGTCGGCTCGACACGCTCATACGAGTGCGTCCACGAGCATGCAGGCGGCCACGGCGAGCAGGACGCAGGCGAAGACCCGCTGGAGCGTTTCGCCTTCGGTCTTCTTCGCCAGCCGCCTGCCGTCCCAGGCTCCCAGGATCGCCGCCCCGGTGAAGGGCGAGATCACCGACCAGTCCAGGTGCGTCCCGGTGCCGGCGCGTGCGATGAGCGCGGCCAGTGAGTTGAGCGAGATGACCAGCAGGCTGGTGCCCATGGCGGTACGCATGGCCAGGCCGAGGACACCCACCAGGGCGGGTACGGCGAGAAAGCCGCCGCCCACACCGAGGAACCCGGTCACCGCGCCCAGTCCGGCTCCGGCGGCTCCGGCCTTCCCTGGGCGGACAAGGGGGCCGGACGGTTCCGTGGGCGCGGGGCGCAGCATGCGCAGGGCCGCCAGCCCGGCGATGACGGCGAAGGCCGCGGTGAGTACGGGCTGCGGCAGGTGGTCGGCGGCTGCCCCTGCGAGCATCGCGGGCACGATGCCCGCGGCGGCGAACAACAGGCCGGTACGCCAGGCCACGTTGCCGTCCCGGGCGTGCCCGGTCAGGGCGGTGACCGAGGTGAGCGCGACGATGACCAGGCTCGCCGTGGTCGCCTCCGCCGGGGTGAAGCCGAGCAGGTAGATCAGGGCAGGTACCGCCAGGACACTGCCACCACCGCCGAGACCGCCCAGGGCCAGACCGACGACGGCGCCGGCGACCAGCGCGAGAAGCAGACCGGTCATGCTATAGAGCCGCTGTTCCCGCGTTCGTCGACCACCGGGTGCCGGAAGAGGGACATCGAACAACCTCTCAAGAACTCGAAGAATCGGGGGACGTCCGGCTCAGCGGGTGATGACACGCAGCCCGGCCGCGGCGGCGGAGTCGAACGCGTCGTCCACGGCCACGACGTTCCGGCCGGCCGCATGGAGCAGGGAAGCGGCGATGCCGGCGCGCATGCCGCCGGCGCAGTGCACCCACACCGTGCCCGCGGGCACTTCCGCCAGCCGCCTGTGCAGTTCGTGGATCGGGACGTGAACGGAACCATCGATGTGTCCGGTGGCCCGCTCCGAGTCCCGCCGCACGTCGAGGACGACGATGCCGTCCGTGCCGCGCATGGCCAGCCCGGCGAACGTCGAGCGCGGGAACGAGACCGGCCTGCCTCCGTCCGGCACCCACTGGTCCGGAGTGCCGGTGGCGGAGGCCGCGGGACGGTCGATACCGACCCGGACCAACTCACGCTGGGCGGCGGCAAGTTGCTCCGGGGACTCGGCCAGCAGCGTGACCGGCTTGCCCCACGGGAGCATCCAGGCCAGGTAGGTGGCGAGCTTGCCGTCCGCCTCGAAGTTGAACGAGCCGGCGACATGACCCTCGGCGAACGCGACACGGCCGCGCAGATCGACCACCCACTCACCGGCCGCCAGCCGGGCGGCGATCTCCTCGGCGTCCGCGACGGCCGGCGGGGTCAGGTCCACCGGGGCGGGCCCGGCGGCATTGGCCGGTCCCATGTGCGCGTAGTAGGCGGGAACGTCGTCGAGCCCGGCCAGCAGACGGGCGACGAAGGAGTCCACGTCCGTGGTGGTGAGCGCCGCGTTCACGGCTTTCTCCGTGCCGATCGTGGTGGCGTCGCCCTCGGCCTGCGCCGAGGAGCAGAAACTGCCGAAGCCGTGCGTGGGCAGCACGGACGTGTTGTCCGGCAGCTCCCGCGCCAGGCGGTGCGCCGACGCGTGCTGGGCACGCGCCAGCTGCTCGGTCAGCCTGGGCTCCACCAGATCCGGTCGGCCTACGGTACCGATCAGCAGGGAACCGCCGGTGAACGCGGCCACCGGCAGGCCGCTCTCCTCCAGCACGTACGAAGTGTGATGCGGCGTGTGCCCAGGGGTGCCGAGCGCCCGCAGTGCGAGTCCTGCGTCGATCTCCGTGACATCGCCGTCGGCCACCGGCACACGGCTGAACGCCACCCGCGCCCCGGCCGGCACCAGATAGGCGGCGCCCGTGATCCGGGCCAGCTCCAGGCCGCCGGTGACGTAGTCGTTGTGCAGGTGCGTCTCCACCACGTGCGAGATCCGCACCCCGCGCCGGGCGGCAGCCAGCAGAACCCGGTCGATGTCCCGGGGCGGGTCCACCGCCACGGCCGTACGCCTGCCACCGGCCAGGTAGCTGCGGTTTCCCAGCCCCTCCAGCGCGATGGTGTCGATGAAGAACATCGTGCACTCCCTTCCTGAAATTACCCCCGGGGGTATATGGCAACCGTAGCACGGGTACCCCGGGGGGTATTCGGGGTGGTGTGGAAGGGAGGGAAAGGGTGTCGATGTCGACTGGATCAGCGCTTGTCGTGGCTGATATGAGAGGGGGCGACGGCGGTCGCCTGGCGCCGCGTCCATGCGGCCTGCGACGTGCAAGCCCCGGTTAAGATACCCAGAGGGGTATACGGGAGGAGTGGGTCGTGGAACTGGGTATGGCTGCGGAGGAGCTGAAGGCGGTGGTGAACCGGCTGCGCCGGGCACAGGGCCAGATCGCCGGCGTGATCAAGATGATCGAGGAGGGCCGGGACTGCGAGGAAGTGGTCACTCAGCTCGCCGCCGCTTCTCGTGCCCTGGACAAGGCAGGCTTCGCGGTCATCGCCACCGGCCTGCAGCGCTGCCTCACCGACCCCGAGATGGCCTCCGACGAAGACCGGGACCAGATGCGCGCCCGACTGGAGAAGCTCTTCCTGTCGCTTGCCTGAGCGGGGGAGGGGCTGTCGCCGCGACCGTACCCCGCCATCTACCCGATCACCGTCAACACCCTCGCCACCAGTGCGGGATCCAGCTGGTGGCGAGGGTGTTCACGTCACGTGATCGCCTTCAGTCCGCCGGCCGGTCAGGCACGGCAGCGGAGCATCTCCAGCGGCGGGTGTGCGAGCAGGTCCGCCCAGAAGTCCTCGCCGAACTCGCGGATGCCCGCTTCGGACACCTGCAGCGGAACCCACTTCACGTCACTGAACCCGGCCGCCCGCAGACACTCCTCGTACACCTCGCGGCGCGGGACCGTGGAGACGATGCTGATCGGCTGCGGTTCGAGGAGAGCGGTGACCCGCACCCGCGGACCCGTCTCGGCTTCCTCACCGGTCGGTTCGCAGAGGAACCCGTACTTGTCCAGAGACGCACAGTCGAACCGGTAGTCGGGCTTCTGGCAGAACACGAAGAACTCTCCACCCGGCACCAGGTTCCGGTGGATGTTGCGGCACATCCGCTCCATCCCCGCCAAGTCCTCGGCGTAGTTGAGGCACTGCACCGCCACCGCGATGTCGAAGCGCGGGTCGAGAGGCTGCAGTTCGGCCACGTCACCGACCGCGTAGCGCGCGCCCAGCGGCTCGCGCAGTTCCATCTCCTGCGCGGCGGCGATCATCTCGACGGAGATGTCGACACCGAAGACGTCCGTGGCGCCGCGCCGCTTGAACTCCCTGCTGTAGAAGCCGGTGCCGCATGCCACGTCGAGTACCGACTTACCGCTGACGTCCCCGACCATTCCCAGGAAGCTCGGCACCTCCCCGTAACGTATCAGCGGCAGGGACTTGAATCCCTCGAAGGCCTCGCCGATCTCGTCGTACTGCTGCACGCTCATGTGCCGCCCCCTTCTGCATGTGGTCCTGTACATGGCCACGCCGGCCCTCCTGGCGCAGGGGTTCTCCGGGCCGCGGCCGTGGCAGAGAGTCTCCTCTCGCCCTGTCCGGCCGCCGTACTGGCAGATGGCACAAGAAGTCGGCCCGGTGGCCCTCGTATCACCCAACACCGCCTCGCGACGAGGACAGCACGAGTGTGCGGAAGGACGCGACGATCGGGCGCAGGTCGGTGCGGTGCCAGGCGGCCCACAGTCGTACCGAGGCGTCGAGCCAGGGCAGTTCGTGGACGGTGGCACCGGGCACGGTCGCTCGGGTCATGCTCTCCTGCACCAGCGCACAGCCCAGACCGGAGGCGACCAGGCCGAGCGCGGTGAGCGGCCCGGGTGCTTCGAGGCGGATGTCGGGGGTGAAACCGGCCGCCGCGCAAGCGGCGACGAAGGCGTCACGCCAGTCCGGGACCCGGCTGTCCTCCACGGCGATCCACGCCTGCCCGTCCAGATCGCCCGGCCGGATCCGCTCCCGCCCGGCCAAGGGGTGCCCGGACGGCAGGGCCAGCAGCAGCGGATCCTGAAGCAGCAAGGCCCCGAGCAGGTCCGCATCGTCTTCCGGGGGCGCCTGCGGGACGAGCGCGATGTCCAGGCTGCGCTGGCGCAGGCCCTCGAACTGCTGCGCCGCGGGCAGGTCGTACAGGGCGACGTGGATCCCGGGCCGTTCGTCGTGCAGGGCACGCAGCGCGCGGGGCAGTACACCGGTGTGCATGGCGTCGCCGACGTAGCCCACGCACAGGCCGCCTTCCTCGCCGCGGCCCAGGCGCCGGCCGAGGTTCTCCAGCCGGCCGGCGTGGCGCAGCAGGGCCTGGGCCTCGGTCAGGAAGATCCGGCCGTCGGAGGTGAGACGGATGCGCTGCTGGGTGCGCTCGAACAGGGTCAGGCCGAGGTTCTTCTCCAGTTGGGCGATCTGCCGGCTCAATGGCGACTGGGAGATGTGCAGGCGCTCGGCGGCCCGGCCGACGTGCTCCTCCTCGGCCACAGCCACGAAATAGCGCAGTTGTCGCAGGTCAAGCATGGTAAGACGCTCCGGGACTCAACTATGTCCAAGTAAGTCTTGGACAGTCTGATACGTCGATCCTAGCCTCGGTGGAGCAAGAGCCGCGGAGCCGGACGAACTCGCTCGAACTCCGCATCACGTATCACAGAAGGATCTTCTTCCCATGGGCATCACGTCCCTGCTGCCGGGCCGCCTGGGCTTCGGCACCGCACCGCTGGGCAACATGTTCCGCGCGATCCCCGACGAGGAGGCCGCCGCCACCGTCGAGGCCGCCTGGGACGCGGGCATCCGCTACTTCGACACCGCTCCCTTCTACGGCGCGGGCCTGTCCGAGATCCGCCTCGGCGAGGTCCTGGCCGGCCGGCCGCGCGACGCCTACGTGCTCAGCACCAAGGTCGGCCGCGTCATCCTCGACGAGACGGAGGACCCCGCCGCCCGCGACCTGGGCGAGAAGGGCGGACTGTTCGAGCACGGCCGCCCGAACAAGATGATCGACGCCTACACCGCTGACGCGACACTGCGCTCCATCGAGGACAGCCTGCGGCGGCTGAAGACCGACCGCCTCGACATCGTGTGGGTGCACGATGTCGCCCAGGACTTCCACGGCGACAACTGGCTCGCCGTCTACGAAAGCGCCCGCACCGGTGCCTTCCGCGTCCTGCAGCGGCTGCGCGACGAAGGAGTGATCAAGGCCTGGGGGCTCGGCGTGAACCGGGTGGAGCCCATCGAGCTGACCCTCGACCTGGACGAGCCCCGCCCCGACGCGTTCCTCCTCGCCGGCCGCTACACGCTCCTCGATCACGACCGGTCGCTGCAGCGCCTGCTCCCGGCCGCCGCCGCGCGCGGCGTCGACATGGTCGTCGGCGGCCCCTACAGCTCGGGCATCCTCGCCGGCGGGCAGCACTTCGAGTACCAGAAGGCACCGGACCACGTCGTCGCCAAGGTCGAGCGGATCAAGGCCCTGGCCGCCGCGCACCAGGTGAGCATCAAGGCCGCCGCCCTCCAGTTCGCCCTGGCCCATCCCGCCACGGCGGCCGTCGTGCCCGGCGCCACCCGGCCCAGCCGCATCGCCGAGGACGTCGCCGCGCTCGCCGAGCGCGTGCCCGCCGCGTTCTGGGCGGCCCTGCGCCAGGAGAACCTCATCGCCTCCGACGCCCCCACCCCGACCGTCTGACCCCGCCCCGATCCGAGGAACAGCACTATGGCAACCACCACCGCCACCATCGACCTGCCCCGCTCCGCCGACGCGGTCTGGGAGCTGATCGGCGGCTTCGGCTCACTGCCCGACTGGCTCCCCTACATCCCCGGCAGCGAACTGTCCGAGGGCGGCCGCGTACGCCGGCTGACCACCGAGGACGGCGGCACCGTGGTCGAACGCCTGCAGTCCTTCGACCACGCCGCCCGCAGCTACTCCTACGCCATAGAGCAGGCCCCGTTCCCGGTCACCGGCTACCGCTCCACCCTCACCGTGCACGACGTGCCCGCAGCCCCCGGTACCTGCCGGGTGGAATGGTCAGGAACGTTCACCCCGGCCGGCATCAGCGACCGCGACGCCGAGGACCTCTTCCACGGCATCTACACCGACGGGCTCGCCGCACTGGCACGCACCCTGCAGGGGTGAACCGAGCGGCCCGGGCGCGGGGCGCCGGCACGGCCGGTCACCCCGCGCCGCTAGTCCGTATCGGCGGGGCTGGGCGGGCGCAGGGCGTGGGGCGCGTGTGAGGGCCGTGAACGCTGCGACCCTCGTCGCCCATGGAGATCACCACCTTCTACGCCCTCTTCTCCGCGACCTGCTTCACCTTGGTCGGCCTGTGGTGGAACGTCGTTCAGAGTCATGCCGACTGGACGTGCAACCCCGCCCAGCGCCGCGTCGTCGGCGGGGTCTACGTGTCCTTCCTGCTGCCCGCCCTGATGGGCCTGTTCGCCCAGGTCGGCGGCACCGAGCAGCCACAGATCTGGCGGGCGGCCTTCACCGCCCTCGCGGTGGTCGGCTGCGTGTGCACCCTGCGGCTGCTGGCCCGCACCCGCGGCGACAATTACGTCGCCTGGCAGCAGGCCGGCGCCACCATGCTCTACAGCCTGATCGCGGTCGTCGGCGTGTCCCCCGACCTCGCAGGCCACGTCGGGCTGCGCCCCATCCAGGCCGAGGCACTCATGCTGATTGCCCTGATCGTCCTGGGCCACGCCCTCGTCTGGCGATTCATGGTGGGCGAGGGGCGTGTCGCGGAGGAGGACTGATGACCTGATCCCCGGGACACGGCCTCACCCCGCCCGTCGGGGCACACCACGCCGGGCCTCCACCGCGTCCATGAAGTCCAGCATCAGGCGGTTGGACCGCTCGGCGTGGTCGATCTGGGGGCCGTGGCCGGTGTTGGCGAGGATCTCGGCCCGGGCGCCCGGGATCAGCCGCGGGATGCGCTCCAGCTGCCGCTGCGGGTGCACCAGCAGGCTGCGCTTGCCCATCAGCAGGTACAACGGCGTGCGGATGCCCGCCAGTTCGGCCTCGGACAGGGGCAGGGGAGCGGGGCGGCGTATGCGGTAGGCACGGACCCCGGCCCTGATCATGGTGCGCAGCTCCGGTACGACGAGCACCGGCTGCTCCAGCCAGGCGGCGAGCCGGGGCCGCAGCGCCTTGGGGGCGAAGGTGGCGAACAGACTCGTGAAGATCCAGACGAAGAAGCGCAGCCCCACCTTCTCCAGGCCGCCCGGGTCGAGCAGCGTGACCGAGGCGAGGCGCTCCGGCCGCAGGTGCGCCTGGTTCAGGGCGAGCCAGCCGCCGTAGGAGCTGCCGACGAGGTGGACCCGGTCGAGCCCGAGCCCGGCGAGGGCCTCGTCGAGCCACTGCGCGGCCCGTTCGGGCTGGTGGATCGGGGCGCGCTGCACGCTGCGGCCGGGATCGCCCGGGGTGTCGAGCGCGTAGACGGTCCGCTCGCCGCTCAGGTCGGGGGTGTTCGGGTACCACATGGCGGAGCAGCTGCCCGCGCCGTGCACGAGGACGACGGGCGTGCGGTCGCGCGCGGCCGGGTCGTCGGGGTCGTAGCGGTAGACGTGCGTGGTCGCGAAGGACGTCTCCACGTCCTGCTCCCAGGACGCGGGCGCGCCCAGCGCGTAGAGCGCGTCGCAGGCGGCGAAGTAGCGCTCGCGCAGGGCGTCGCTGACGTAGCGGCCGACGTCGGCCTGAGGACGGGCTGTTGCGGACGGAGACACGGCCACCTCCCGGGTAGTCGATCTTTGTGATACGACCGTACCACGATGATGATACGGATGTATCATCAAAATGGCCGGGGTCGAGCAGTGCCAGCGAGGAGCGGAGAGCCGGACGATGCCCAAGCGTGTGGATCATGCAGAGCGGCGGACCGAGATCGCGGAGGCGCTCGTCCGGGCCGCCGGACGACTCGGGCTGCACGCGGTGGGCATGCGCGACGTGGCGGCGGAGGCGGGCGTGTCACTCCGGCTGGTGCAGTACTACTTCGAGTCCAAGGAGAAACTGCTCCTGTTCGGACTCCGGCATCTGGCCGAGCGGTTCGGGCAGCGGGTCACCGCCCGGGTACGGGCCGCCGGGGCACATCCGGGAGCACGCGCGGTGATCGAGGCGCTGCTCGGGGCGGCCCTGCCCGTCGACGAGGAGAGCCGCACCTTCCACCACCTCTACACCTCCTACGCGGTCCTGGCCGTGACCGACGACGCACTGGCCGCCCAGCCGTTCATCAAGGACCCCGACAGCGCCGAGGACACCGTCGCCGGACTCCTCCAGCAGGCGGCGGAGCAAGGGCAGTTGCGGCCCGGCGTGGACCCCCGCGCGGCGGCGGCCGGCCTGCTGGCCATGTCCGCGGGCCTGGGCACCAGTGTCCTCGTCGGCCAGCGCAGCGCACAGTCGGCCGCCGAGATCCTCGCCCACCACCTGGACCAGATCTTCCTGCCCGCACCCGCCGACGCGGCCTGAGCCCCCGGCCGCGCCCCCGTCGCGCGGACCGGAGCAGTCCGCGCGGCGCTTACCCCGGAGGTCATCGCGGCATGCGGCATGCCCGGTTACGTTCGAGGTGTCGTACCGGAACCGACCGAAGGAATCCGGACATGCCCGCATACGGATTCGCGCACCTACGCGACCGCCGAGAACACCCCGACATCTTCGAGTACTTGGAACGCATCCAGTCCACCCTCGACCCGTTCCACGGTCGCTTCCTTGTCCACGGACCACCCGACGAGGTGGTGGAGGGGAACTGGCCGGGCAGCATGGTGCTGATCGAGTTCCCCGACCTGACCCGGGCCCGCGCCTGGTACGCGTCCCCGGCGTACCAGGAGATCCTGCGGCTGCGGACCGACCACATCGAGGGGGACGTCGTCCTGGCCGAGGGCGTCGGCCCCGGCTACGACCCCCGAGAACGCGCGGTGAAACTGCGGGCGGAGACGACCGGGGGAGCGGACCTGACCTGAAGAGGTATCAGCGCTCCTTGACGGCACGCAGCAGTGTGACGCCGAGCCACGGGCCGCCGTACCAGTACCCGGGGCCGAGTCCGCGCAGCGTGCCCTGGCCGAGGTGCGCGGCGTACTTCCTTGCCATGGGCCAGAAGTCGGCGACGAGCAACTGCCCGCCCGGGCGCAGCACCCGCATGGCCTCGTCCACCGCGCGGTATCGCCCCTCGAACGACGGGATGTTGTGGATGGCCAGCGCGCTCGTCACGACGTCGAAGGAGCCGTCCGCAAACGGCAACGCGGTCATGTCGGCCGTATGGACGTCCACGCGGTCGGCGACCCCGGCCGCGGCGGCGTTGGCGAGCGTGGTCTCGGGCCGGTTCCCGTTCTGGTCCTGTGCGGACCACAGGTCCACGCCGACGGCGCGCCCCGTCGGCAGCCGTTTGGCCGCCTCGATCAATACCGCGCCGCGACCGCAGCCCAGGTCCAGCAACTGTTCGTCGCCCTTCAGGCCGGCCTGGTCGAGCTGCCGCCTCCAGATGCGCAGCTTGCCGCTCAGGGTGGTGTGCAGGTAGACGCCGGTGTTGGCGAGCATTACCGCCCCGGCGGTCGCCATCGCGTTCCGGCCCGGCCGCCGCCGGCGGCCGGCGGCCAGGCAGCAGGCCGTGCCGACGGCACCGAGTACCGCCGGGAACGCGGGAGCGTCAATGCCGTACCGCGGCCACTGAAGGCGCGGCAGTGGGGAGTCATCTCGGTTCTTGGACATATGCGCAGTGTCACAAGACCCATTGCCGGCCGGCTTGTAGAAATGTTCCCCCGTGATCCGTCACCGGTCCCGCGTCTGCCGGCGCGGACCATGGGTCAAGCAGGCAATGGTCAGGACGCGGACAGGTACTCGGGGGCGGCCCACGCGACGTCGTCGACCGCGAGCCACGGCGCCACCGCGACGGCCGTGGGCGTCACACCGGCAAAGGCCATGACATCCCGATGGAGATGGGACTGGTCGGCGTAGCCGATCTCCGCCGCCACCCGTGCGGCGCTGTGACCAGCGGCCAGACGGTGCGCCGCGTGGTCGAAACGGACGAGCTGAGCGGCGCGCTTGGGAGTGAGGCCGATCTGGGCCCGGAACCGGGACCACAGACGCTTACGGCTCCAGCCGACCTCTGCTGCCAGCCGCTCGACCCGTACCCCTCCCAGGTTCGTCACGATCCGCCCCCACACGAAGGCGACCTCAGGCTCGACCGCTCGGCCCGCCTCGTGCCGTCGGACGAGCGCGGCCTCCGCCATCGCGAACCGGTCCTCCCATGAGCCGGCGGCACGCAGTCGCTCCTGGGTGCGTGCGGCGTCGCGGCCCCAGAGATCGTCGAGGGAGAGCACCGTGGCGCCCGGCTCCGCACAGGTGCCCAGCACCGCGTGCGCGACCGGCGGCGACAACCGCACCTGGAGGCACTCGATGTCCCGGCCGCGCCCTCGCACCCCGCCGGACGCGAGGCCCACGACGACGCTGCCGCTCTGCCGCCGGCCGCTGACGTCGTCGACGGCGAGCGGCCCGTCGCCGAGGTCGACGGCCACCGTGACGGCCGGGTACGGGACGACGCCCAGGTCGACGAGGTCGGTCGTACGGGCGCGGAATCCGGCCATGCTGACTCCCGGCAGCCGGACGGGCCGTGACGGAGTCGCGATGTCCCACACCGACGCGGCGGCGTGGGCCTGCTCGGCGGATCGCATGGCGCCAAGCTACGCGACATTCGTACAAGACGCGACGTCGGAGGCGCGACGACACTGACGGCTCCCGCACGTCCCGTACCGGAAGGACCGCCTGTGATGCGCTCGCCGATCGACCCGTTCACGCCGGCCGTCGAACTCGCCGCGGCCATTCGCCGGAAGGAGGTGAGTCCGGTCGAGGTGGCCGACTGCTTTCTCGAGCGGATGGATGAGCTCGACCCCCGGCTGAACGCCTTCTGCCACCGGGCCGACGACGACGTCCGCAAAGCCGCGTCCGCCGCGGCCGACGCTGTGGCGCGGGCCGGGTCGGCCGAGGACCTTCCGCCGTTCCACGGCGTCCCGCTGCCGGTCAAGGACCTTGTCGACGTAGCTGGTTGGCCCACCACCCATGGGTCCGCCGGCGCCGGGCAGGCACCGGCCGAGGCATCGGACCCGGTCGTACGACGGTTCGTGGACGCGGGTTTCGTCCTGCTCGGCAAGACCACCACCTCCGAGTTCGGCAGCCTGCCCTTCACCGAGAGCGAGGCCCTGGGCGTCTCGCGCAACCCGTGGAACCCGGACCGTACGCCCGGCGGGTCGTCGAGCGGAGCGGGCGCTGCCGTCGCCGCCGGGATGGCACCCATCGCCCACGCCGAGGACGGCGGCGGATCGATACGGATCCCGGCGTCGTGCAACGGCCTCGTCGGTCTCAAACCCACCCGCGGCCTGGTCACCAACGCCGTCGTGGAGGTGGAGGGGCTCGGCACCAGCGGCGTGCTCACCCGCTCGGTGGCGGACACCGCGGCGGCCCTCGATGTGCTGGCGCGGCACGACCCGGCCGCGTGGTGGTCGCCTCCGACACCGCGCACCCCCTTCGCCGCAGCGGCGAACACGGACATGCCGACCGGGCTGCGGATCGGTGCGCTCACCGACTCCCCGATCGATGGGATCCGCGTGCACCCGGCGTGTATCGCGGCCGTCGACGTCACTCTCCGCACACTCGAATCGGCCGGTCAGCACATTGTCGACACCCCCCTTCCACTGCCGTCGACCGACGAGCTGGTCGCGGCGTTCACGATCTTGTGGAACGTCGGCGGTGCCGGAATTGCGCTCGCGGAGCCGGACCGTGTCGAGCCGCACAACCGCGCCCTGCGTGAGGCGGCACGAGCGATCGACTCGTGGGCGTACGCGGAAGGGCTGAGGAAGACCCAGCAGTTGTCGCGGCGCATCGTCGAAGGCTTCCTCGCCGGCTTCGACCTCCTCGTCACGCCGACGATGGCCTGCCTCCCGCCGCTCGTCGGTGCCTGGCGGGCAGGCATCGAGGACGATCCCCTGAGGGCGCTGCGGAACAGTTACCCGATGGGGGTGTTCACGTCGGTGTTCAACGTGACGGGCCAGCCGGCGATCTCCCTCCCCGTCCACCACGACGAGGCGACCGGCCTGCCCGTCGGCGTCCAGATCGTGGCAGCACCCTGGCGGGAAGACCTGCTGCTCCAGGTGTCTCGCACCCTCGAACTCGCACACCCCTGGGCCGGTCGCCGCCCGGCTGTCAGCTGAACGGCCTGTCGAGGGGTATCGCCGAGATACGGGGCAAAGGGGCAATGAGACGATCCTGAAGCCCTGTCAGGTGGTGCCTTCGGCCTCTTCGGTGTCGGCGAGGATGCGGTAGACGGTGGCGACCGAGGGCCGCCGGCCCTTGTTCTTGCCCGAGGTGATGACCGGCTTCTGGGCGATCTGCGGTACGGCACGCCGTTGGCCCGCAGGGTTCGGGCGTAGTCGGCCATGTCGTCGTCGACGACCTCGGGGCGTCCGCCGTGTCGGCCGCGCTCGCGGGCGGATGCCTGGCCTTCGAGGGACTTCTCCCGGATGCACTCGCGCTCTGACTCTGCCATGCCGGCGAAGAACGCGAAGAACGCGAAGAGGGCGGCGCCATGCCCGGAGGGGTCGTAGACCCCTTGGAGGGGGCCGGTGAGGAGTTCGAGCTGGATGTCGTGTGGTCGGCCGGGGGGCACTCCAGATTCCTCCGGCCTTGTGCGAGCGCAAGGCGTGACCGCCTTCGCTGAGCAGTTGGGCCGGAAGAGTCACGAAAGATCGAAGAGATTTGTGTCGCGGGCCCCCTCACCGCCCGGACAAGGCAGGCTCGGACCGACGACCTCTCGAACGAAGAAGCCGCCGCTCGGGTAGTCCCGAAAGACGTAAAGCCATGGCTGAGGACAGCAGTGCCCGCAGCGGCGTACCCGCCCAACCATTTCTCCACCGTGTGCCCGGCCGCAGTCAGGCCGGGGCTGCCGCCGTTTCACCTGTGAGGTGCGCGGTCCGGGCAACCATCGCCCCCTGTTGGTGAGGCCAGACCGAACCGCCAGTAGGGAGATGCTGAGCCGCTACTCGTTCCAGCTGCCCGGGCTGTGGCCCCTGCGGTGACTGAGGCCCTTCAAGATCGTTCCAATGTGGGTTTTGCAGGCACCTTGGCTGGACCCCAGGCAGGCATCGGGTGATCCTCTCCGCCTGGCGCCGCAAGGGCAGGGAGCTCCAGCTCGGCGCCGCGCGTCCGTGTCCGTGTCCGTGCCGTCCCCGGTAGGTCGGGGAAGGCACGGACACGGACGAGGAGTCAGGCAAGCGTGCGCTCCAGCCAGTCGAGCACAATCTGGTTTCGCTGCTGGGGTGCCATGGGGGCGCAGTGGTCCCCGGCACCTTGGTCGGCCGTCAGTACGATGTGCTGCTTGGGAGTGTCCAGCAGGTCGAAGAACTGCTGGTGCTGGCCGGGGATCAGGTTCTCGTCCTGGTAGCCGATAACCAGTGCCGGGCAGGTGACCAGGTGTGCCACGTCGTCACAGCGGAACCGTTGGATGGTCCGGGCCAGTGTCCAGAAGTCGTGGGGTGCGTGGCCGGCTCGAGCGTCGTGGAGGAACTGGCGTCCGAAGATCTCGGCGCGCTTGGCGAGCAGTGGGGCGGCCTGGCCGAGTTCGGGGACGACGTCCTCTCCCCAGTGCCGGTTGACGGCTTCCTGGTCCGGGTTGTCTGCGAGGTCGCGCCAAATTCTGGGCCAGGCCAGCCAGTTGTCGACGGCACCGGGGTCGGCGACCACGGCCGCGAGCCGGGGTTCGAACGCGGCGGCGCGCATCGCGAGGATGCCGGACATGCTCCAGCCGATCAGGGCGATGCGGTCGGGGTCGACCAGCGGATCGCCGAGCAGGTGGTCGACGACCGGACGTACGACCTGTTCCCAGTCGGGGCGGAACGGGATCTCGCGCTCGAACAGCAGGCTGCCCTGACCGGGACCCTCCAGGATCAGGGCGTTCCAGCCGCGTTCGACCGCCGCGCACGCGCCGAACGCGTACAGATCGACACTCTGGGAGTCACTGCCGTTGAGAAGGATGACGGTGGGGCGGCGCTTGGCCTTGCCGCCGGGGGTGAGCAGGTAGGCGGGCAGTCCCACATCACCGTACGGGATGCGGAGCCGCTGCACAGGCGGGTCGAACAGTTCGCCAGCGCGGTGCCAGCAGGCCCGCATCTGCGCGAAGACCGCCGGTTCATCGGCCGGCCGCTCGCCGGCGAGTACGGAGAACAGTGCCAAGGACAGGTATTTGGCGGCCCGCAGGTACGTGTCGCGCGCGCTGACCATCCGGCCGGAGCGAAGGGCGTCATCGGCGGCGGCTGTCGTACGACGGCCGAGGGCGAGGAACTCGTCGTGGTGGGTGCAGCCGGACAGTCCGGCCCGGTTGATCCGGTCGACGGCTGCCAGGACCTCACCGACCTCGGCGACGCGGTAGGCGCTCGCGCCGAGTGCGGCTCGGGTCTGCAGGTCGAGGTTGGGCTCGGCGAAGAGCAGTAAGCGGTCGGTGGGCGTGCTCGTCATGGTCGGTCCGTTCCGGTCACGCCCGAAGGCCGTGGCGCTTGGTGTAGGCGAGGTGGAAGAAGAGCAACGGAGCGGCGATCGACGGCCAGCACACCTGCATGGCCGCAGGGGCCGCGTCGACGGGCAGCAGGTAGGCGAAGGCCAGTTGGAGGAGCGCGTTGAGCAGACTCGCGACGCCCCAGACGGCAGTGAGGACGCGCAGGCCACGGCGGAAGGCGGCATCCTGGTGCCGGCGCCCCTCCCAGGCGCTCAGCCCGTCAGGGCCCGCCTTGGCGAGCACGAACGAGCGGAAGATCACCATCAGCGCGGGGCGGCCGTAGGCGACCGAGGCCAGCAGCCACACCCCGATCAGGCCGCCGAGCATCCCGGTCCAGGCCTCCCGGATCAGGAGCGCGCGCGGATCGCCGGTGAGCGCGGACAGCGCCAGCCCGAGGGCGATCACGCTGAGGATCAGCAGGGCGAAGAAGTCGAGGTTGCGGGTCCGGACCAACCGCACGACGACGGTCGCGGGCACCGCGGCGGACCACAGCAAGGACCACCACTGGTCGATGCCCGCGGCGCGCAGCCCGTAGTAGAGGGCCACCGGCAGGGCGAGGTCGAGCAGCAGGGGTATCAGGACGCCGCCCCGTCGCGGAGCCGCGTGGGTGGTCACGGCGTCCCCTCGTTCCTGGTCGCGAGGGTGAAGATCGTGGACAGCTCGTGTCCGTAGGCGCGCGCGTCGAAGTCGTCCCCGGCGGCGAGCCGGTTCGCGGCGGCATCGATCGACGCCCGGATGGCGGTGGCCATGCCCTCGGCATCGAACGGGCGGAACGCGCCGCTTCGTTGACCGTCGCGCAGGTGCTGCACGAGCAGTGCGACGGGGGTGTCGAAGCCGGCGGAACTGACCAGCGGTGTGCCGTCCTCGCGGCGGGCATTGGCGAGAACGTCGACGAGCGCCCGGGTCGGCAAAACGTCTTCGCCGGCCACCCCTTTCCAGCTGGGATCGGTGTGCCGACGGCCAGTCAGGGCAAGGTCGGACGAGTGCCTGTTGATCCTTTTCCTGACGATCTGCGGGGGCGCACGGCCCTGCTGTCGCCGGTCCGCGCACCTCGCCGCCGGCGCCGTCCCGGGCGCCTTCCGGTGCTGGACCGGGTGGTATCGGCGGGCATCTGTTCTCGACAGCCGTTGAGCCCCCCGCGGGGCTCGCGTTCGGCACCCAGGCACCCCGCCATGGTCCCTGACCGGGCTTCCCCGGTCAGGGACACTGAGAGGCGGTGCGGATGCGATGGTCGGCGCGGGGGAGGCGGGATGGACTCGGCTGTGGCGGGCCTGCTGGCTGCGGTTGTGGGCGTGGGCGGCACGCTGGGGTCGGCGTGGCTGACCCAGCGCCGTGGGGACGCGTCCCGCCGCGAGGAGTGGGAACGCCTCGAACGCGCCCGCCGCGCCGAATTCGCCGCCCAGCAGGCCGAGTCGCACCGGGAGGCCCGGAAGGCGGTGTACACGGAGTTCAACGCCGCCGCCCGCCACTACCTCGCGACCCTGAACGACCACGCGCACGTACTGCGCATCGGGTACGCCCCTCAGGAGTCGCTCGCCGCGGTCGAGACGGCCCGTGTGGACTACCGCCGCCAATACGCCGAAGCCCAGATGACCGTGCCGGACGTGGTCCTGGCCGAGGTGAAGCGGGTCGACAGCGGCCTGGGCTCGGTCTACGGCACCCTCGCCCGCCTCACCCACGAAAACGCACGCGAGGGCGACGACATCGAGACCGTACGGGACAGGATCACGCAGGGCTGGCGAGACCTGTCCCGGATGCGCTCCGCGATGCGTACGGATCTGGGAGTGACGGGGCGGTCAGCAGAGTGAGCGCAGTTCCTCACGACGTGAGCCTGGGTGTGTTGGGCCAACTTGGCTCGATGCGGTCGTGTTTGCCGCTACCGTGCGTGTGCTGACCGGTACGCACACGGACTGCTGGGGGGATGACGTGAGCGATTTCATGGAGGAAACGCGGCCCGTTCCGGTATCGGAGCGGATGGTGCCCATGGAAGTGGACGGTCTCACGGTCTATGTGGCCGTACACGAGGTGGGCGGCCGTCCCGGGACGGAGCACGAGATCGGGGGAGGCCGTCAGCGTCTGGAGGATGCGCTGGACGGGCTGATGGGGGTGGCCCGGGCCGTGGTCGGCAGGCTGCGCGAGTCCCGGGCGACACGCATGCGCGTGCAGTTCGGGTGCGAATTCGCCCTGGAATCAGGCTCCGTCGTGGCGGTCGTGGGCAAGGCGCGCGCTTCGTCGGCCTTCACGGTCGAGTTGGAGTGGGAGGAGCGGACCGCACCATGACGCTCGCCGCGGACAACTGGGAGGGCCTGCTCAAGTCCGCGACGGTCGCCATCCGTGGACGCCTTGCGGGCACAGGGTTCGTCGTGGCGCCGGGTTTGGTGGTGACGTGCGCTCATGTGGTGGCCAGGAGCGCCGATTCACTGCCCGACCGGCTGGACGCCCAGGTGGTGTCCCTGAACCTGCGGCTGACGCTGGAGCCGGTGCCCAAGAGCTATGTGCGGGACCGGGAGAGCGGTCTCGATCTGGTGGTGTTGCGCATCGTGGGCGAAGGGGCCGACCGCGTCAGACCGGTGCTCATGTCCGACGCGTTGGCGATCGGTGACGCGCTGTGGGCGTACGGCCACCCGGCTGACTCTTCGTTCTCGGCCGGTCAGTCCACGACTTCCCGCTACGAAGGGGCGGATCTGCGCAGCACCCGGCCGGGAGCCCCCGAGCTGCCCCGCGCATGGGGCACGCCGGTAGGGGGTGGATTCAGCGGCAGCGGCGTGATCAACCGCCGTACCGGGGCGGTGTGCGGCATGCTGTGTACGTCGGACCACGCGGGCAGCGCCCACATGATCCCGGTCTCGGAGATCCTCAGCCGCTGTCCGCAGGCGGAGGGCAACCAGAACCTGCGCGGCGACTGGCTCAGTTCACTCACCGATGACCAGATCGCGGCCGGAGGATGGAGCTTTCCTCGCCCGCTGCTGCGCAAGTACCTGACGCTGGCGGCGAAGGCCGCCGACAAGCAGCCGTATCCGGTGCTCAAGGACGTCGATGCCGCCATTCCCCTGTCGAGCGTGTTCGTGCGCCGACAGGCAAGCGCCGTGGTGCGTGACAAGAAACCTGTCCAGGCCGGTGCGCCGTCGGACACGTCCGTACCCGATCAGGTGCGGTTGCCGGCCGAAGTGCTCTTCGGGCTCGATGAGGACGTCGTGCTGGTGGGGGCTCCGGGCTCGGGCAAGTCGAGTCTGCTGCGGGCCGCCGTACGTGAACTGGCCGGACGCTGGGAGCAGAAGGACTGGGCCGCGCTCGTACCGGTGCGTGTGCATGCGCTGGACCTCGACCGGGAGAGCGACGGGCTCGCCGTCGCCCTCGCGTCCGGACTGGGGATCGAGCTGGCGGAAGAGTGGAATCCCGCGGAACCGTGGCCCGTCGCCTGGTTCGCGCGTCCGCCGGCGCCGGGGGCACGCTGGTTGATCATGGTTGACGGCCTGGACGAGATCACTGACCCGGAGCGCCGGAAGGACGTCCTGCGGCGGATACGGACCATGCGTGAGAACGACCCACAACGCCGTGTCTACGTGTGCCTGGTGGCCACGCGCCCGCTGCCCGACAGCGAGCTGCTCACCAGTTGGGGCCGACGCTTCGAGCTCATGCCGTTGGAACCAGGCGACCTCGTCGGATTCGCCGAGAAGTGGTTCACAGCCCTCGGCGTCGACGACTGGGGGCCCTCGGCAGAGCGCTTCATCGCGGAACTCCGCGCCGCCGGGATGACCGACCCCGCCCGCAACCCGCTCATGGCCTCCATGCTGTGTCAGCTGTACTCCCTGAACCGCGACGCGGCACTGCCTGAAGGCCGCGCCGCCGCTTACCGGGCCTTCGTGCAGCACGTGCACGACCGAGCACCGGCGCGCCGCGGCTCCGGACTCAAACAGCAGATCAACGCCACCCTCAAGGACAGCCGTCACAGCCCCGACGTCGAGAAGGCCGTGGGGTACCTCCCCAGTCGATTCCCCGAGCTGCTGCGGAAACTCGCTCTCGCCCGGCATGACGGTGACCGCAGCAGCGCCGTCGACCTGCTCACCCGGTGGACCTCCGACGGCCTGCGCCCGACGCGTACATCGGAGCAGGAGTGGGACAAGCTGATGAGAGGCCTGATTCCCGAACTCCTGCGCACCAGCGGACTGCTGGTCGAAGACGACTCCGGCTTCGCCTTCGTCCACCTGACCTTCGGTGAGTTCCTCACGGCCCAGGCCATCGCCGCCGACGCCCGACGCAGCAAAGCGGAGTTCCAGCGCGTCTTCGGAGTCCCGCTCCCGGCGGTGGCCTGGGGCGGAGCCTGGATCGGCGTCACGACGCCGGGCGCGGACTCACTGACCCGCTTCCTCGTCGAGGCATGGAACGCCCAGCATCAGCCGCAGCTGTCACGGGTGCTTAAACAGATCGCCCCCATGACCGACGGGGCGAAGTTCATCGCCACCGTCGTCGCCGATGGCGCACGCCTGGACGACGCGGTGCGAAAGAGCGCCGCCGAGACGCTGTACCGAGTGGCATCCAGGGGCGATCTCGATGCCGCGGCCTCCCTGGCCCGTATGGGGGACCACCGAGGCGGCGACATCCTGTACGACCGGGCCAGGTCGTCGGGAGAGAGACCACCGAAGCGGATCGCCGCCGCGCAGACACTCGCCGACCTCGGCGACCCCCGCGGGATCGAAGCCCTGCACACCATGGCCACGACCTATCCCGAGCCGGCCATGGAGGCGGCCGAGGAACTGGCCCGACGCGGAGACGAGCGGGGCGCCGATCTCGTACGCCGCGCCATCCGCGACCCCCGAACCGACACCGACCGCCTGCTGAAGGCGGTGGCCGCCGCCGCCCGCCTCGGATCGCAGCCGATACCTGAAGAACTCGTGGCCCGCGCCTTCGACCGGCAGTGTCCCTACGACGAGCGCATCGCCGTCGCCCAGTACCTCGACGGGTTGTCCGACGCGCGGGGCGCGGAAGCCCTCACCGACATGGTGAGAAACCCACCCCCAGGCGCGGACGCCCAAAAGGCTCTGCAGGCTCTCGGCGACAAGTACTCCTACCCCATGCGACCGTCGGACCACTCACGGGACGCACTCAGAGCGTTGGCAACCGCACCGGGATTGCCCATGACGCTGCGGGTCAAGGCCGCTTGGCGTGTGCAAGAGGTATGGAGGGAGCAGGATCTGCTGCTCAGCGCCGCCGAGGACTCCCGCGTGCCGCCGAAGGAACGGCTGGCCATCATCCGCAGGCTGCTGCCCGATGGGCGCACAGCGGCGATCGCCGGCACACTCGCGCGTGACCGCCGGGCCACCCCTCAAGTACGCCTGGAGGCGGCGCAGTTCCTGGCCTCGGGCGACTATCCACAGGAAGTGGTCTCGCTCCTCAGGGAAGCCGGACTCCTCCCCGAGATGCGCATGACGCTGCTGCTGGCCACTCCTCCCCTCTACGACTTCGGCAACGACCCCCGGTGGATGGACGCCATGGTGGCCTCCATCCACGACGGCTCCCTGCCCGTCAGCCGGCGCCGTGACCTCATCGACCGTCTTGCCCACGTCGAAGCCGGCAAGGGCAAGGGCTGGCGCCCGTCCGACCCCTTGTCGTCCCTCGCGGCAGCGCACGGCCTCCCCGGCTCCCTCCGACTTCATGCGGCGCGCGTGGGGCGTAAGCGAAGCGGCCTGGGGATCTACTCGAAGCTGTTCCTGGACCCGAGCCTGGAACCACGCTTCCGGATCACGGCTTCGGTGACGGCTCTCGCGGAGCTGGTCGCCCTGCTCGCCGTCGCTGTGGCCACCGCCGTCGGGCGCCTGGTGTCCGACCTGGTCATGATCGTACGGGTCCTGATCATCGCGGGTCTTCCCCTGTGCGCCGCGATCGCTGCCGTCGCCCTGGGAGAAGCACATAGGGCCGACTCGCCACCTGAGGACTGGAAGCAGGGGGCGTACACGGCGCTCACCGCGACACTGCTGGGAGTCGTCTTCAGGGCAGCGGCCCGCCGAGGACGGCGCTTCCCGGCTACGGTCAGTCGGCTGGACGTGCTGGCGGCCGTGGGCCTCGCCGCCGGCGCGTGCTTCTACGGACTGAGCCACCCCGAGGCCCTGCACGGCTGGGCCCCCGCCGCATGCGCCGGCGCGGCGGCCCTCGCACCCGCGAGCGTGTCGATGTCTCCCCGGAGCACCGGTCGTGAACGAACTGTCAGCCGCGGTTTCGGAGGACGCAGAACGTCGACGGTCCACACCACCCCACGCGGATGGTCCAACCCCGTCAACTCCGCACGTCTCGCGCTCGCCGTACTGACGGCAGGCCTGGCCTGGTTCGCCGCCACACGCCCGGAGTCGCTGGGCGTGCTCGCCGACCTCGGGACGTGGCTCGCCGCAGAAGTTCCCTGGTCGGGGCAGACGACAGTCTCCTGGTGAGCCTTCGTTCCGTGGCGAAGCGCCCCCCCCCGCGCGACATGCGCCCGGTCGACTTTCACCGTTATGGCGACGGGGTGGCGGGTGATCGTTATGGGTGTTCCTCGCGTCGCTGACCTGCGCAAGCGATCAAGAAGGAATGCCACGGCACCTGACTGGGTGACACATATGGCGATGCGTCAGGTTGCGGAACTGACGGTCTGTCGGTTGCCTCGGGAGTGGAACACAGGAGACGCGCCGCGCACAGGCCGGACGCTGTTCCACTGGAGGATTCGGAATGCGCTACACACACATGGCCGCAGGTATCGGCCTGGCTCTCGGTGCCCTCGGGATGCAGATCCCGGCCGCGGCCGCCGCTGATGACTCGGAAGTCCGTATCGACCCGTGGAATGCCTACCCGGGTTCCACGGTCACGGTCAGTACGAGTGCCTGCGACCCAGACGCGGACTACGGCAAGGGTTTCTCGGAGGTGGCAGGAGAGTTCCACCTCTTCCAAGGCGATGAGGAGGGCGTACTCACGGGCCAGTTCCAGATCCCGGAGGGAACCAAGCCGGGCAGCGACACGGTCACACTGAAGTGTCCGCCACTGACCATGGTCACGGAAACGTACCAGGTCACCGGACCTCCTCCGAGTGGTTCAGTCAGTGCCGGCTTCGGACCGGCCGAAGACACGGGCACGCGGCTCGCCCTGGGTGGTGGACTGCTCGTCACGGCCGCCGCGGGAGGCGTGGTCTGGATGCGCCGCCGCCCGAACGCCAACCGAACCTGACCGTCCGACTCTGCCGGCCGGCCCCGTCCACTGCGGCGTATCCGGCCGCGAGACGGAATGGATCCGGCGGCCGCGATGCCCGCCCACCGCGAGGCCCACCCCACCCGTCACAACGCACCCGCCGTGAAGCAAAGGCTCAGTCGCGATGGCATCCAGACACCCCATCAGCGCTTCCAGAGAACTGTTCATTCCTGTACTGCTCCTTCTGGCCTGCGCCATGACGGCAGGTGTGGTGCTGCTGATCAGCGGGTTCCAGGGCAAGAAGCCGCCGCAGCCATCGGCGGCCCAGGCCTTCTCCACTTCCGCGGACCCCACCGGCCCCGCAGTCCATCCACTGCCCCGCGCCGAGCCGGTCCGGCTCCGGATCGCCGCCATCGGCGTGAATGCCCCGATAACACGTGTGGGCCTCGATGCGGCAGGGGCGTTACGGACACCACCACCGGGCCAACCCGGCTTCGTCGGCTGGTACGGCGACGGCACGGCTCCTGGCTCGGCAGGAACCGCCGTCGCCACGGGGCATGTGGACACACCCACCGGCGACCCCGGTGTCTTCTACGACCTCGGCACCCTGACCAAGGGCGCCACCATCGAGGTCAGCCGGGCGGACCGGCGGACAGCGGTGTTCGCCGTCCGCGCCGTCGAGCTTTACGACAGGAAGAAGTTCCCCAGCAAGAAGGTCTACGGCGGTTCCGGCCGGCCCGAACTCCGGTTGATCACCTGCGGTGGCGGCTACACCAGGAGCACCGGCTACCTGAGCAACGTCGTGGTCTACGCGACGCTGACCGCGGTGACGTAGCCAGCCGACCGGGCGCTGACCGCTGGACGCAGGCCGGGCGAAGGGCACGCTGGGCTGGTACGGCAACTGGTACACCACCGTCCGGGCCGAGTGCGGACCGGCAGCAGCGCGACGGCTCCGAAGCTGCTGCACGTCACCGCCCGCGCCGACTGTGAGGACGTGGCTGCGCACCGTCTCCTACTCAGCACCAGCTACGCCTACGACGACGTGCTCTTGAGGCAGGGTCCCCGCCGGGATGATCAATAAGCAGGAGACAGATCGCCGGCGGTGTGGTTACCATGCCGGGGATGAAGAACTTCTCCTCGTACGGATTGGGGGAATCGTCCGCGCAAGGTGAGTGCTGATGGCACATCACCTCGTGAACGAGATTCCGTCCCGCCTGTTGATGTGGCAGCGCGTCCGCGAGTACGCCGTGCCACCGTCCATGATCGAAACGGCGACCGCACGGCGTGCGGTCGGTGACTGGGCCGGGGCCTGCGCCGCCGCCCGGGTCGACGTCGATTTCGGTCTGCGCGCCGTGCGCGACCGCCACGGCACCGATGTCCTCAACCACCTTCGTGCAGACCTGCGCCGACTGGCGCCGGACCTGCTGCGCTGGCACATGCCCCGGATCGTCCCGGACGGGCGGCTCAGGCCCGGCCTCACCATCTCCCTGGCGCAGTACCCCAGTTCGAGCGGCACACCGCTTCAGCTGGTGGTGCGGACACCACCGGCCTGGGCCGACGCCGGCCAGCGGATGTCCCTGGCCCTGTGGGAAGGAACCGGCGACAGCGCCACCGGGCACCATCCGCACCCGCACCCCGACCGGCGTTTCCGCCTCGACCTGCACCGGCACCTGTGGGACGCGGAACGCAGCGGCGAACTGGTACGGCGGTGCGGGGCCGGCGGGATACCGGCCACGGCGCCGTCCGCACGCTCCGGCGCCTTTGACTGCTCAGCCCCGCTGGGCCTTGCGAACCGGTCCACCGCCCACGATGCCGCGTGGGCGGTGGGAAGCTGGGCCGCCGAGGCCGAGTTGCTGCTGCGGGACGAGGGGCGCCCGCGCGGGGCGTTCACCGTGCGGTTCGGCGCGCGCAGCCGCGCCGTGCTCGAACTCGTCGCCCCCGACGACAGCCACGCCCCGACGCTGCGGCCACTGCGGCAGGCACTGCCACCGCAGGAGGTCGCCGCGCTTCCGGTACTGCCCGAGGCGGCGGCCCGTATCCCTCCGGACCTGGAACTGCTGCGCGCCGGACTGGTCGCGGCCGACCGGCTGCATCCCCTCGTCGCCGCGGCCCTGGCCGAGTTCGCCACGGCACCGGCGGCCGGCCACCCCGCTCCCGAGCCCGGTGATCCGCACCGGGTGGAATGCCGGGGCGAGATCCACCGGATCGCGCTGCGCGACGGAGTGCTGACGGCGGTCGACCACGACCCCGTCGAACTGCGCCGCGAGGAGCTGCTGGTGGCGCTCGGCGGACCGGCACTGCCCTGCCTGCGGGCGATCGACCGGGCGCACCGTACGCCGCAGGCGCTGCCCGCGGTCCGGGAGCGGCTCTGCCACGGCGACACCGCCGGGGCGCTGGCCGTGGTCGAGGGACTGCTCGGCCCCGGTGCACTCCTGCGCGACGGGCCGCTGCGGGAGGCACTGGAATCGGCCGCGGCCCGCCGCATCGACCATGGACTCTTCCGCGCGGGCCTGATCCCCGTACACCCCGCCGCCGAAGCGGCAGAAGCCCGCAACTCCTCAGGCAGCGGGCGCACGGAGGCGAGCCACCGCCCCCGGCTCGACCGCCGCGTCCCGGCCGCGATGCACCGCAAGCAGAGCAGCCGGGCCCGGCCCCGCACCGGCCTGCACCGCTGACCCTCGGGCCCGTCGGCCCGCACCCAACTCCCACCTTCCCGCGGCGCATTGCGTGCCGCGCGCCCTACGACCATCCGCTACGGGCCCTCCCGTACCCCGTACCTCCTCATCCCCAGGTGATGCCCATGACCCCCAGCACCCTCCTGCCCGCCCCGGCCGCCGACACCCCCGCACCCACCCCCGTATCCCCTCCCGGAACCGGCACCCAGCTCGCCCTCGCCGACGACCTTCTGACCCTCCTGCGGACGACCACCACCGAGCCGCGCCCCGACGAGCAGCTCGAAGCCCTCACCCTGGCCGTCGCGGCAGACCTGCCCGTGCTGCTCTGGGGTGAGCCGGGCATCGGCAAGACCGCGGCCCTGACCCAGCTCGCCGCCACCCTCGACCTGCCGCTGACGACCGTGATCGCCAGCGTCCATGAGCCGTCCGACTTCTCCGGACTGCCCATCGTGGGCGACGACCCGGCGGTGCAGGGGGTGCCGATGGCGCCGCCGCAGTGGGCCGTGGAACTCGTCCGCGCCGGGCGGGGACTGCTCTTCCTGGACGAACTGTCCACCGCCACCCCGGCCGTCCAGGCCGCGCTGCTCCGGGTCGTCCTGGAGCGGAAGGTCGGTGCGCTGCAACTTCCGCGGGGCGTACGGATCGTGGCCGCGGCCAACCCGCGCGCGTCGGCGGCCGACGGCTGGGAGCTGAGCCCGCCCCTGGCCAACCGGTTCGTGCATCTGCACTGGGTCCACGACCGGGAGGTGGTGGTGCGCGGCCTGGGCGGGGTCTGGCCCCGGGCCCAGCTGCCCCGGCTCGTGCCCGAGCGGCTGCCGGAGGCGGTGGCCCACGCGCGGCGCGCGGTCTGCGGCTTCCTGGAGGCCCGGCCGACGCTGATCCACCGGCTGCCGAGCACCGAGACCCGCCGCGGTGGCGCCTGGCCCTCGCCCCGCAGCTGGGAGGCGGCACTGACCCTGCTGGCGTTCGGCACGGCGGCCGGTGTCTCCCGGGAGGTGCTGGCGTTGCTGGTGCGGGGCGCGGTGGGGGACGGGCCGGGTCTGGAGCTGCTCGCTCATCTGGACCGGATGGACCTGCCGGATCCGGAGACGCTGCTGGCCGAGCCCTCCTGCGCCGAGCTGCCGGAGCGGGGCGACCTGCGGCAGGCGGCGCTGGAGGCGGTGGTGGCCGCCGTCGGCGCACGCCCGTCGCGGCAGCGCTGGGAGGCCGGCTGGGCCGTCCTGGTCAGGGCCCTGGAAACCGGCGCCCCGGACCTGCTGGTCGGCCCGGCGACAGCGCTCGCCTCGGTGCGGCGCGACGACTGGGAGGTACCGCAGGCGGTGGAGCGGCTGGCCGGGGTGATCGGTCTCGCCCGGCAGGCGGATCAGTCCGTGGAGCGGGCCACCGCGGGCGCGGGCCGAGCGACGAGGGCGCGCCGATGACCGGGACCGCCAAGCACTCGCGCCCGCTGCCGCGCCCCCTGTCCCCGCCTCCGCCGCCGCGCCCGGTGCGGGCCACCGTGCCGGGGCCGCCGACCGGCTTCGCCGGGCCGGAAGACCGGCCGGGGCTGGTGCTGGACATGGACAAGCTGCTGGCCGCCCGGCTGCACGCGGTCAAGGTGCGCCCCTACCTGGCCAGCGCGCTCTTCGCGCTGCACGTGGTGGAGGACCGGTCGGTGCCCACGATGGCGGTGGACGCGCACTGGCGCTGCTACGTCTCGCCAGGCTTCGTGGCGCGCACCTCGATGGAGGACCTCGCCGGTGTCTGGGTGCACGAGGTCTCCCACCTCATCCGGGACCATCACGGACGCAGCGAGCGGTACGCCCGCGAGAACGGCGAGTACGGGCCGGGCGAGCGGCTGCGGCGCAACATCGCCGCCGACTTCGAGATCAACGACGACATCTACGGTGACGGCCTGCCCCGGCCCGCCGGAGCGGTGCTCCCGTCGCTGCTGCGGCTGCCCGACGGACTGCTGATGGAGGAGTACCTGCGGACGGCGTCCATGACCGGACCGACCGCGGACCTGGCCTGGCTGGACTGCGGCAGCGGCGCCGACGGGCAGGCCCGGCCGTGGGAGCTGGGAGCGGACGGCGCACACGGCCTGAGCAGACAGCAGCGCGACGCGGTCCGCTTCCGGGTCGCCGAGGCCATCAAGGGCCGGCCCGGCGAAGCGCCCGAGGGATGGCGCCGCTGGGCGGACGAGGCGTTCCACCCACCGCAGCCATGGCGGCAGCTGCTGGGAGCGGCGCTGCGCTCCGCGGCGGCCGCACCGGGCGTGGGCGAGAATCACAGCTACCGGCGCCCGTCCCGGCGCTCCGCCGGCCTTCCCGGAGTGCTGCTGCCGAGCCTGCGCCGTACACCGCCCCGGGTCTGCGTCGTGATCGACACCTCCGGGTCGGTGAGCGACGCCGAGCTGGGCAGCGCGCTGCTGGAGGTGGCGGCGATCTCGCGGGCCGTGGGCGGGCGGCGCGACCTGGTCTCGGTGATCTCCTGCGACGCGGCGGCCGGGATCGCCGTCCCGCTCTGCCGTGCCGAAAGCATCGAACTGATCGGCGGCGGGGGAACGGACCTGCGCTCGGGTTTCGCCCGGGCGCTGCGCTCCCGGCCACGCCCGGACGTGATCGTCGCCCTCACGGACGGCCAGACGCCGTGGCCCTCCGCGCAGCCGCCCTGCCGTACCGTCGTCGGTCTCTTCCCGCGTCCGGGCTCCGCCGCGAACGAGGACGATCCGGACTACGTCCCGGACACCCCGCCACCCTGGGCACGCGTCGTCGCCATCGGCTGAGCGACCACGGCCGTCCCGGCCTCGCCGGCCACGCGAAGGCCCCAGAGACCGCTCGGAGGCATGGGCGGCCACTCCCCGCTCGGGGCGGTCAGCCGGCGACGACGAGGACGAGAGCGGCCAGGACGAGGACGTAGGCGGCCACGGTCAGGACGGCGCGGGCGACCAGCGCGCCGCGCGCCCGCCGTCGCGGGGGTGACGTGAAGCAGCAGCAGGGCTGCTGGCGATGCCAGTACGGGGAGTCCAGCCAGTAGGCGCCCAGCAGACGGGCGGTGCTGGTCGAGCCGGGTTCGTCGTGCATGCGCGGGTCAACGCCTGGCGGGGCCGACGGGGTACGGCGGTGAGCCCGGTCGGCACCGAACCGTGATCTCGCATAGCCGCGGGACAACTGCCACCACCGCCCTTCCGGCCGTGCTCCGGCCGCTCCCGGGCTGGGCTGTCAAGTCCCGAAGATCAGGGGCATGACCGGGGGTCCCGGTGCGGGTGAAATTGACACACGGCTTCACCAGGCCGGTAACCCAAGAAACACCGATATGAGAAGGTGATCAAGATGGCACGGATCGCAAATGATCGAATCGTTGAGAGCGCATTCCCGCGTTCCGACGGCTCCTGGGAATTCCTCATCACCTACACGGTCCACTTCGAGCCGTTCGAGATCGGCCTGTTCTTCAACGACTCAGTGAAGATCTGGGAGGAGGACACCTCTGACGACGACCAGATCACCGCGTACGCACCGGTGGAGACATTCCACGCGTCGGGCCCATCGGTATTCCGGCGCAAACGGTTCACCGCACAGGCCGACGCACTGGACACAGAGGTGGGCAAGGAGGAGATCTATGCCTGGATCTGGCTCCGTGACGCGAACAGTCTCGGACCGGCGGCCGATGAGCAGCGCACACCCATCAAGTCCATAGACCCGTAGGCGAACGGCCCGGCACAGCTGCTTGACCGGCCCGTGCACCCCTCGCACGGGCCGGTCCGGCGAGCCGTGGCGCCACGGCCGGACCGGACGCCGGAACGCGGTGGCTCCGGCTGTCACAGGCGGCGACTAGCGTGACTGCGTCGGCACGCGAACAAGACGGGGAGCAGCAGGGGAATTGGCAGTCACACAGTCGGACCGGTGGGTCCTCACCCAGGGAGACTTCACTACACGCCGGATGCTGCGCGCGTCCTACGGCGGCTCCAGTCAGGGAGGGATCGTCCCGCTCAGAAGGAGCACCCATGTCTTCCTCTTCAGCGCCGGCGACCATTTCGGCGACGGCTGGCGGGACGACGGCTTTTTCTACTACTCCGGTGCCTTCGGCTTCGGCACAGGCTCATGGGAGGGCAAGCAGGGCAACAAAACGATCGAAACGGCATGGGCCGTCGGACGTCGCCTGCAGGTGCTGCAGGCGCCCCGCACTGGTGCCCAGGGCCTGTGGCGGTTCGTCGATTCCTTCGTGCTCGACGGCATCGCCGAGGAGCGCACGGCCCCCGGCCGGCACGGTGAGACGGTGCGCTACCCGCTCTACCGGCTGCGCACCATCGACCACCTCACCCACCACCCCGGCCGGCTGCTCCCTCCAGGAGATCCCCGCAGGGTCGATGTCCGCAGAGTGGAACGAGCAGACCTCCTGTGCCGCGACGTCCTCGACACCCCTCTGGGCAACGAGCGGCCCGAGACCCGCCTCTCGAAGTCATTCGAGCGCTACCTGCTGAGCCAGGGCTACGCGGTGCATCGCATCGGAATCCGCCACTCAGCCCAGTGCGCCCCACTGCTCACCGACACCTGGGTCGCACAACTGCGCCTGCTCATCGAGGCCAAGGCCGGCAAGAACCCGACCGACGACGTGCGGTACGCGACGGGACAGCTCGGCCAGTACACCCGCCATCTGCCCGGCGTGCTCCGCAAGGCCATCCTGCTTCCCGGCAACCCGGGAGAGGAACTGCGTGACTTCGCCCGGTACATGGGGGCGGATCTGATCTGGCCCGTCGGCACGTCCTGGTGCACCACGGGGGACTGGGCCCGCCAGGCCGGCATCGAACAGTTCCTGGAGCCCGACCGTTGACCTGAGCGGCAGCGCGCGCCCTAACCGTCGCGTCGCCGCTGCCCCCCGTACAAGACGGACGCCCCGACCACCAACGTCAGTCCTACCGTCGTGGCCATGGTGATCTCACTGGTGTTCCGGTCCTCCGCCCCGTACGGCAGCCACGGATCGAGCAGCCCCAGCGGGTCCTCGCGGACCACGATCCGGTCGCCCTTCTCGGTCTGCCCGAAGCAGTTCTGCATCTGGGAGACCTCGAACGTGCGCTTCTCGCCACCGAGTTCGCGGACCGTGCACACCATGTCGGCGCCGTGCTTGCGATGCAGGTCGACCACGTCCATCACCACCGCGTCCACCGGCTCGCCCACGGTCCGCATGTACCCCTCGTACACCGCCGGCCCGGCGAACAGCGTCAGCGCGAAGCCGGCCACCGCCACCAGCGTGGCCGCCCCGGCCCGATGCCACACTCCGCCGACCAGCAACGTCGCGACCGCGACGACGGCCAGCACGACCACCACCCCGAGCAGCGTCACCCACTGCGCCACCCCGGCTCCGAACAGCAGCAGCACCGGGACCGCCACGGCCCACTTCGCCGAGTTGGCCGCCCTGCGAGCCCGACCCTGCACCCGCTTCCCGCTCACCGTCTGGCCAGGCACGGTCCCCGCCGCGGCCCCGAACTTACTCATGCCCTGTCGCCTCTCGAACATCAACAGCACCGTCCGCCGACGAGGGTACGGACAGGGGACGAGGCCCGGGGCGAAGGGGTTCTGGCAGTCGATCGCATGCCGTCGTGAGGGACGGAATGCCGGTGGCGCAGCCGGCGGGCGTTCGTGGGCGCGAGAAATCCTGTGTCCTGGACCGCCCGGTACAGCGATCACGAACGGGTCTGACCCGTAACCGCTGAAGGATTCACGCTCTATCCCTGTCCCTGCCGACCCGACGGTCCTCCACCCCATGCCCGAGCAGCCGCGGGTGGTGCTGCTCAAACCGCTGGTGACGTCCCCGCTGATCGAGGTCGGGGAATACTCGTACTACGACGACCCGGACGACGCGACCGCGTTCGAGCAGCGCAACGTGCTCTACCACTACGGCCCGGAGAAGCTCGTCATCGGCAAGTTCTGCGCGCTGGGCACGGGCGTGCGGTTCATCATGAACGGCGCCAACCACCGCATGGACGGCCCGTCGACCTTCCCCTTCCCCACCATGGGCGGTTCCTGGTCCGAGCACTTCGACCTGCTCACCGGCCTGCCGAACCGTGGGGACACCGTCGTCGGCAACGACGTCTGGTTCGGCCACGGCACGACGATCATGCCCGGCGTACGGATCGGTCACGGCGCGATCATCGGCACCGGCGCGGTGGTCACCGCCGACGTACCCGATTACGGCATCGTCGGCGGCAACCCGGCCCGCCTCATCCGCACCCGCTACAACGACGAGGACATCGCCCGGCTGCTGGCGGTGGCCTGGTGGGACTGGCTGGCCGAGCACATCACCGAGCACGTACGGACGATCATGTCGGGCAGCATCGCCGACCTGGAGGCCGCCGCCCCGCAGGCGTGATCGGGGGCCGGCGAAGGCCGCCGGGGTGTGCCCTCAGCTGGTCCGCGGGTCGCTCTCGCGGTCGGTGAGGGCAGCCCGGAGGGCGGCCTCCGCCTCGAAGCGGGCGTCGGGGTCGGCCAGGAGGTCGCCGAACAGGTGGTTGACCTGGTGGAGGCGCTGGCGGGCGGTCTGAGGGTGGATGCCGAGGCGGGCGGCGATCTCCGGGGCGGTGCCGTGCCGGGTCTGGAGGCAGGCCAACAGGGTGGAGGCGACGCGGGCGCGTTGTTTGGAGGTGAGGGAGGCGAGGGGTTTGAGGTGCCGGCTTGCCATCAGGCGTACCAGAGCGGGGTCGGCCAGCAGGAGCAGCCGGCCCAGTGGCGGGTCGGTCAGGGCGGCGGCGCCCGCGGCACCCGCGTCGCGCAGGATCCGGGCCCAGCGCAGGGAGTCGGCGGCCTGGACGGGAGGGACGGCGGGGCCCACCACGCCGGCGGTGTCACGGAGCAGCCGCTGCAGGCGGGGGTCGGCGAGGAGCAGATGCGGGCTGGGGATCACCAGGCACGGTGAGGAGCCCTCAAGGTCGGCGAGCACCGGTTCGGGAAGGCGGTGACGCCCCCGTGCACCGAGGGCGAGGGACCCGCCCGCCGCGGTGCGCTCCCCACCACCGGTACGGGAGCCGGACAGCGGCCCGAGCGCGGCCGCGGCCACCGTGTCGGGCAGCGGCCAGTCGGCATCGACGGCGGCGCGGCGGACCGCTTCGGGGTCGGGGACGGGGCTGCCGGTGGTCAGGAGGAGCAGCAGGTGGTGCCGACGGCGGCCCGTGGTGCCCGCGGCATCGGCCTGGGCGTCGGCGTAGGCCTGGACGGAAGCCGCGGCGATCTCGTCGATGTGTGTGAAGACGGCCTCCGCGAGCAGCGCCACCGCCTCGGTGCTCAGGGCCAGGCGGCGGGCCACGCGCGCGTAGCGGCGCCATGCCACGCGCGCGCCGAGCCGGTAGGCGGCCTGCAGCGCGTCCAGGCTGCGGCCCTCGACCAACTCCCCACGGCCCAGCGCGCGGTAGACCGGGACGCGGGCGGCGTCCAGGGAGCCGCGCGCCGAGACGACCCGGTCGGCGAACTCCTCAAGAGCCGCTTCCACACCCTGCTGGATGGCCGCCCCGAACTGCCCGGAGAGCGGCCGCGAGAACTCGGGGATCTGGGACCTGATCTCGTGGATTATCTCTGATGCGACAGTCCTGTTCTCCTTGCGCAGCTCATCGCCGAGGCGGCGGGGGAACGCGGCCCACGGACCGCCACGTGTCGTTCTCGAACCACCCGATTCCCCTTCGGCGCATCCCCTCTTCACCGGTTCCCCCTTCCGTGGCGTATGAGAGTCGTTGCCGGACCGTTCAGAACATGCGGCGCAGAACGACTGTTCCCGCTCACCACCGTCCCGCAAGGGTTTCGGAGCGCCGTCGCCTACGGCTGTCCCGCAGCACGCAGATGAGTGAGTGTTTTCGGCGCCGACGGGCCAAGAAGGTGACACCGCCCTGAGCGGCCCGGGCTGTCCCGAGGGGCGTCCTCGTCAGCCTCGCTTCGAGGAGGTCCCGCTGACCTCGGAGCGAGGCTTCCGTCGTACGCAGATCAGCTGGGCTGGCCGGTGGGCATGATCGTGACCTGCTGAAGGTTCACGCGCGGCGGCAGCGTGGCCAGGAAGCCGATGGTCTCGGCGACGTCCTGCGGCGTGAGCCATTCCATGGTCTCCCTGGCCCCGGCCAGCCACGCCCGGGCGCCCTCGTCGGTGACGTGGCTCTGCAGCTCGGTGCCGACGATGCCCGGCTCGATCGCCGCCACGCGTACGTTCTTCGGGCCCAGTTCGACCCGCAGGTGACGGGAGAGGTGGGTGACGTACGCCTTGGTGGCCGTGTAGACGGCGAAGGTCGGGAAGATGTTCTGCGCCCCGATCGACGAGGTGTTGACCAGGTCGGCCACGCCGCGCTCCGCGGCGGCCTCGACCAGCTGCGGGGTGAACGCGCCGATGACGTTCATCAGCCCGGTGATGTTCAGATCGATCTGCTGCTGCCACTGGTCGGTGGCCAGCTCCTCGATCGGGGCGGGCAGCATGACGCCGGCGTTGTTGAACACCAGGTCGGCGCCGCCCAGCTCGGCCGCGACCCGGTCGGCGGCGGCCTGGACGGCCGCCTTGTCGGTCACGTCCACGGCGATCGCCAGGGCCTGTCCGCCGTTCTTCTCGACGCGGGCGACCAGGTCGCCCAGCCGCTCCGCGCGCCGGGCGAGCACGACGACGTGGGCCCCCAGGGCGGCCAGCTTCTCGGCGGACGCCTCACCGATGCCGCTGGAGGCTCCGGTGACGACCGCGACGCGGCCGGCCAGGGGACGGACAGAGGAGTGCGTGGTCATGGGAACACCTTTCGATGCGGATGAGATGAGGGCCGCCGGCCGTGTCGCCGTCGGCTCCTTCACCACAACACCATCCGCACGACCCCCGCGGGGCGCCGGAAGGCGCCCTGACGAGGCCGGTACCGGCAAGGCAGGTACTGGCAGGACCACCCAGGACCGGTGCGTACGCCGTCTCCGCCGGACACACTGGACGCATGGAAGACCGCAGTCGCGACCTCGCCGATTTCCTGCGCACACGCCGCTCCCGGATCACCCCTGACCAAGCGGGGCTGCCCGCCGACGGCCGGGCCCGCCGCGTGGCCGGCCTGCGCCGTGACGAGGCCGCCCGACTGGCCGGCGTCAGCACCGAGTACTACACCCGGCTCGAACAGGGCCGCGCGCGCAACCCCTCACCCGAGGTCGTCGAAGCCCTGGCCCGGGCCCTCCGGCTCGACGCCTCCGAACGCGAGCACCTCACCGACCTGCTGGCCCGCCCCGCGACGCCGCGCCGCGCCCCGGCCGGCCCGCAGCGGGTCCGTGCGGGCCTCCATCTGATGCTCCAGACCCTTGACCACGTGCCCGCCTTCATCCTCGGCCGGCGCACCGACGTCCTGGCCTCCAACCGGCTCGCCCGCGAGGTCCTGACCGACTTCGACGCCCTGCCCGCACTCCACCGCAACCTGGCCCGCTACTACCTGCTGGACCCTGCGGCCCGGGAACGGGTCGGCGACTGGGAGCGGATCGCAGCCGAGACCGTCGCCATCCTCCGCCTCGAAGCCGGCCGTCACCCCCACGACCGCCGGCTCGCCGACCTCGTCGGAGAACTCACCCTGAAGTCACCGGAGTTCTCCACCTGGTGGAACGACCACCGCGTGCTGCGCCGCACCCACGGCAGCAAGCACTACCACCACCCCCTCGTAGGGGACCTGCACTTCGCGTACGAGTCGTTCCAGGTACCGGGTGACACCGAGCAGACCCTGTGCGTCTACAACGTCGAGCCAGGCTCCGAAACCGCCCAGGCACTCACCCTGCTGAGCAGCTGGACCGCCTCGGCCCCCGAGGGACGTACGCCGTCCCCGGACGCGGCAGAGGGACACAGATGACAGGGCGCGCCGACGCGTGCGGAGGCCACGAAGTGCTCGGGGTCCGCGTCCGTGGAGCGTGTGTCACTGCTGCCCGAGGTGTTGCTCCAGCCAGCTGAGCAGGGCCGCGAACTCCGGGGACATGGCGGTGTCCGACTGGGTGAGAACGGTCGAGCGGCCGTCGTCCTCCACGGTGATCGTGTAGCTCATCGCGTCCCTGGCGGGGTCGGGCCGGTCCGGCCCGGCCCCGCCAGGGACGGCTGCCGGGAGGGCCGCCGCCACCAGCCGGGCCAGTTCCGCCGCGTCGTTCTCGGGCAGGGCATCGGTGTCCACCACGTCGGGCGGAAGGCTCAGACGGATCGCCGCCGCCAGCCCGCCGTGCCTGGCCAGAGTGACCTTCATCGTGCAGAACCTCCCGGCCGGCCGAGCGGCCGCCCCTGCTTGCCGTGACGATCGCCTGACCTGAGGACGAGCCCCGTAGCCGGGCGGCCGCGCGTCAACCGCCCGTGGTCACCTGGGCGCCTTCAGCGCGGTCACGTCCTGGGCCAGCTCCTTGACCTGGGAGGCCAGCGCACCGACCTGCTGGCTCAGGGCCGCCAGGCCGTCGTCCCGGCCCGCACCACCGCTCCGGCCGGCCGCGAGACTGCGCGCCCGGGCGAGTCCGGACGGGACCCCGCTGATCTGGATCCCCACGTCCTGCCACGCCGCCAGCACGGCCAGCTGCTGCGCGCTGTCAGTCCCGTAGAGTTCCTCGGCCTTCTGGTAGGTGGTGTCCGCGAAATCCTGGAACTTGGTCTCGGCGCTGGATGCCTTGAGCGACTCGTACCAGATGAGTCCGGGCGCCTCCCACGCGAATCCGCCTATGCGCACCGCCGTCAGGTAGAACGCCTTGTTCGGGATACCGGAGTTGATGTGCACCCCGCCGTAGTCGCCTCTCTCGGTGTTGGGCAGGTTGACGAATTTGCTCATGTGGTCGGGCTGGGGGTCCTTGCCGAACATGGCGTTGTCGTACGCCTGGCCCGGAGCCTTCAGGGACCGCAGCGCGTCGGCGTCGATTCCCGGGGTGAACACCTCGGCCCCGAGCAGCCAGTCCGCTGTCTCGGCGGACTGGTTCAGCGACCACTGCTTGACCAGCGACCCGAAGACATCCGAGATCGACTCGTTCAGCGCCCCGGCCTGGTGGTGGTAGGCGAGACCCGCGGTGAACTCGGTGACTCCGTGGGTCAGTTCGTGGCCGATCACGTCGAGGGATCCGGTGAAGTCGGTGAACATCCTTCCGTCTCCGTCACCGAAGACCATCTGCCGTCCGTCCCAGAACGCGTTGTTGTAGTTCGAGTCGAAGTGGACGTATCCGTCCAGACGCATTCCCATGCCGTCGAGCGAATTGCGCTGGAACACCTTCTGGTAGAAGTCCCGCGTCGTGCCGAGTCCGTCGAACGCCCGGTTGACGGACTTGTCCGAGGCCTCTGGCCCTTCCTCGGTCCGGGCCAGAACGGCGAAGGGCAGGAACCTGCCCTGCCGGCAGTCGAAGACCGTCCGCCGGCCATTGCCGGGGGCGGCCGCGCCGGTGAAGGACGCCCTCACCGAGCGCTCACCCCGCAGCCGCGTCGTCGTCAGCAGGGTGTCCAGGGCGGCCTTGCGTACTTCTGTGTCGTCGTTTTCCAGGAGCTTGTCGAGAAGGTGCGGGGGGATGATGCAATTGACGCGGCGGGCCCTGCTCATGGGAAACCTCCTGTTGAAGAGGAGCGGTGATGAATCGTCGGTCACTTGATCGCGGGTTCGCGGATTCTCATGTCACTGCCTACTGCACTTCCAGCTCGAAGACGACGGGGCAGTGGTCCGATGCCTTCGGCTTGTCCTGCCCCACGCCGGGGAACCGGGGACCGGTGTATTTGACGGCACGCAGCGGGACTCCTTTGCGGAAGATCTCCGGCAGCGCGTGCGGGGCCGCCTGGGCGAGCGAGGTCGACGGCAGGAGGTAGTCCAGCTGCCGGTATTCGTCGCCGTCGTCCCAGTAGTGCGTCCACTGGTCGTCTTCGGGTAGGCGGGCCACTACGTTCTCGACCTGGTCCCAGTTGACGACCTGCTCGATCCCCGAATCTCCGCCGCCGCCCGGGTCCAGATAGTCGTTCAGATCGCCCAGGACCACGAATGGACGGTCACCCGGCGACGCGTGCCCGAAGCGGTCGGTGACGATGTCCATCACCTTCGCGGCCTGCCGTTCCCGCTTCTCCCGGGTCTCCGCACGTCCGCCGAGCATGGACTTGAAATGATTGACGAACAGCGTCACAGGAGTCTTCCGCCCCTGTCCCACCTCGACCTCGATATCGACCTCAAGACAGTCACGGGAGAACAGCGGTGCCGTCGGGCTCACGGGATCCATCAGATGCTGGTACGAGCGGATACGCGTGATCGGCCACTTCGACAGCACCGCGACATCGATCAGCCGCGGATCGTTACCGTCCACTCCGGCGACATACGGGTACTGGGTGCGCCCGCCCAGCGCCTGAGCACGGAAATGCTTGAGCGTATCGACGTTCTCCACCTCTTGCAGGCACAGCAGGTCAGCACCCAGCTCCCGTACCGCCGCCCCCGTGATGGCTTTGTCATCCATCCCCAGTTCCTCGAATTGGGTCTGGTCGACGATCCATCCCCGTGAGTTGGCGGTCGCCGGGTCGATGCCGTCCTTGAACCGCCAGCGCGCGAAGAGGTTCTCGACGTTGAACGTGGCCAGTCGCAGCTTTGTCACAGGCTCTCCCGAGAAGATCGGGATGGATATGCGGCCACCGCAGAAAGAGGGCACGTCTGCACTGGTGCGGCAACAGCAGGAGAAGCGATGGCACCCACCGGCCCCTTTTCCAGCGGCAGGCCCACGCTGACATCAATATTTTCCTGCCGGCCACGGCGACTGGCAAACGCAGGGGCCATATGCGGGCCGAGTCCGGAAGCCCTGAGACCGCTGTTCCGTGATGACCGCGTACCGCTGTCCGTTCCGGAGGGTCGGGTCCGACTTGCCCACGCCGGCCTGGCCGTCGAACGCCGTCAGAGGGACTGCGTTGCTACGTGGGCGGAAGGGATTGCCGCGACGTGTCGATCCCGTAGGGCTGCGCCGTCGGTGGGTCGTTGAACATGACGCCACGGGCGGACAGTTCGTCGTACGCGGCCTGGCAGTCGTCGGTCTCCAGGAACAGCGTGCCGCCCGCACCCTTGGCCACCAGATCCGACAGCCAGGCACTACTCGCCTTGTCCAGCATCGGCGGCCCCGGTACGGGCATCAGCACCAGCGCCGGACCGACCCCGCCGGGCGGCCCGACGCACAGCCAACGGAAGCTCCAGGCCTCCATCGCCACGTCCGCCCGTAGGCCATCGCCACACAGCGGGGGATGCGCACATGCCGTGCGGCCGGCGGGTGCGCCGCCCGGTACGCCTGCGGGGGCATCCCGTACATCCTGCGGAAACTCGTCGTGAACGAAGCGATGCTCCGCACGCCGACGGCGACCCCGATCTCGGCCACCGTCCAGTCGGTGGCCGGCAGCAGGGTGGCGGCCCGCTCCAGGCGACGGGTCAGCAGGTACTGGTGCGGTGACTCGTCGAACGCGGCCTTGAAGCGGCGGCTGAAGTGGACCGGCGACAGCGCGGCGGCCGCGGCCATGTCGGCCACCGTGAGTGCCTCGGAGTAGCGGGCGTCCGCGAGATCCCTGGCGCGGAGCAGATGACCAGCGATCGGAACATGAGCCACGGAGCTATTCTCCCGCTCGAACCCGTCCCGGAGCTACAAACGCACGGGGAGGGCCTTCAGGTGCCAGTTGACAGGATTGGTGCCGCGCTGCAGGTGCTGTGGATCGGTGGCGAGCCGCAGGTCGGGAACACGGTTGACCAGTGCGGTCAGGGCGATGGCGGTCTCCTCGCGAGCGAGGTGTGCGCCGAGGCAGCGGTGGGCGCCGTGTCCGAAGCCGAGGTGTTGTTCCCGGCTGTGGCGGGTGCGGCTGATGTCGAGGCGGTCGGGGTCGGTGAAGGCGGCCGGGTCACGGTTGGCCGCGGACACGATCGGGAGAACGGCTTCCCCGGCCTTCACCGGGGTGCTGCCGAGGGTGGTGTCGCGGAGGGCGTAGCGGGGCAGCGCGCGCACGACGGGGCCGCAGTAGCGCATGAGTTCGTCGACGGCGTGCGGCATGAGGGTGGGGTCCTCGCGCAGCAGGGCGAGTTGGCCGGGGTGGGCGAGAAGGGCTTCGGTGCCGTTGGCGATGAGGTTGACGGTGGTGATATGCCCGGCGACGACAAGGTTCGCGATGAGAGTGACAAGCTCGTCTGCGCTCAGCCGGGCCTGGTGGTCGGGGGCGAGCAGGTCGGAGATGAGGTCGTTTCCGGGGTGGGTGGTGTGGTGGTCGACGAGGGCGATCGCGTCGTCGACCATGCCTGCGAGCGCGTCTCCGAGTTCGTCACCGCAGACGCCGGCGACCAGTGTGGCGCTGCGGGCCCGCCAGCGGTCGCGGTCGGCCTCGGGGACGGCGATGAGTTCGCAGATGACGGTGATGGGCAGTGGCCTGGCGAAGTGCTCGACGAGGTCGACCACGCCGTCTTCGGCATGGTCCGGCAGACGGTCGAGCAGCTGGGTGGCGATGGCCTCGATCCTGGGGCGCAGCGCGGCCACGCGGCGCGGGGAGAACGCGGCGCTGACCGGGCCGCGCAGGCGGCGGTGGTGGGGGCCGTCCGCGTCGAAGATCCCGGCGCGCACATACTTCTCGTAGCCCTGGTACATGCCGCGGGCCTGCCAGGTCTGCTCGGTACGGTGTGCCACCGGTGCGCCGGGGACGGCCGTGGCGTCGATGGTGAAGTGGGAATCGCTCATGACGGTACGGATGTCGTCGTGGCGGGTGGCGACCCACATCGGGTCGACGCCGGGCACGCGCCCGCGCACCATCTGCTCGCGTTCGCGGATACGTGCATAGGAGGTGAAAGGGTCTCTGACCAGCCCCTCATCGGTCAGATCCAGAGGTTCGTCGCCAGTGTCGGTGCTGTCTGGATCCCGCATGTCCACTCCGGAAGAGTCACCTGTCCGGTCGCGTCCTGCGTACCTCCTGGGCACGAATCCACCCGGACGAGTGGATGAGCAGCACACGGTCTGGTGCCCATGGCCGGCGGAGGAGTCCAGCTTGTTCTCCAAGGTCTGAGTCGCCTTGAAAGCGTGTGCCGAGGCCCGACCGGACGCTGAGTAGGGTTGTGGCTATGGCCAAGGGAATGGGGCGGCGGCCCGAGGCGGACCTGGACAGCGGCGTCGAGGACGTGACGCTGCTCGTCCTGGAATGGCTCGGTGAGCAGGGTGTCGGTGCCATGATCAGAGTCGACGCGGAGCGTTTGCGTGAGGGGCGGCCGGCATGGACATTTGCCGCTTCTGGTGGGCCATTGGACGGCGGGATGAGGGCAGACGGAGCCTCCGTCGCCGAGTGTATGGGCACAGCGCTGCTTCGATTGCGAGAAGCCGGGCTGGCCGTTCCCTTCTGAAGCGGTGTTGAGCGTCCGAGCTGGTCGCGTTCGGCCGTGATCTCGGAGCGTCTGACTGTTTCGCCCAGGTCGTAGCGGGTGGCGGGGTGCCGGTTCCGCGAGCCGGGCGGTCGGCCGGGACCGGGCCTGTTGGGGCAGACCAGACGTCGCGGCATGAAGTCGTACTCGGTGCTGCGCGGATCCCGGAACCGCTCAGAGAACAAGGTCATGCGGTCTGACGGTGATGGGTGGCCTGCTACTGATCGGCCTGCGGCATCCGGACGACCGCGGTCCCTCTCTCCAGGTCTATCCTCGTCCGGTTCGGCGGCGCGCTGTCTTCCTCGTCGTCCCGCATCACCAGTGCCGACTGCCGCTCCTTGAGTTCGTTCTGCTTCCCGGGCGAAATGCTCGCGTGGAGCTGCTCGAATCCGGTCGCCGATATCTGGCCCTGCCGGACGCTGTTCCGCCATGGCAGCAGTCCGGCCCGTCCGGCACGGAGAAGCAGCTGGTCTGCGAAGGCCACGACGGTCAGGAGGATGACCAGTCCGGGCAAGGTCATGAAGACGGCAAATTCCATGCCGTCATTATCCGGACCGGTGCCGGTGCCGTTTAGCCCGTCAACCGGTTCAGGGCGATGAGGGTCTTCTCGCGGCGGACGGTTTCGCCCACGTCATAGCGGGGCGCCGGGCGCTTGTTCTTCGTGCCGGCCTTGCCGCACCCAGGCCAGGCGGGTGACGTCGTATCCGGTGTCCGTGACGATGACAATGTCCGGCTCGCCGGGCTGCCACCGGCCCGCTGCGACGAGCCGTTCAACGATTGCCGGGGTGCGCGGTGGCCGACGCCCGTCTGCGGACGTACACCCGTGGGCTGACAGGGGCGGTGGATTGCATCGGCGGACGGATGTGGCCCCGCCGCGCCGGATGACAGCGTTCTGCCCAGGCGCACGGGTCGTAATACAGCACACCGATGCGCGAGCCCGGGCGCGGCTGACGATCAGGCAGCCGAGCCCGGCTTCCGTCCAGGAGACTCAGGGAGGGGCCGTGAACACCACACCGTTCACCAGCCGAGACACCATGACGCGCCGTCGCCTGCTGGGAGCCGCCCTGGCGGCCGGCGCGGCCCTACCGCTCGGCCTCACCGGGCGGGCCCGGGCAGCCTCGGGCACGCCGACCCCGGCGCAGCTCACCCTGCCCGCGCCGACCGGGCCGGACCCGGTGGGCACGGTGGCGCTGCACCTTGTCGACACCGCCCGCCCGGACCCCGTGGCGGGCCCGGGACACCACCGGGAACTGATGGCGAGCCTTTGGTACCCCGCGCGGGACGTCGAGCGGTACCCGCCGGTGCCGTGGATGTCCGCCGGCACGCTGCGGGAACTGCTCACCTCCGCGGGGTTCGCCGCCGACGCGGCACAGGCGCCGCTCACCGCCGGCCACCACGGCGCCCCCGCGCGGCGCGGCGGCCGGGGGCTGCCCGTCGTGGTGTTCTCGCACGGCGCGCACAGCCACCGTGCCGACCACACCGTCATGGTGCAGGAACTCGCCAGCCACGGCTATGCGGTGGTGACGGTGGACCACACGCACGACGCTTTCACCGAGTTCCCCGACGGCCGGGTCCTCGCCCCGCTCAGGGACCCGCAGCACGCGATGGGACCGGCGGACTTCGCCACCGACATCCGCTTCGTCCTCGACTGCGTCGAAGACCTTGCCGCCGGGCGCAGTCCCGACGCCGACGGCCGGCCGCTGCCCCAGGGCCTGGCCGGCGCGATCGATCCGCGGCGCATCGGCATGTTCGGCTGGTCGAAGGGCGGGACGGCGACCGCCCGCGTCATGCTCGACGATCCGCGCGTTCGGGCCGGACTGAGCCTGGACGGCCCGATGCTGCCTGCCATCACCAGTGACCTCGACCGGCCGTTCATGATGCTGACCGCCGAGTTCACCCGGGCCAAGGAGCCCAGCGTCGCCGAGTTCTGGACACACCTGCGCGGCTGGCGGCTCGACATCCAGGCCGAGGGCGCCGTCCACTCCTCCTACGGCGACAACCAGGTGCTGGTCCCGCAACTGGCCAAGGCGGTGGGGATGAGCGACGAGGAACTGCGCGGCTGGATCGGCACTCTCGACCCGGACCGGGCGGTACGCATCCAGCAGGCGTACCCGCTCGCGTTCTTCGACCAGCACCTCAGGCACCGGCACGGACACCTGCTCGACGGCCCGTCCCGCGCCTTTCCGGAGGTGACGTTCCTGCCGTGATCCGGGATACGAGCGCGCGAGGCCGGGCGGAGCCGCTGATCTCGGTTGCGGTCATGAGTCAACTGGCCGGCCACGGCCGCCACGGAGTCGGTCAACTCCAGGAGCACGTCGGTTGGTCTTCTGATCGGTGATGCCTCCCTCACAGGGCGGGGATCAGGTCAGCCTGGCGAGGATCTCGTCCGCGACGCGGTGCCCGGATTCGGCGGCTCCGTCGATGTAGCCGACCCACCGGGTCGCGGTCTCGGTGCCTGCCCAGTGCAGCGGACCGACCGGCTTGCGCAGGGCCGGACCGAAGCGGGTGAGGGTGCCCGGCGCGGTGAACGCTCCGTAGCACCCGCGGCTGTACTCCTCCTCCGCCCAGTCGCGTTCGATGTAGGCGATGGGGTGTCCGGCCCGCGGGCCGAAGTAGCCGACGAGGTCGTGGATCACCTGGGCGCGCCGCTCATCGGCGTGCATGCGCGAGCCGGCATCAGCGTGCCTGCCTTCGAGGAAGCCGACGAGCACGCCGGGAGAGCCGCCGAACGGTGTGTTGTCGAGCACGGTGCCCAGGGGACGGTAGGTGCTGTTCGCCTGGCCGCTCAGGCCCGCGTGGCGCCAGAACGGCTCGTCGTAGGCGACGTTGACCTTGATGACCCTGCCCATCGGCATCCGCTGGACGAGCTGGTCGCGGTCGCCCGGAAGACCCGGGGTGAAGCGGATGCGTGCGGCGAGCGGGGGTGGCACCGCGACCACGGCCCGGCGGGCGCGCACCGTCAGACCGCTGGACGTGACGACCCGGACGCCGGAGGACTGCCGGTCGATGCCGGTCACCGGCGCGTCCAGGACGACCCGGTCACCGAGTTCCTCGGCCAGCTCCAGCGCGATGCGCTGCGTCCCGCCGACCACTCGGTCCTGCTGCGCTCCGCCGGTGACGTTGATCAGCGGGTCGAGGCCGCCCGCGCTGCCGACGTAGAAGGCGGCCCAGAGCGCGGACATGTCCTCCGGCTCGGCGGAGAACACCGCCTCGGTCACCAGCCGGAAGAAGGCACGGCCGCCCGCGGTTCGGGCGGTCTTGCGCAGCCAGGTGTCGAACGTCTGACGGTCCAGCTCCTCGGCGTGCGGCGCCCGCCACGGATCGGCCGCTGCGACCTGGCGTGCGATCCGGTCCAGGCGGTACTGGGCCTGCCCGATGTCCGCCAGCACCAGCGGGTTGAACTTGGGGATACGGCCCGTGTACCGGGAGCGGGACGAGCCGACCTCGGCGATGTGCTCGCCGTCGACGTGGGTGGGATAGGTACGCAGGCCGAGTTCCCTGACCAGCGCCATCACGTGAGCCTGCCCCGGGCCGACCCACTGCCCGCCCACCTCGATGGGGGCACCGCCGGGCAGTTCGTCGTTCAGCAGGCGGCCACCGACCCGGTCGCGCGCCTCCAGCACCCGTACGTCCGTCCCGCCCTGAACCAGGTCGCGGGCGGCCACCAGGCCCGCCACTCCGGCCCCGACGACCACCACGTCCACCGACTTCTCCATCACCGGCACCTCTCATGCGGAGTGCATCTGACAGAAGCACGCGGAGAACACCGCCGGGCCCTGCTCGGCACCGGCCGGCACCTCTTCGTCGAGAGTGAGTACGCGAGCGTGTCCGCGGAAGATGTCGTGCGCGGGGACCGACTGTGCGGACCGGCCCGAAGCGGCTCAGCGGCGAACCGGAAGGTGCTCGGCCACGTGAACGCCGCCGCCTGCCGGTGAGGAAGGCCGGACACCTGGCCCGTCGCGGACGCACCAGGCATGAGCGGTTGCCGCGGTCAGCGTGCGAGCAGGCGATCGATCAGGCCGTCGACATAGTCCGGTGTCAGCGGTCCGACGCCGAACAGCACCCGGATGTACATCGGCGCCAGGACGACGTCCAGCACGTCCAGCACGTCGGGAGCCTCCTCGCCGCGTGCGCGGGCCCGGTCGAGCATTCCCTGGAGCTGTTCGGAGCGGGCGCCGAGGAACCGGTCGCGGGCCGCCTCGCCGGACGGACCGGCGGTCAGCACCGTGACGACGGTTCGCAGCAGTGCCAAGCCGTCCGCCCCGGAGACGTCGGCGGCGGCCTTGGCGGCGAAGGCGCGCAGGTCTCCGGCGAGGCTGCCGGTGTCGGGCATGGGCGAGTGCTCGGTGAGACGGCTGACGACCACGTCCATCAGCAGGGACTCCAGACTGCCCCAGCGGCGGTAGATGCTGCTGTCGGCGACCCCGGCCCGGGCGGCGACCTCGGCCACCGCGAAGGTGCCGTAGCCGCGTTCGGCGAGCAGGTCCGTGACGGCCTGGTGGACGGCGCCGCGAACCCGCGCACTGCGTCCGCCCGGGCGGCGGGTGGCGGGCCGGACCGGCGGTGTGGGCGGTTGGGGGTTCTCGTTCACGACAACCAGCTTAACGCAGCTGACAGTTGCGTTTGAGTGGTGGCCAGGTCTACGGTCTCACTAAAGCAGTCATCTACTGCGTTAGGAGTTCTCCGATGGAACCGGTCTTCTTTCCCGGCCACCCCTCCTTCTGGTACGAGACCCTGCGGACGCTCGGTCACATCGCCTACGGCGGCGCCGACTTCGGCGAGGTCGCCGTCACCGCCCGGCGCATCACCCCCGGCGACTACGACAGCTGGCACGACCACTGGCTGGCCACCGCCGACCGGATCGCCGGCCAGGCGCGCACCTCCCTGGCGGGCGGCCACCGCACCAGCGCCCGCGACGGGTTCCTGCGCGCCTCGAACTACTACCGGTGCGCCGAGTTCTTCCTGCACGGCGACAGCGCCGACCCGCGCATCCGTCGCGCCTACGACGCCTCCGTCCGCTGCTTCCGCGAGGCCGCCGCACTGTTCACCCCCGCCGTCGAACCGGTCGAGATCCCCTACGAGGGCACGACCCTGCCCGGGTACCTCTACCGCCCCGACGACTCCGACGCGCCGCGCCCGACCGTGGTCATGTTCAACGGCTTCGACGGCACCGCCGAGGAGATGCACTTCTTCGGTGCGGTGGCGGCGGTCGAACGCGGGTACACGGTCCTGGCCTTCGACGGCCCCGGCCAGCCCGGCACTCGCCACCGCCAAGGGCTGACGTTCCGGCCGGACTGGGAGAACGTCGTCACACCGGTGCTCGACCACGCCGTGAAGCTCCCGGGGGTCGACCCGGACCGGATCGCCCTCCTCGGCGTCAGCATGGGCGGCTACCTCGCGCCCCGCGCCGCCGCGTTCGACCGCAGGATCGCAGCCGTCATCGCGCTCGACGGCGTCTACGACCTCGGCGACATCAGCACCGCCGCCGTCCCGGTGCCCCCGCAGGAGGCCGAGCGGCGACTCCGGCTCCCGCACGACCCCGGCATGGACGCGATGGTGGAGGCCGCCATGGCCGCCGACCCCGCCATCAAGTGGGCCATGGAACATGGCATGTACGCCATGGGTGTCGACACCCCGCGCGCGTTCGCCGCCTCCTACCTCGACTACCACCTGCGCGACGGCATCGCTGAGCGGATCTCCTGCCCGGTGCTGGTCTGCTCCGGCGAGCACGACGGCTTCTTCGAGGGACAGCCGGAGAAGCTGTACTCCCACCTGACGTGCGAGAAGACCTTCATGACGTTCACCGGGGAAGAGGGCGCCGACGCACACTGCCAATCCGGCGCCCAGCGCCTCGCGTTCGCGCGGATCTACGACTGGCTGGACCGGGCGATGGCCCGGCGCCCCACGGTCATCAGGCGCATCGATCAGGCGCTCGCCATGACGGCCGCTGTCGTGGAGGCGATCGACGGCGACGCGTGGTCCGCCGCCACCCCCTGCCCGGGGTGGGACGCGCGCACCACGCTCAATCACGTCGTCGGCGGCATGCGGATCTTCGCCGCCGAGCTGACCGGCACCGACCCCGGCGGCGAGCACCACGACGACTGGCTCGGCACCGACCCGGTCCACGCATATACGGAGGCTGCCGAGACCGACCGCGCGGCCTGGCATCACGCGGCCCTCACCGACGCGGATCTTGCGAAGGTGACGGTACGGCTCGGGTTCGGCGCCGTTCCCGGGCCGATGGCCGCTCTGATCCACCTCACCGAGGTACTCGTCCACGGGGTGGACCTGGCGACAGCCGCCGGCCGCACGGACCTCGTCGATCAGCGACTGTGCGAGGACCTGCTCGCGCACATGCGGCACACGGGCCTGGACGCGTTCCGCCGGCCCGGCATGTTCGGGCCGGAGACCACGGCGCCGGAGGGTGCGGCAGCGCATGTACGGCTGCTGGCATTCCTCGGACGGCAGGTCTGAGCCGCCACGGGCACCCGCACGCGCCCGCGTCCGCCTCACCGTGTGTCCGGGCGCAGCGCTGCGCGCGTCACGGCGTCGGCGGTCCCCCGCGGTCATACTGACGGCCTGTCACCCGTCCGTCCGCCCGAACGCGCGCGGCGCCCAGCGGTCCACATAGGCGGTGACCGTGCGGGCTTCGATGTCGAGGAGCCTGCTGTGCTCGGGCACCCATGGCTCGGCGAGCACGGTGGCGATGGCGGTAGGGAAGGACGGGAGGCGGGAGCAGGCCATGACGCTGGCCCGCAGATAGGGGCTCGGCAGGTGGAGCAGCGCGGTGCGCAGGACGTTCTGGAGCCACGCCTGGTGGTCCGCCGGGTACGGGGCAAGGCTCCGGAAGCGGTGGAGGACAACGGATTTCGCGGCGCCGAGCAGTGGCCGACCCAGGCGCCACCAGCGCAGGGCCAGTTCCACGTCTTCGAGGCCGTGTCCGGTGAAGGGCGCGAAGCCTCCCTGCGCCAGGAACCGGTCGCGTACGACGGCGAGGCACCCGCCGGGGACCAGGCCGACCTCGCCCCCGGTGCCGGTCACGGGCCGCCACCGGTAGGCCAGCAGCGGGTCGACGATCTCCGCCCCGCAGCCGACGAAGCGCGGGTCCGCGTGGTCGCGTACGGCGGGGCCGACCAGTGCGTCCGGCTCGCGGTCGAGTACCGCGACGAGCGGTGCCAGCCACTGGTCGTCCACGGCGCAGTGGGCGTCGAGGAAGACGACGACCGGCTGCCGCGCCGAGCGCGCTCCGAGGTTTCGGGCGGCGGCGATGCCGACGTGGTCCTGGTGCAGGACGCGCACCCCTGGCGGCCAGTCGCGGTCACAGCTGCCGTCCGTGCTCCCGTCGTCGACGAGGACGATCTCCCGTGGCCGGACGGCCGCGCCCTGCACCGAGGCGACCGTCTGCGCGACCGAGTCGCCCTCCTGGAAGGCGGACATGACCACGGAGACGGGAGCGCAGGAGTTCACGGCACTTCAAGGCCCTTGCGCGGGCCCGTGGGACAGGCGGACGCCAGTTCCGGGGGCAGCGTGCCGGCCACCGAGGCAGGCGTCTGGGCCCTGCTCCAGAAGTTCTGGCACTCCGGCAGCAGAAAGCCGTGGGCGGTGTCGACCCACGCGTACCGCTCCCTCTCCCGGGTGAGGGCGAAACCGCGCAGCAGCGCGAACTCGCAGAACAGACCGACGCCGGCGGTCAGGGCGTAGCGGTCGATCGGCATCCCGTGCGCGTGACGGCACCAGCCCCGCACGGCGGCGTACACGTCGCGCGGGACCACGACCGGCGGTGGCGATGTCACGTCGGGCTCGACGGGCTCGCCCAGGAAGGCGGCGGGGCACTGCCGCCAGCCGTCCGTCGCCGGCCGGGTACTGCGGGAGTCGAAGGCCATGCGGGGTCGTCCGTGGTCGAACAGCCGCGCCGTGAGATCGCACGGTGCGACGAACACCTGGTCGGAGTCGAGGTGCAGAATCACCTCCGCGTCCGTGTAGAGATCCGCGTGCAGCTTGGTGATCTGCTGCCCGAGGTAGTCGTCGGCGTAGTCACGGCAGACGCGCAGCCGGACACGGTCCGACTCGATCTCCTCCCGGTCCATACGGCCCAGGCTCGATCGCGGGACGACCACCACGACCCGCCGGTGTCCCGAGGCGAAGACGGCGATGGAGCGCAGGGCGAGCGCCAGCCAGCGCCTGTCGCGGTGGAAGGACCGGATGACGATGTCGAGCGTCCTCGTCACGGCGGGGCACCGCTAGTCGGTCACGGCAATCGGCTCGGCCTGGGCGGCGGGCCCGGGCGTGCCGGTGATGCCGCCGGGCGGCAGCGTGGTCAGCAACTCGTCGAAGCCCGGGAACAGATCGGCCCAGCGCGTGTCGCCGGCCCAGTGGGCCGCGATCCCCGCCGTGAGCGCGAGATGGAAGGCGGTGAGCCGGGAGACGTGCCCCGGGTCCAGGTGGAGAGCGAGCACGTCACCGAGGCGCACGCCGTCCAGTCCGAGCGCCTCCAGCGCGGCGGACGGATTCGCCGTGTACGCCGTGAACTCGGCCTCCCCGGTCATCACCCGGGCCTGGCGCGGTACGAACCCCACACGGCTCAGCTCACCGGACACGACCGCCGACCCCACGTTGACGAAGAGCGACACCCACTCCACGCCGTCGTCGGCCAGGTCCTCGAAGACGACTTTGGTCACGGCAGCGGCCAGCCCGATATTGGTGGCGTGCCGCGCGGACAGTAACGCCGGGGTGTACAGGGCCTGCCCGTCCGTACCCCGCACCGCCACCGCCAGGGCGCGCACGATCCGCGCGCCGATACCGGAGGGCGGCCAGGGGCGTTCCTCGAACGCCACCACGGACCTGGTCCGGGACGTTGCCGCGAGCGGGTCCAGCACCTCTTCGAGCAGGTGACCGAGACCGAGCTGTCTGAGGAACGTGGCAAGCTCGGGCCGGAACTCGACCATCAGATCACTGGTCACGCGCAGTTCCAGACGGTCGTTCAGCTCACTGTGGAGATGGGGCATCGTCCGTCCTCCTCGTCGGTGTCGTCCAGGTCGTAGAGCCAGCCCACGGCGGAATACCGCACGCCCGCTCGGACAGGGCGCACCTCGTGCAGCAGGTCCGAGCGGAAGGTGACGATGCTTCCCGCGTCTAGCCGCACGGTGTGCGGCGACACGGATCCGTCGGGCCGTGGAAGGTAGACGACGAGCGCTCCGCCGTCGAAGGACGGCAAGCCGTCGCGCGGCGCCACGTCGTTCAGGAGGCACACGAGAGACAGACGCCGGTTGCGCACCACCGCAGGATCCAGCGGATCCTCGGAGCGGTCCCGGTGGGCCCGGAAGAAGCCCCGCGCGGAGTAGCTGCACAACTTGGGACCGTCCAGCGCCATCCGCGGCCATCCCGTGCCCCCGACGGCCTGGCCCGCGACCGCGCGCATGGCGGCGAGGACAGGGCGCACCTCGTCAGGCCCGGCCTGGTGCTCCGCGCAGCTGCGCACACGCGCATCGACCATGTCACAGCTGCGCCGCAACACCGGCCCCGCGACGGTCGCCGACCGCGCCATCGCCTCGACGACGCCGCGGCAGTCCGGCAGCGACAGCGCACCTCGCCAGACCTTCAGGGGCTGCACCTCGGACCGCTCCGCGCGCGGGTGGGTGTCTGTCCGCATGGTTCGGTTCCCTCGGTGGGCGGTACGACAGGCGGGGGAGTGGAAGGACGGCCGCACGGGGCAGCCCGCGGTTCCGCACGCAGCGAGACGATACGGGCGGACTGCACGGTTCACGCTAAGCGCTCCCCACCGATCAGAGCCGGAACAGCACGCCCCCGTCACCCTGTCGGCGCCATGGCCCCCCGGCCCGCCGTCCGGCGCCCGCCTCCAGCCGCAGGATCTGTCGCCCTGGTCTGGGACAATCACCTGGCACGACGCCCTCACCGTCGTCGACTGCCCACGAGGAGGGATTCACCACTCTCGCGGTCCAGGTCCCCTGCTGTGGCACCGCGACCTCGCTGGACGCACTGGACTACGACTGGCCGTGCGGCTTCGCCCGATTCGAGATCACCGTGTGGAACGGACGGTGCGGATCCCTGCTACGGGCATGAGCACCAGTACCCGTCCACGACGGACGGCACAGGGCTCCGCATGGTGTCGTCCGGTGTCACACGTGCGGCCGGCGCCCCCTCTCCTGCCGAGGGAAGGTCTGCTCCGCCCCCGGCAGGGCCGGCCTCGGCAGTGTCGCCACCTCCTCCTTCGCCCTCTCCAACTGCTCGGCGGTGTCCTCGGGCAGCCGCGGCGGCCGAGGGCGGGCGTCACGGAAGCGGAAGGCGCTGGTGAAGTCACCGAACGTGGCGCGCCGCCAGTCGCTGATGTTCGGTTCGGCCCAGCCACCCACCGTCCAGGGCGAGATGATGATCGCCGGGACACGGAAGCCGCCACCGATCGGCAGGCCCTTGATGTACTCGTCGGGCGTGCCCGCGGGCGCGGTGGGCGGCGGCACGTGATCGAACAGGCCGTCGTTCTCGTCGTAGTTGAGGATGAACGCGGTCTTGGGCCACACCCTCGGGTTCGACGCGATCGCCTCGATCTTCGAGGCCACGAAGTCGGCGCCGGCCGCCGGGAGGTAGTCGGGGTGCTCCGACTGGTGACTCGTCGGCGTGATCCAGCTCACCGCCGGAAGCCGGTCGTTATGGGCGTCGTCCTCGAAGGTGCCCTCGGGCTGGGGCCGTACGCCGCGCTCGTACAGGTCGGAGCCGGGCTGGGCGTTCTTGAACGCGGCGAACCGCTCCAGCGTGTTGCAGCCGTAGTCGTCGTCCTGCTGGTACACCTTCCAGCTGACGCCGGCGGCCTGGAGCCGTTCGGCGTACGTCGTCCAGCGGTACGGGGTGGGCGCGGTGTTGTTGATGACCGGGCCGCCCCGGGTGCCACCGGGGTCGATCGTGCCGGTCATCCACATCACCCCGTCACATAGGGGCCGTTGACGCCGTCGGCCTTGCGGTGCGCGGGCAGCCACTGGTCCATCTTGCCGCCGTTCCAGGACTGGTGCTGCACGGACCAGGCGTGGCTGGTGGACGGGATGGCCTGGGCGCTCGTGGTGTGGGTGTCGAGGTGGAAGGGCAGCAGGTAGCCCCTGGGGTTGACGGCGTCGGGCTGGTGGAAGACGCTGCGCCCGGTGTCGAGCCGCAGGGAGTTCGGATCGTCGAAGCCCCGGACACCGGACAGGGTGCCGAAGTAGTGGTCGAAGGACCGGTTCTCCTGCATCAGCATCACGACGTGCTCGATGTCGCGCAGCGAGCCCTGCGCGGGCGGCCCGGCGGCCACGGCCTTCTGGACGCTCGGCGGGAGGAGGGAGAGGGCCGCGGCGCCACCCAGCGCACCCGCCGCCGAACCCAGAAGTCTACGACGTGTCAACTCAGCCATGACGGACCCTTCTTGAGCGGTGCACGCTCGTTCGGACGTGACGGCCGGCCCGGCAGGACGGCGGGGCGCATCAGGGAGGGACGGTGAACATGCGACCAACGTGCAGGAAGGGCTTGGCCAAGTCGTGACATCCAATGTCCGTACGCTGCACGCCCGTTGCCTGCGTTGAGAAAACGATCTCCGCTACATGGATCCGAATGGCGGCGCCTTCGCCCGCCCAGTATTGTCCTGCCCGCCGCCCGCGCCGCCCCTTCCAAGGAGAGCCATGCCCCCTCCCCGGTTTCCCGAGCCCGCGCCGGGCGACGTACTGCTGATCTCCACCTGCTACGAGGACGGCGCGGCCCGGTGGGGCGGACTGCTCGACCGGATCGACGCCCGCCGGGAAGACGACGTGCTCGTCCTCCAGCCCGGCGGGGTACGGCTCCGCCCGGCCGAAGACCGCCGATGGGACCACCTGCACGGCGGCAACGTCCCCGCCCTCCTCCCGCCCACCGGCCTCCGCCCACCGGTCGCCGTCCTGGCGGACCTCCCCGCGGCCTACGGCGACGGCCCCCTGCTGGTGGACCTGGCGGCGTTGCCCGGGCGAGGTGTCAGGGTTGCGCCGGCCCGGCTCGGCGAGGTCCTGGCCGCCGTGCTGGACGGCACGCTCGCCTTCGACGACCTGGTCCGCGCCATGGACCGGTACGGCATGTACCAAGGGGACGGCGGCCGGCCGGCCTTCCCCACGCCGACGACGGCCGTACCGCACCGCTCCTTCCCACCGCTGCCCGCCACCGCCGCCGCTCTGCTCGTACGCACCTGCTTCGACGACGAGGAGGGCTGGCGAGCCCTGCTGGACGACCTCGGCGGGGCCGACGAGGACGGCTGGGTCGGCGCGGACCTGGACCCGGACGAGATCGACATCGAGCACTACCCGCTCGAGGCGCTGGTCGTCGACGACCGCGCCTTCGAGGGCCTGCGGCCGGGTCAGGTCCCCGTGCTGGTCCCGCCTGGGGAGCACACCACACTGGTCGCGCTCGCCGACGCCCGGACGTTCACCGAGCCCGGCCGGCCGCTGACCGTCGTCGACCTGTACGACACCCCGGGTCGGTCCACGGTCCTTCCCTGCCGCGAGGTCGGATCGATGGCGTGCAACCTGGAGATCGGCAACATGGACTTCCACGAGTTCATCGCCGTACAGGGAACGCAGCCGTGGTGGGCGGAATGATTCAGTCGATCACCGGCCGCCGGCACGCCGACGCACTCACGTGTCACGTCGGCACAGTTGACTGCCCAGGAGTGTGCGCTCGTAGAGGACGTTCCGCCCGTGCCGTGACCGCGTCACCAGCCCGGCTGCCAGGAGCACCGAAAGATGCTGGCTGACGGCGCTGGGGGTGACACCGAGCCGGTGCGCGAGATCCGAGGTCGTGGCCGGCTCGCCGAGCAGGGCGAGCAGCTGTGCCCGGGCGGCGCCCAGCAGCTTGCGCAGAGCCGGCGAGCCCCCGTCCGTCGTGCGCTCGGCGACGACCCCGAGCCCGCGTGCCGGATACGTGATGCAGGGCGGACCGTCGGGGACGATGTCGGAGAACGCTCCCCGGGCGAACAGCGAGGGAGCCAGGACGAGTCCGCGCCCCGCGACGTCCACCGCGCCCGGAGAATAGAAGTCCGGCGGCAGGTTCTGGTCGCGAAGGGTGAGGATCCCGTCGTGCCAGCTCACCCGGGTGTCCAGATCAGCGAAGAGACCGTCGGCCCCGCGCTCCGCCAGCATCCGTGCCCGGTGGACGATGTCGGCGGCCAGAACGGTACGAGCCCTGGGCCACCAGGCCGGCTCCAGGCATGTCTCCCAGTACTGTCGGAGGGCCGTGCAGATGCGCTGGAGGAGTTCGCCGGGCCTGGTACGGACATCCTGCAGCACGGCGGGCAGCGGGTGGCCGGCGCCGTGGTAGGCGGCCTCGATGTCGTGGCGGACGACGTCCGGTGAAGTCGCGTGAAGGATGTCCAGCCCCTCACCGAACCCCATCCACGGACGGGTGGGCCGAGGGGTGAGGAAATCCGGAGAGTACCCGGGCGGCGCGATCAGGGCATGCAGGAGTTCACTGTCCAGCGCCGCGACCTGCGGGCGCATGCGCTGAAGCCACGGCTGGTGCCAGGGATATTTCGCCGGGGGATTGACCCACGTCCGCAGGCTCAGGACCGTCTCGGTGAGCGGACTGCAAGCGAAGGAGGTTGCCGACAGGTCGGCGACCTCAAGCCGGAAATTGAGCGTCGCAACCATTAAGCCGCAGGCTAATACAGTTCCTCTGCGCCAGGTGCCCGCACCAGACTCGCAGAGCAGGACGGCGTCAGAGGACGAACGATGCTCCAGACGGTGTCCGTGCCGGTGTCGCCGGAGGCTGTGTGACGGGGGAGCCTCCGGCGGCGCCACTCATCGACGCCCGAAGGAGCGCATGCAGGGTTCCTCCGGCGTCCTCGCCACGCCGCCGGCGAAGAGGCACACTCCCTCCATGGCAGACATGGGGGCATTCCGAGAAGCAGTCACCGCCTGGGCGAACGGCGGCCCGGGCGAACCGGCGCAAGACCTTGCCGTGCGGCTGCGCGTACGGACAGCGGTGCTGCTGGAAGGGCCGAGCGACCTCGCGGCCGTCGAGGCACTGGCCGCACGGCACGACCGCGACCTCGCCGCAGAAGGAGTGTGCGTCATGCCGGTGGGCGGAGCCATGAGCATCGGTCGCTACGCCGCCGTCCTCGGCCCGCCCGGGCTCGACCTGCACCTGACCGGACTGTGCGACGAAGGGGAACAGCGCTTCTACGACCGCAGCCTGCACCAAACGCACACGCCGCACCGCAGCTTCTTTGTCTGCGTCACAGACCTGGAAGACGAACTCATCCGTGCACTGGGCGCGCCGGCAGTGGAAGAGATCATCCAGGCCGAAGGGGACCTGCGCGCCTGGCGCACCTTCCAGCACCAGCCCGCACACCACGGCCGGTCCCGCCGGCAGCAGTTGCGACGCTTCCTCGGAACGAAGAAGGGCCGCAAGATCCGTTACGGCCGCCTCCTCGTCGAAGCACTCGACCCCGAACGCGTACCGGCCCCGCTCGACGACCTCCTCACCAGCCTGTGACCCACGCGCCCCGACGGCCGGACCACGGGTGTGGCGGTCGTCATCGCCCCGGCCGAGCCAGTGGCCACCGGCCTGCCGGACCCAAGGCGAGCCGCCTCCACACAGCAGCCACCGGACCAGGTCGACGTCCTGGTGTACTTCTGCGAGACCGGCTCTCCCCACTTGGCGTAGTCCCGCTGCCCGCTCTTCTTGTGCAGCTGCCGGACGGAGGCGTGGACCAGGCGCACCTTGGTGACGTTCGCCGCGAGGGTCCCGTCGCGCAGGGCGTTCCTGTTGCCCATGTCGATGAACAGGCGGGAGGACTGCGACAGTCGTCGTCCCGGACCGTCGACGCCGCCGAGGCGGCCGGTGGAGCGGAGGGTGAAGGCGCCGGTGGGGGAGAGGTAGGTGCCGATCAGTCCGACGGTGCCCTGGAGCATGGAGGCCACGCCGTGGTGGTGGTCGAAGAAGCCTTCGGCGGCCTTGACGTCCGCATCGCTCCAGCCCGGCAGCTCGGGCGCGGCCTCGTGCAGGAACCGCGTCAGCCGCTCGGGCAGGTTCGAGAAGTCCATGCCTGGCTTGAGCGTTCCGATCGTGCGGAACAGGCCGTTGACGCCGTCCACCTCCCGGTTGTCGATGAGGTCGGACACGAGTGCGTCGGCGGCCGGGTCGCCTTCCTGGTTCGCTGCCTCCAGTTCGGCTTCCACCGTTTCGACTGTCAAGGGCACAGCAGTACTCCGTTCCTCAGAGATGTCGAGCCGCCCAACCGCCGCCGCGCTTCGGGCCGGGCACCAGGGGGTTCCCCGATGCAGCTGGCCGAGAGCCGGGTCCAGGAGAACTGCCCGCAGGCGTGCTCCTGCAGGCGCCGGCAGGGGCGACACGGGTGTCTCCGGCGAACCAGGGGCCAGGGGCACCGGACCACGCGTCTCTTGGTTGAGGACACGGGTTCTCAGCAGCGGGAAACAGGCTCGCCCGTACGTCTGACGATCGAAGTGGTCGAAGCAGCCGGTGACGCCCGTCGCGCGGGCGTCGGTCGCGTCACGCCTCCGCCCCGGCCTACGAACCTGGACCTTGGCGGCGTCCAGACCCGGTTCGACACCTCGGCTTCGGCATCGGCAAACACGCCGTCCCCGTCCGAAGTGGCCGGCATGGGCGATCGGGATCAGCACGCCCCCGCTCGGCCGGCAGCGCACGAACTTCCCCGTCAGGGCGCGTGACGGTCGAGCGATCGACACCGAACAGCACTGCCGAGACCGCGTGCGGCAGGTCGTGCCGCAGATGAATCAGCGTGGCCACCAGACGATCCACAGGCCCGGGAACAGTGGATGCGCCGACACCGCCCGATCGACCATGCTCCTTACGACACGAGCATGCCCGTCCGCTGTCACGCACCAACCCGTCAGCGCCGACGCGGGATGCCCAGCGTCTGCATGAGCTGGGCGAGTTCCTCCCGGAAGAGCTTCTCCGGGCTGGTGGTCTGGGCGTGCATGTGGCCGTAGACCTCCAGCGACACCAGTCCGTGCAGATGTCCCCAGATGCGCAGAGCGAGGGCGACGGCTGCGGGCGGCAAGTCGGGGAAGGCGGGACGCACCTTGTCGAGGAGACCGGGGTCGAAGTCGGGCCAGTCGAACGTGCTGTCCTGGTAGAGGTGCCGGGCGTAGGGCCAGGCGGCTGCCGCGAGGGCGGTGAGCCCGGTGCAGACGCGGCGTGCGGCATCCGGGGCGGGGCCTCCCTCGGGGGACTGGTAGCCGGGGACTGGGTCGCCGTAGATGAGGCGGAACCCCTGGGGGTTGACCAGGGCCCAGGCCCGGAAGGCGTTGGCCCAAGCCTCGATCCGGACGGCGGGATCCGCGGCGGGCGCGGCTTCCCAGGCAGTGTCCACGGCGTCGGCCAAGGCGGTGTACACGTCGTTGATCAGCGTGGTGACCAGGTCGTCCCGGGTCGCGAAGTAGCCGTAGATGGCGTTGGCGGTCATGCCCATCTCGCGGGCGATGGCCCGTAGGGTGATGGCGTCCGGCCCGCTCGAGGCCATCAACGCCAGCGCCACCTTCTTGATTTCGGCCGTGGTCTCGGCCCGTAGCCGCTCGCGTCGTCCCCTGCTGCCCGTGACTGTCACAGCAGACACTCTACAGCGTTTATTTACTTCACCGCGTATCTAGACTTCACGGCGTATAGTTTCTGCACGGCGTTACATTCAAGGGCGTCCCACGTCTGCATGCACAGGGGAGAACCATGCACATCGGAGTCATCGGAGCCACGGGGACCATCGGCAGCCGGGTCGTCACCGAGGCCCTCGAACGCGGTCACCAGGTCAGGGCGTTCAGTCGTGACGCCAAGCAGGCGCAGCGTGAGGAGCGCCGGGACAACATCACGTGGGCGAGTGTCGACGTCCTGGACGAGAAGAGCATCGCAGGCATACTGCCCGGCCTCGACGTTCTGATCAGCGGGTACCAGCCGGGCAACGCCGCCCAGGACTTCGCTGAGACCGTGCGGCGCTCGATCGCCGACCCGACTGTCTACGGGACAGCGGCGCGAGCTCTGCTGAAGGCTCTGGAGAGCCACCCGCGGACCCGGCTCATCGTGATCGGTGGCGCCGGCAGCCTCGAGATCGCACCGGGAGTGGTGCGCGCCGACTCCGATGAGCTGCTGCACGCTGCCCTGGACCAGCTCGGACTGCCCCGGGAATACGCTGCGGCGGTACGCGGTCACCGGGACGCCCTCCAGGTCCTGCGGGCCTCGAACCGGCTGTGGACCTACTTCAGCCCCGCGGAGGAGATCGCCCCCGGCGAGCGCACCGGTCGCTTCAGGATCGGCGGTGACCAGCCGGTCCTGGACGCCGAGGGGCGCAGCCGCATCTCGGTGGAGGACGCGGCCGTCGCCCTGATCGACGAGGCGGAACTGCCCCGCTTCCTCCAGCGTCGCTTCACCATCGGCTACTGAAGCCACAGCCCATGTCCCCGTGGGGGAGCTCATGAACTCCCCCACGGAAAGGCCCCCCAGGCAGGGTGCCGCCGGACAGACCGGCTGCGCGGCAGACCGCGAAGGCGCTGTGACGGACCGTTCGGCGGGCTGTTCACCGGCGCCCCGGACCGGGCCGGCCTCCGCAGCCCCACTCATCTGCCTGCGACTCCGACCAGCCGGCGTGACGCCTCGGCAGACACCGGCGCATCCGACCACCTTGGCCGCCGCTCCATCCAGGACACCGAGGCCGACGCGCGCACCTGTCCGCCGGCGCCTCCGCGTGACCCAGCGCGCTCCAGACCCGTCCGCCTCCGCCTTCAAGCAGGTACGCCCTCACGTTGTCCGAAGTCACTTACGGCACGCCAGGAAATTCCGGACCCCACGGTGGACCGGGACGGACACCATCCCCTCCGGAGGTAAACCGGTCGCTCTGCGCGCCACTGCTCCCGTAGGGTGCGCGGGTCGATCTGGCGCAGAAAGACGGTGGTCAAGGTGGCGCCCGGTGCGGTGACGCGGGAGCAGCTGGCGGGTGCGGCACGGGCCGCTTTGGGCGGTGGCCGGAGGCTGGAGGGCATCGAGCGGGTCGCCGGCGGCAGCAAGAAGGGCGTGTACCGCCTGGTGATGGGCGACGCAACAACCGCGATCGCCTACCTGTGGGACGACACCGAGAACTACTGGCCGGCGGCCGAGGGCGACGACGACCTCACCGATCCGTTCTCTCCCGCTCTCGGGCTCGACCTGTTCGAGGCAGCGCACGCGCGGTTGGACGCGCTCGGCGTCCGCGTCCCGGCGATCCGTCTCCTCGACCGCGACGGCGCCCACTGTCCGGCCGGCCTGGCGATCGTCGAGGACCTTTCGGGCGAGAGCCTGGAGGCGCTGCTCGCCCGGGACCCGCGCGCGGCGGCCGCGGTCATGGAGCGGCTCGGGGCGGCACTGGAGGCGATGCGACGTCACCGGGCGCCTGCGTACGGCAAGGTGGCCGTGGTCGACGCGGGAGGCTCCTCGCGCGGGACGTCGTGCGAGGGGGTCGTCCTGGACCGTGCGCTGCGCGACCTCGCCGAGGCGGCGTCGCGCGACCCGCGGATCGCGGGCGCCCGCGACCGGCTTCAGGAGCGGCTGCTGCATCTGGCGGCGGCGGTGCGGCCCCGCACCCAGTACGCGGTCGTGCACGGCGAACTGGGTCCCGACCATGTGCGGGTGGACACGGACGGGCATCCCGTGGTGATCGACATCGAGGGCTCGATGTACTTCGACGCCGAGTGGGAGCACGTCTTTCTACGGATCCGCTTCCACGACGCCTACGGGGCGCTGGAGGCGGACGGACTGGACGAGGACCGGCTCGCGCTCTACCTGCTGGCACAGCGGCTCTCGCTGACGGCGGGCCCACTGCGGCTGCTCGACGGGGACTTCCCCGACCGGGCGACCATGGCAGCCATCGCCGAGCACAACCTGCACGAGGCACTGGCACTCGTCCACGCCTGAACGGCGGCTGGGGCGAACGCGGCCTGCCCGTCGTCTGAGCCGCATGGGTTGATGAGCATCGGCAACTCCGATGACGCTCATGCACCGCACATGAACGCGGCTCCGCCTGAACGCAGTTGCCCGGTCTGTACGTCGGCTTTCCGGCGCTTCGACCGGCTCGGCGCCGACGTCGAAGCCCTGTGCCATCACGTGGGTCTCCACCAGCTGGACCCACTGGGGCTTCTGTTTTGGATCAGCGTGAGGACCACAGGAAGATGCCTGCGAGGTGGAGTCCTGCCAGGCAGACGGTGGCGGTCTGCTCGTAGCGGGCGGCGATGCCGCGCCATTGCTTGAGGCGGTTGATGCACCGTTCGACGGTGTTGCGCTGCTTGTATGCCTCGCGGTCGAGTGCCGGAGGTCGGCCGCCCTGGCTGCCGCGGCGCCTGCGGTTCGCGCGCTGGTCTGCGGGGGTTGGGATGACGGCCCGGATGCCTCGCCGCCGTATGTGACTGCGGATGGCGCGGGAACGAATACGCCCTGCCCGCCAGGGCTTGAAGAGGCGAGTCCTGGGCCGTCCACGGGGCCGGGGCACTCGAAGGGCCGCCATGACGGATTGGAAGGCGGGTGCGTCGCCGGCCTGTCCCGGTGTGAGCACGAAGGCTATCGGCCGGTATCGGCCATCGGCCGCGAGATGAACCTTGGTGGTCAGACCGCCGAGGGAACGTCCGAGGCATGGTCATCGGGCTCGCTTGCCGGGGCCCCTTTTTTTGCGGGGCCCCGGCCACGTGCTGGTGCGCGCGCACGACGGTGGAGTCCACCCCGACGACCCGTTCCAGGTCCTCCTCGGCGTCGGCCTGGGCGAGCAGGGCGGTGAAGACCCGCGTCTGGAACTTCCAGACGATCGCGTCGATCACTTCTCGGTGATCACGCCACCGGCCACCCCGCCGAGGAGTCCGGTCCGGCAGCAACGGCTCGATTCGCGCCCACTGGGCATCCGTCAACGGCACAGCAGACCAAAGATCAGGTGATCCGAAGGGAACTGAAGCGAGTGCTTTTGCCGAGCGGACTAGCAATTGACCACCGAACCCACCGGCGTCCAGTTGCCGACGGCGTCCCAGCTGTGCGCGGGCTGGGTTGTGTAGCTCAGGCTGCCGCCGCCGTCTCTCCCGGTGTACATCCTGGCCCTGGTACCGGTTGACTGATTGTTGTCCCACGAACCAGGCCCAATGAATGGGACGTTGTAGGAGTGGCACGCGTACATGGGAATTGAGCTGCCGGTGTAGTACGTGCCCTCGTATGCGCAGAAGTAGCCATAATCTGCTGGCTCGGCGCAGGGATCAGCGGTAGTCGTGTTGTCTCCGGGTGTCAGGTCGCGGAAGTGGGGTTCGCCGGGCACTGCCACGTACACGGTCCCGCCGCCAACCAGGTTGATCAGGTTGGGCGCCACCTGCGTCCCATTGACCCTCCCCATGAAGCGGTCTACCTTCGCCTGGAGCGCGTTGGCCTCGGCGCTGCTCAGGTGCGCTGCCCTGGCCTGCGCGATGAAGCTCGCCTTGGTGCTGTCAGCCTGCAGGACCTCCCGTGCCGCAGCTGTATCCAACGTTGCGACTGTGAGCATGACACCGCCCAGTACAGCGCCAAGATGCCACAGCTTTCTGCGTCCCAATAGCTCTCGCACTGCTCTCCGGGATAACAGGCGCATTGTTCCTCCCCTACGTCAGTGGATCTTCTCGCTCTCGGTTGAGGTTCGATCGCGCGCTACCGACTGGCTGCGATCGTCGGAACTTGTGCCATCCTGACTGGAACTCAGGTGAGGCGGACAGGCTGCGAATCAGTCATTCCTATCGCCCTGTTCGCAGCGCGAGCCGCAAGCGCCGCGGCAGCCAGGGCGGCGGACCCCGGCACTCAACCGCGAGGCCTACAAGCAGCGCAACACCGTCGAACGGTGCATCAACCGCCTCAGGCAATGGCGTGGCATCGCCGCCCGCAACGAGCAGACCGCCACCGTCTACCTGGCCGGACTCCACCTCGCAGGCGTCTTCCTGTGGTCCTCACGCCGATTCAAAAGAGAAGTCCAAGGGCGCTCCCCGGGAAGGGGAGCCGGTGTCTTCCATGCCATGGCCATCACTCGGCACGACATCGTCGTCACCCGCGGGGCTCTCGACCGGGTCACACTGGCGGCGCAAACGCCAACACCGAAGTTCGAATCGACGTTATGAGTGGCGGGTACACAGTCCATGAAGTCGCCCAGTGATCAACACAAGCGCCGTTGGTGGTACCAGGCTTCAGTCCTCCGTGTCGGTGTCCCTTCGGTAGCAGTCCGGAGATGGGGAGGAGGCGAAATTGGGCAGGTCGTTGCGGAAGAAGCGAATCGTCAGGTTCGGTGGCTGTGGATTTTGTAGTTCATTGACGGCTGGCTCGGAAATGATGAGGCAGAACTTTTTGGTCAAGGGAACGCGATCCGCTGATCGACGCAGCTCAAGGGAGCCATCGTACTGGCCTGCCTGGTACATCCAATTCTGGGCCCGGAACTCGAATGACGGCTGTTGAGGTTTGTCCTGGCTGACGATAATCGGTGCGGGATCGCTACTCCAGGTGTTATTGACGGTGCCCGTGGTGGGGTCGTACTTCCACTCGACGCTCTTTCTCCAATAGAAATTAGGCTTCTTCGAAGAGGTGAGGGAGCCGGTAGGGATGAGCCGTAGACGCGCGTCGCGGATCACTTCGACCTTCTCGCTCTTGAATCTGGTGGCCAGTGTCGGCTGCACATACAACCGCACGCCGTGGCCCACCTTTTCAAGACGAATCAGATGAGGAAGTGTCACATCGACGTTTGGTGACCGCTGCAACTCGAAGAAGTTGTACAAAGAAATGGCCAGCGCGACGACAGCGGCAACCGTGGCAGACCACGTGTGCACGGCCTCGAATCGTCGCCTCCTGCGAGACCTCACCGGCCTCGCCGCAGCGTCTTCTTCCATCCCTCCACTCTGTATGGAGGGCGCAACCCTCCGACCGCTGCGCTACTCCGTATGGCCAGCGAAAATACGCCCTGTCGGGGGATTCACGCGCCCCACGACGGCACCTGGTACGACGGCTCCCCGCCTCCACACGTGAGTGGCCGACGGCCCGTCGACAGCGCGAGGTTCGTAGCGCTATCGGGTAGCCGTCGCGAAAGTGGCGAGGCGGGGTAGCCGGCGGCCTGCAACACCCTTCAGCGTCACCGTGTGGATCAGGATGAACGGCTACTCCAGGCCTCGTCGTTCGGCGCGGTGGCGGACGCGTACGCCGAACACCGTCCGGACTACGCGCAAGCCGCGGTGCGCTGGGCGCTTGAACCCGCGTCCGGTCCGCGCGTGCTCGCCCTCGGCGCCGGAACCGGCAAGTTGACCGCCACGCTGGTCGCACTGGGTGCCGAAGTCGTCGCAGTCGAGCCCGACCCGGGGATGCTGACTGAGCTGCGCCGCTCACTGCCGGATGTCCGTGCCCTGTCGGGCAGTGCCGAGGCGATACCGTTGCCGGACGCTTCTGTCGATGCCATGCTGGCCGGCAACGCCATGCATTGGTTCGCCATGGCCGTCGCGGTGCCCGAGACCGCCGGGATCCTCGCGCCCAGCGGCATCCTGGCCGGCCTGTGGAACCTCATGGACGACCAGGCCGAGTGGGTTGCCGGGCTCGCGCGGGTCAGCGGGAGCGCCGCCATCGGCCCGCGCGACTCGCCCGCCGGCTGGCAAGCCAAGACAGCCGACATGCACCTTCCCAAGACTGGCGTGCCCGCCCGCCGCCAGAGCAGGCCCGCGCGCGGGGCTGCTGGTCATGCCAGAACAGGAACAACAAGTGACGCTGAGCCGGATCCGCGCCTTCCTCGCCAGCAGACCGGAGACCGCCCACGGCGAGTTCACTCTCCCGATGCTGACCGGCGTGCTGCGCGTCCGGCGGCTGTGAAGCATCACGTCGGGACGGGCAGCAAGCACCACCTGATCACCGACGCCACCGGCATCCCGCTCGCCGCCGCCCGCACCGGCGGCAACCGCAACGACGTCACCCTGCTGATCCCACTGCTCCAGGCCATGCCGCCGGTGCGGGGCGAGCGCGGCCGGCCCCGCTGCCGACCAGACGTGGTCGTGGCACGACCAGGGCTACGACCACGACAAGTACCGCCGCCCGGTCTGGGACCTCGGCGTGAAGCAGCTGATCGCCCGCTACGGCACAGAGCACGGCTCCGGCCCGGGCACCCCACGCTGGGTCACGTGTGTCCGCCCACCCGCACTGGTCCCGCCGACCGCGGATCCGCGGGGAGATCCGCGACGACATTCACGAAGCCTTCCTCACCCTCAGATGCGCCCTGATCTGCTGGAGGCGTCTTGCTGTGTCGCTGACGGCAGCCAGTCCGTGCACCAGAACTTCCTGGAAGCACTGGAGCCGGTCAGTGCACGCGCTCCCCGCACTCCGCCGGAAGCAGCATGGCACCTGGTGGCAGTTCGCCCGGATGCCGGGCGAACACCCGCAGGCATGCTTCGAGAGAGTCCTCCACGGGCGGGTATTCGAGGGTGAGTTCGCTCAGCACGGTAATGGCACCCGCAAGATGCATTTCCGCTGCATGCACGCCGTCGGGGAGACAGCCGGCCAAGATGCCGAAGGCTGCTGTGCCGCCGCTGTCGGCGATACACTCGCGGATCTCGAAGCGCCAGTGCTCGGCCGCGACAGCCAGCAATGACTTGGCCCTCTTGCCCAGCCCGACGAGGAAATCGGTGCGGGCCCGCAGATGGTGGGCGATGGCACAACAGATGGGAACCGCGGTGCCGTCAGGAGCCATCACCCGCGTGTACCCGGCATGCGGATAGCACGACAGAGCCTCAGCAAGCAGTCCCAACGCGGTGTCCCTCGCCGCAGGATGACCCTGCTGCGCGATGTCCAGAAGCAGCGGGGTCGCAACCACAGCCGCTGGGAAGACAGCGGCACTGTGACCATGAACAATTCCACCGCCGGCAAGCCGCGAGCCGGACTCCGCGGCCTGTACCAGGTTCGTTGCCTCGGCCAGGGTACTCAGACCGCAGGCGGCACGTCCCGGTTCGTACCAGTCGGGATGGCCCGGTATGGAACCCCAGTCCACCGCGTCGATCTCATCCAGCACGGCAGCATCCTCGCACGCGGCGCTCCCCACCGCTCAAGGGCCAATAAGCTTGGCCGAGGTGCCCACGGTCCTTCACGCGGTACAGGCAGCTCAGGCTGAAATCCGCGAATATGTCGGGAGGTTGGCCGGTGAAGCGGCCCCAGGACCCCCTCAGGGCAGGTGGTGATCGTGGACAGCAACACCGCAGCCGCCCACATCACTACGGCCCAACTCGCCCCGCCTCGCGGACATCAGCACCCTCTCGGCCCACCGCCAGGGCACCACCGACCCGGTGCCTCTGGGAATGGGCCGCGGCATGCGCAGCCCCTCGTCGGCATCGATCTCACGAACGCTTACTCGCTCTGCCACCAGGGCAGCCTGCCGAGACCACGCCACATGCGCGGCCGATGCCGCACTATCGGCGAGTCGCGTGCATCTCCTGGAACAACTCGAACTCCCCATCGGGGGCGGCGCTGAACCCCTGCCAGTGGAACGACGTCGGCGTGACGTCGGTGAACGTCCACCGCGAGCGTGTGCCCTGGGAGTCGGTGCCCTCCTGGATCATCCCGCCGGCACCGTCAGGCCGACCGACCTGGGAGAAGTACGAGGGAAGCTTCGGTGAGATCCACGTGATCTGCCACAGCCCGGTCGTGACGTCGTACATGCGGATGGTGGTGCCGGGGTACCGGTCGTGGAACTCCGGGCAGAAGAGCACATCCTGCACCACCCGCCCGCCCAGTGCCCAGCCGAAACGCCACTCGCCCGCCGCTGTCCGCCACTGACCATCCCCAAACCGGTACCGGTTGCTGATGTTCCACGTTCCGACCAGCCGGCCGTAGAGCATCATCGCCTCCGCGTGGTCCGGATCCGGACCGTATGCCGACAACAGCTCCAGCATCGAGTCACGAGACGACACTGTCATCAGGACCTTCAACCTCCTGCTCATGGAACACGGTTGATCGGCTTGAGGATAGCCGTCCTCGCGGGCGCGGGGTGCGGCTGCGCTGACCACCGGACGGTCGACAGCGGTGCCGCCCGCGGGGTGACGCCGGGCACCACGGGCGACGCTCAACGCGCAGATCACGCATGTAGTCATCCAAGTCGACGTGGATGGTGCGGCGTTCGGAGGCGACGTAGCGCCTTGGATCGCCATACGGTGCGCGACGATCCCCAGGACCAAAGCGGCATGCCCGGGCGGCCGGTAGCGGCCCGGCAGATGATCGGAAATGAGCCGGGCCTGGCGTTCCGCGATCGGCACGGTCGCGCCGAGAGGCTGCACGAGCTCGACGAAGTGCAGGCCGGGCGCCTCGGTGTGGAAGACGTGGCGATGCAGACGGATCTCGTTGTCCTGGGACGGGTCAAGAAACTCCGGTCGAGAACGGGAAGGTGATCTTGTAGCTGGTGCAGAACACCACCAGGTCGGCCGGCACCCGCCGTCCGTCCGTGAAGTCGACCTCGTCGCCGTCGAAGCACGGATATCAGCTCCCGCACGGGCACGCCGACCGGCCGCCACCACTCCCGATCGGACTCCCGCAGGCTCGGCACATCACTGTCATGCCTCACACGCTGGAGCCGACGGGACCGTGCACAGAAGGTGGGCCGTCGCCTCACCTCCGGGCGGCGCAGTCGTAGAGGGCGAAGCTGCCGTCGGTGCGGAGGCCGTAGGCGGTGGGCCGGACGTGGGTGCAGTGGGACTTCACCCAGGTGGTTGCGGGAGTGGTGGGGCGCCGGGTGGTGAGCAGCGCATAGCGCAACTGGTGGGCGGCGACCAGGCTGCTGAGCTGCCGGGCGCTCGGGAAGGGGGTGTTGCCGGTGAAGCCGCCCATGACGAGGATGGGCTCGGACTTCGCGCGCAGCAGCGGCTCGGCGGTGTAGGCGGCCTGGGTGGCGAGCAGGTACTTCTCGCCGCGGCGGTGTTTGGTGAGGTAGTCGAGCAGGGCGGTGTCGCGGGCGCTGGGCCGGTCGAGTCCTATCCTGCGCGGAGCGTGATGGGGATGCTCGTTGTACGACTTGCCGACGGGACCGGTCATCGGCGAGGTGGTCGCGCCCGCGTAGAGCGGTTCGAGGCCGGAGACGGCCCAGCCGGCCGGTACGACCAGGGTGGCCGCGATCCCGGCGGCGAGGGCGGCATGGACCATCCGCGGGGAGGTGCGCGGTCCGCGGCTCCACAGTCCGACCACGCCGCACAGCGCGAGCATCACGGCGACCGGCAGCAGCCAGGAAACGAACCGGGTCGGCCAGTCGAGCATCAGCGCCCACGCCGCCGTCAGCGCGATCGCCGCCGGCAGCACCAGGTGCCGCCGGCCGGCGGCCTCGTGCTCCGCATCCGGCTCCGTCTCGTGCTCCGCCTTCCGCTCCGGCGTGTACGTCGTGTCCCGCTCCGGCGCGTACGTCGTCGGCAGCCTCAGCGCGTACGTCGTCTCCAGCTCCGTCTCGCGCTCCGCCTTCCGCTCCCTCTCGTGCTCCGTCGCCGGCTCCGGCTTGCGCTCCGCCTCCCGCTCCGGCGCGTACTTCGCCTCGTACTCCGCGCGGAACAGCGCGAGGCCGCCGCCGGCCAGCGCGGCGAGCGCCGGGGCGATGACGGCCGTGTAGTAGGCGTGGTTGCCGTTGGAGACGCTGAACACCAGGGCGTGCACGGCCAGCCAGCCACCCCACAGCAGAAATCCCGCGCGCGGCAGGTCGGTTCGCGGTCGCCCGGCGCGCCGGGCGACGCCCAGGACCGCGGCGAGCACGGCGAGCGGCAGGAACCAGGCGACCTGCGGGCCGACCGTTTGGTTGATCAGCATGTCCCAGCCGGTGTTGCCGGTGGTGCGGCTGGCGGCGGTGCCGGCGACGGCGCCGAACGCGGTGGGATCGCTGCCGAAGCGGCTCAGGCCGTTGTAGCCGAAGACCAGGGCGAACGGATCGTTGTCGGACGTTCCGTCGAGGTACGGGCGGTTGGCGGCCGGTGTCGCCGAGGCGATCAGCATCCAGGAGCAGGAGACCGCCAGCGCGACCGCCCCGCCCACCAGGACGCGCACAGCCCGGTGCAACGGCTTTCCGGGAGCGACGAGTTGGTACACCGCGGCGAAGACCGGCAGTACCAGCCACGCCTGAAGCATCTTCGCCTGGAAGGCGAGTCCGACCCAGATCCCGCAGGTGATCATCGGTAGCAGCCGCTCGGTGCGCACCGCCTTCTGAAGCGCTCCGGCGGCCGCCACCAGGAGCAGAGTGAGCGCGGTGTCCGGGATGGTGGCCCGGTTGAGCGCCACGGTGACCGGCGTGAGGGTGAGCACCAGCGCAGCGATCAGCGCGGCGAACGGACCGGCCCAGGCCCGTACGATCCGGTGCAACAGCCATACGGTGAGCACGCCCTCGACGACCTGCGGAAGCGCGGCCGCCCAGGTGTGCGGGCCGAAGAGCCAGACGGAGACGGCGTCGGGCCAGAAGGCGCCGGGCAGCTTGTCGATGCTGATCGAGCCGGCGGCGTCGAGCCCGCCGAAGAAGAACGCCCGCCAGCTGCTGGCCATCGAGCGTATCGCCGCACCGTAGAAGGGGTGGAGCGCGGCGTGCCCGATGCCCCAGGAGTACAGCCCCGTGGCGACGGCCAGCACCGCGGCGAGTGCCGGGCGCTCCCAGCGCGGGGCGTCCTCCGGCCGGTCGGAGCGGCTGTTCGCCGCCGGACGGCCTCGCTGCGCTCCGGTGGGCTGGGCGGCGGGGATGGCGGTCATGGCAGTGGTCCTCGGATCAGCAGGTCAGGTGAGGCGGCGGTGCACACGCGGCGACATCACACGCGGCGACATCACACGCGGCGGAGTCACAGGCGGCGGGCCGCCCGGAAACCGCGGGCGTAGAAGTCGGTGCCGTCCAGCAGCGCGTGGCCCGACAGGTCGCCCAGCGTGGGACCGTTGGCGGCGGAGCGGCTGGAGTAGAAGCGGTGCCGACCCTGGTCGTCGAGGCCCATGTACATGCCGACATGGTCGATGAAGTCCGGCTTGTCCTTGATGATGGCGAAGAAGACCAGATCGCCGGGTTGCAGGACGTCCAGGTCGGTGGCCTGCTTCGTGCCGGTGTGGGGGATCACCATGTGGCCGGGACCGTAGGCGGCGATGGCGAAGGCGCGGCGCGGCAGACCGGGGCCCTTGGTGTTGGTGTTGTGCATGGGGATGCCCATGCGGTAGCCCCACACCAGACGCTGGAAGCCGGAGCAGTCGACATCGCCGTACCGGGCCTGTTCCGGCTGCGCGCGCGTGCCGTCGGGGAAGGTCCAGTCGATGCCCAGATAGTCGTAGAAGTCGGACTGCTCGTCGTAGTAGGCGAAGTCCAGCGGGTTCTTGACCGCGGAGTTGCGCGGGCCGAAGTGCGCGGTGCCCGCGTAGCGCACGCCCTTGGCGTTGCGCTTGTCGGGTGCCCCGGCGCTGCTGTACTGGAACGCCACGGCGAAGACGTCCGGGCTGCTGTCGACGAGCGCCTTCTTGAACCAGCTCTTGAACCAGGCGGACTTCTCCGTGCCCCGCTGCCACGCGTGCGGCAGTACCCGCACCCAGGCGTCCGTGGTCACCTTGGCCTCGGTGGTGCGCGGCTCGCTGAAGGTGCGGCTGGGCCCGGTGAGTACGGCCGTACGGGCGCCGTCGGTGAAAGTGGCGAGCGTGCCGCCGTCGCCGGCCCGGACCACGGTGCGGTCGGGGGCGGACAGCCGCTCGAAGGTGTGGGGCCCGGTGGCCCGGGCGCTCGGGTCGGCGGCCGTACCGCCGGAGTCGTCGCTGCCCTGCCCGAAGCGGTCCCAGGCGAACCCGCCCGCGGCACCGGCGGCCGCCACGCCCGCGATCGTCCGGAACACGGCGCGGCGAGTCGGGCCGCTTCGCCTGCCGTCGTGTGCGGAGTGCATGAGCGATCCTCCTTGAACTGTGAGGTGAGCGGATGGTGAGCGGGTCAGCCGGTCGGCAGCGCCCCGATCAGCAGACCGGTGACCAGCACCACGTACGTGGCCAGGGTCACCGCGGTGGTCGATATGACCGTGGCCGCCAGCGGCTGGCGGGCCATCTGGTAGGAGATCAGTCCGGGGACGATGAAGCCAAGGGTCTGTGACGTGTACAGCAGCGGAAACTCGTGGCTGAGGGCGAGCATCACGGTGGTCTGCATCAGCACCGCGCACAGCACGACGGCGGCGAACAGCCGCTTGCCGTAGAGAATCACCGTGCGCTGCACCAGCTTCGTCAGGAAGTACGTTCCCGTCGCCACAGCGACCATCAGCCCGGCCATCCGCACGTCGGTGACGAGCGTGAGGGCGATCCAGCCGGGGGTGATCATCCCCCCGGGGGAGAGGTTGGTGGTCAGATAGCAGACGAGCGAGAAGATCAGCCCGAGGGCGATCCCGAGCGCGGCGGTCTGTGCGTTGAGATTGGCGGGGATCACGGGTTCCTCGTGAACTGGTACTGGTCGTCGGAGTGGTGCTGGTCGTCCGCGGTGCTCCGGTCGTCGGACCGGCCCTGGCGGGCGGCGGCCCGGCGGGCGAGCTCGCGCTGATCCGGGATGCGGAAGGCGTACGTCGGTGTCTCCAGCGGTGCCACCCAGCTGTACGGCTCCGGCTCGGGCGGCCGGGCCACCGAGACCCGCGGCCGGGGCAGGGCGATCTGCATGGTCTCCTGGTCCAGGCCGTCGCCGTGGGGAACGGCGTCGAAGGGGTCCTCGGAGTCGTCCAGCGGCAGCTCGGCCAGGCATTCCAGGAAGAGCTCGCCCTGGCCGTGGATGTTGCCGATCGCCACCAGCGAGGAGTCCGGGCCGAGTTCCGCGAGGATCGCCGCGGTCAGCTCCTCGGGGTCCCGGCGGTCGCCGCCGAGATCCACCACCCGCCCGGTGAAGCCGGCCGGTATCGCATCGGCGGCGCTCCTGGTCGGGTGGCCGATCAGGAACACCGTCTCGGCGGCGAGGTCGGGGACGATCGTGCCCATCTGGCCGTTGCGCTCCACCCGGTCCGGGCGGCAGTTGATGACCACGCCGATCGGCCGTTTGATCGCGCCCAGATCCTCCAGCTGCTTGACGTTCATCAGCGTCGACTCGGGATCGTTGGCCGCGAAGACGTTGGCGAACCGCAGCCGCTTGCCCTCGGGGGTGATATAGCGCTCCACGGACAGCACGCCCGGGTCGGGCGGCGCGTCCCACATGCCCTGCATCGCGGTCTGCCGCTCGATGCCGAGCAGCTCGGCGACGGCGAGCGCGATCGCCACGTTCTCCTTGAAGGTGAACCAGCTGAAGCCGCGTAGTTCGGCGTCGGTCACCGACTCAGGATCTACCGCGATCAGCCAGCAGTTCCGCTTGTCGGCCTCCTCCTGGAGGATGTGCAGCCGGTCCTTCTCCGCCGTCACGCACACCCCGCCCACCGGCATCGAGCGGGAGAGCGAGCGGGCGACGTCGTCAAGGGTCGGCCCCATCTCCTCCAGATGGTCCTCGCGGACGTTGCAGAGCACGCCGATCGTGGAACGGATCAGCTTCTCCTGGTTGATCTCCTGAAGCGCGGGCATCACCGCCATGCACTCGATCACCAGCGCGTCCGGCCGGTAGGTCGCCGCCCGCCGTACGATGCCGATCTGCTCGACGATGTTGGAGATGTTGAACTTGCGGTAGATCGGCTCCTCGGTGGCATCCGGATGGATGAACCGGGCCGCGGTGCCGGTGGTCTTGGCCACCGTGACCAGGCCGCCACCACGCAGCGCGCCCGCGCACAGCCGGGTGATCGAACTCTTGCCGCGGATGCCGTTGACCAGCACCCGCGTGGGTATCTGTTCCAGCGAGTCGAAGTGCCGCCGCTGTTCCAGGGCTCCGGCGATCCACAGTCCGGCGCAGCACAGCAGGACGATGACATAGAGGAAGAGCACGCCGATTCCGTCCTTCTACCGCTGGAGGGTGTTCTCACGCAGGGACCGCGGCGGCCCGGCGGCGTGGCCGGACCTGGCCGCCCGGTCGTGTTCCGCCAGGGTCTGGCGCACCAGCTCCAGGCCGCGGGTGACCGAGCCGATCTCGTCGTGGTTGACCGGATGCAGCACGGTGCGGCGGTCACCGCCCGCGAGCCGCTCGACGAGCACGGCCACCGCGCGCAGCGGCCGGATCACCACGACGTGCAGCCAGCCCAGGCAGGCCGCGCCCACGGCGAGGCCCAGGATGCCGGCGAGCATGGTGCGCTGCTCGGCCTGCACGGCGGGGATCTGGAGCGCAGCCGCGGGCTCCGCGGTCACCACGTGCCAGCCGAGGTGGGCCGTCGGGCCGCTCTGCGCGAGCGGCGCGGCGGCGTCGACCGATGGTCCGGAGGAGGTGCCGTGCACCGCCGACGCGGCGGTGCCCGTGGTGCCCGGGGCGCCCTGGGTGGTGCGGACGAGACGGGTCAGGCCGGAGTCGGGCAGCGACTGGAAGGCGCGGTAGCCCACGCTCGCCGCCAGCACCCTGTCATGGCCGTCCGTCACCCAGACGCTGCCCAGCTTCGGCCTGGGCAGAATGGAGTTGAGCGCCTTCACGTCGATCTCGCCGAACAGCACCACCCCGGCCGCCGGGGCCTTGCCCTTGACGGCCCGGACCTGGGCGTAGGCGGCGATCGCCGGGATCCGGCCCGAGGTGTTGACGGTGGTGATCCCGCCGCCGCGGGGCACGTGGACGAGGGTCCGCAGCGGTGTGCCGCCCACCCTCAGCGTGATGCCCCCCGAGCGGTCCAGGAGATACAGCGAGCGGTACTGCTTGTGGTCCGCGAGCGACTGCCGCAGCACCTCGGTCTGGGCGTCCCGGCTCCTGCCCGCCAGACTCGCGGCCGCGTCGCTCAGGTCGGTGTACGACTGGTCGAGGGACTGCCGGATCCGATGCGTCGCGATCTCGGTGCGCGCCTGCTGGTCGGCGAGGACCGGAGCCGGAACCGCGGTCGCGATGTCCGCCCGGTTCAGCATGAAGATCATCGGAACCGCCCAGCAGGCCACGACCACCAGGCAGACCATGGCCAGCGCCCGGTAGCCCGGCCCGCGCCGGGCCGGGAACTCCTGGGGGCCGCTCTCGCCGAGCAGTTGCCCGCGCAGTGAGTCCAGTGCCCGCCCGATCCGGGCCAACTCCCCGAAGCCGTGCACCGGAACCGGCCTGGACAACTCCTCCAACGCGGTCGGCCTGCCCCCGGTCGCGCCCCGGGCCAGGCGGCCGGCGGACAGATACAGCCGCAGCAGTGGCTGCTGCACGAAGAAGTACAGCGCCAGCCCGAGCAGCAGCGCGACCACGGCCAGGGCCCCGGCTGCCTCGAGCGCGAAACGCGAGTAGTCGGCGGCGGTGGTCGTGACGGGCACCGTGCGGGAGGTGAGCACCACCAGGCCGAGGTCGTCGGTTACGCCCGGACCGGTCGTCGAGGCGACCTGGGCCCAGCCGGCCACGGTGCGCCGGCTGCCGGTGGCGGCGCCCAGCAGGCTTCCCGAGGCGTCGGCGTCACTGCCCGACCTGTTCGCCGCGCGGGTCGCCGCCGCGGACAGACCGCTGTGGGCGGCGGCCGGCGAGGCCTTGCCACGGACTGCGGTGGCGAGCACCGTGCCGCTCGCGTCCAGCGCTTCCGCGGTGCGTCCGTCGCCGTACGCCGCGAGGGTGGGGAGCGCCTCGGAGACCACCAGCAGCCACTGCCGCTCGGGCCCGCTCTGCGCCTGGTACTGGTCCTGGTCGGGGTCGTCCTGCTGCGCGGGCAGCGTGACCCTGGCGAAGTACAGCATTTCCCGCGTGCCACTCGACGTCACCAGCCGGGGCGGGATCTCCCCGTGCCCGGATGCCGTCCTGGCGACGTCCACCCCGGCCAGTGGCACGGTCCTGCCGCCGGTCGCCAGCAGTTTGCCGGTGCGCGCGTCGAGCAGCGCACGGCCGAGGAACGCCTTCCTGGCAGAGGTCAGCGCTTTGAGCGCGGTCGTGGGGGTCGATGTGCTCGTCGCCGGGTACGCGTGGGCCTTACGCCGTACCGTGCCCGCCTCGGCTTCGATCGCGGTGCGCATCGACACCGCGGTGTCCGCGGCGATCTGCTGCTCGCCGTTCAGCACGGCCTGCGGGATGCCCGTGGTGTGGACGCCGTCGAGGCCGATCACGGTCAGGGCGGCGACCACCAGCAGGAGTACGACGAGTGAGGCTATCGGCGGGCGCACCCCGCCAAGCATCGGCATATCGGCGCGGCGGCGAGTGCGGTGCCGGCGCGGCGCCCGGGATGCGGAGGACAGGGGAGCGGATCCTTCCTCAACTGGCGCCGAGCGCCCAAATGTTCGACAAGACAATCATCTTAGCCCCCGGCGCTCGCAAAACCATCACATACTCGTTCCGTGTGGCGTACGTGACAGCGGAACTCTGCGCGGCGCCGACACATGCGGGACCCCCACGGCCGAAGGGCGGACCCGCGAACGGGCCGGCCCTTCGGGGGTCCGGTCAGCTGTCCCGTCAGGGGACGAAAGAGATTTCCGGGTACTTGCCGGCAGGCCCGTCGAGCAGGGTGCTGTGCTTGTGACGCAGCTCCTGGTCGAAGAAGGCGGCGAGATAGACGCGCTGGACCTGCACCGCCCGGTCCGGGGCGATCGTGCCGTACTGCTTCTGGATCTGGTCCTGGGAGATCCCGAGCAGGCGCGCCCACTGCGGCACCAACCACTCGTTGTCGCTGAACGACAGGTGTGCCGAGCCCTTCAGCTTGATGTCGACCTTGTACCCCTTCAGATGCGACCACAGCGTGCGCCACGACGAGTCGTTGTTGCGGTTGTGGTAGCCGGAGCTGAAGAGCATGAAGGGGCGGTCCAGGTCCTTGCTCGGCGCCGTCCCGAAGAACTGGCCGTCCAGGTTGGCACCGGCTTTGATCCGCTTGTCGAGCTGCATGGCGGTGTCCACCGCCGCGCCGCCCAGCGACCAGCCGAACATCCCGATACGGGAGGTGTCCACCGACTTCGACAGCCCGGAGGGAAGCGTCGCCTTGCCGGCGTCCGGGTTGCCGCCACTGGCGATCTTGCCGAGCCCGTTGATGACGAACTTGATGTCGGCCGCACGCACCTTGAGCGTGTCGGAGGAGTGGGCGCCCGACGGCATCCTGTTGAGCTCGAGCCGGTTGGCGGGGAACTGCACCTCGTTGGCGTCGTGGGTGTGGTCCACGATGACGACGAGGTAGCCGCGGCTGGCGAGGTCCTGGGCGAGCGCGGTGCCCATCGCACGGTCCGAGTGCAGCCCGGTCGAGTACAGCAGGACGGGCAGCTTGCCGAGTGAGGTCTTCACCGGGGCGAGGACATGGCCCGCGGTCTTCGGCAGGGTCACCTGCTGCGGCGACAGCCCGCGCGTGCCGAGGAAGTGGGCGCCGGAGATCGACGGCATCCACGGCGCCTGGTAGTGCCCGGACGTGGCGGTGGCCGGGTAGAAGAGCGACACCATCAGCTCGCGCTTGCCACCCACGTAAGGATCCGTACGGGACGAGTCGACGAGGTGCAGACCGACCATGCCCACGCTGTTCGGCCCGGTCGGCGCAGGCATGGTGAGCTGGAGACCGGACCCGGCCGTGCGGGCGGACGTGAGCGCCTCAGGGTGTACGGGCTTGTGGTGCAGCGGCAGTTCGTCGTTCTCAGGCGCCCAGGGTGCCTTCGCGTCGGGCTGGCCGGCCGAGGCGGCCGCAGGCCTGTCGGACGTCTTCCCGGCGGCCGTCGCCGGTGACGTCCCCACACCCAGAGCGAGAGCCAGCACACCCGCCGAGCCGATCGTCCTGGCGATCTCTCTACGAAGATGGCGCGGGCGGCGTTGTTCCATGAAACCCCCTTGTTGGTCGGCGATCGTAGAACGCGCGATCGACTGCCGCATACGGTACCGCCACAGCGACCGGCGAACTCGCGCGCCCCGGACACCGTCACGGCCGCCGACGTCCGGGTGACGTTTGAGCAGACAGGCGCGCCGGACACTGCGGACAGTCTGTGACGACTGTGCCTGAGCCATTTCGATGTAACCGGGGGATCAGAGTGGCACCGTGCGGAGGTACATGCGCAAGCGCGCTGCCTTTGCCGTACTCACGGCCGTCGCCGGACTGGCAGGCTTCGCAGACACCTCCACCACCCGGCCGTCACGGCAGCCGGCGACTTCGTGGACGTGCAATCACCCGAACGAAAGTGTCCTCGTTCCCGGCAGGGGAGCGAGGACACTCTCGGCTGTGGCCCCCGAGGCCACCTGGTGATCTTTTTACCGAACAGCCATCCCGAGCTAAAACCTCGTCGTTAGTCTCGTCTCCAAGATCCACAGCAGACATCCCGTCCCCGTACAGCGCACCGAGGTTCTCGCATGCTCAGATCCCCCTCCGTGGCCAACGCGCGTGGACGGCACCGCAAGACCAGAACTCCCAGTCCGTCGCTCCGCCGAGCGACCCTCGTCGCGCTGACCGCCCCCGTCGCCGGGTCGATCCTGGCCGCCCCGTCGGCGTTCGCCGCGGACAAGCCCGTGGCCAAGGTCGCCGCACTCGATTCCGCCGAGCAGAAGATCGCGAAGAACCTCAACGGACGCGCTCAGGACACTCGGCTGGGCAACACGCTCAGCGGTGTCGTCATAGACGCCGGGTCCGGCAAAACCGTCTGGGGTCATCACGCGACCACCGCTCTGATGCCCGCCTCCAACACCAAACTCGGCACAGCCGCCGCCGCGTTGACGGTCCTCGGCCCCGGCCACCGGTTCACCACGCAGGTCGTCTACGGTGGCGGCACCCTCACCCTGGTCGGGGGAGGGGACCGCACACTGACCACCGCCGACCTCGCCGCGCTCGCCAAGACGGCGGCCGCGGGGCTGCGCAACGCGGGTCTCACCTCGGTGAAGGTCCGGGTCGACGACAGCCTCTTCCCCAAGCCCACGCTCGCCACGGGCTGGAACACCGGCTACTACCCGGACACCGTTGCCCCGGTGCGGGCCCTGGTGGTGGACGGCCACAAGGTCACGGACACCGCCCTGGACGCCGGACGATCCTTCGCGCAGTCACTCACGGACCAGGGCGTCACCGTCACCGGACAGGTCACCCGCGGCGCCGCCGGCACCGGAGACGTTCCCGTGGCCCGGCACCGGTCCGACCCGCTGTCCGTCATCGTGAAGCACATGCTCAAGGTGAGTGACAACGACGTCGCCGAGACACTGCTGAGGATGACCGCACTCGCCTCCGGCCATCCGGCCACCTTCGAGGGCGGCACGGCGGCCGTACGCGCGGTGCTCACCCACTACGGCGTCTCCCTGGACCACTTCGTGATCCACGACGGCAGCGGCCTCTCCCGCGCCAACCGCATCCCGGCGCGGACCCTCGCCGACATCCTCGACGTCGCCGCCGACCCGCGCCACAGCACCACCCTGAGATACCTCGTGGACGGACTGCCCGTGGCAGGTGAGGCGGGCAGCACCCTCGGACCCGAGTGGGGCCGCTTCGACACCGCTCATTCCCAGTGCGCCGTCGGCAAGGTCAAGGCCAAGACCGGCACCCTCACCGGCGCCCTCGGCCTCAGCGGACTGACGAAGGCCAAGGACGGCCGCTGGAAGGTCTTCTCCTTCATAGAAAACGGCTCCACAGCCGCTCCGGCCGCCACCAAGGACGCCCTCGACGGCCTGGCCGCCACGGTCAACGGCTGCTGGGCGTAGGGCACTGGTATCTCACCCTGCGAAATCTGTCGTGATGTATTCGGCACCGTCAGGGCTTTCGGAGATGCCCACCTCAATGACAACGGCTGACACAATGAGGTGGATCGCCGCTGGTTGCCGTGTCTCGGGCGGGAGTTGAGCGTTCGGCTCGGGCATGACCTGCTGGCGCCGCTTGCGGGACTGGACACGGCGCCCCGCTTGCCGTCCTGCTGACCGGCGGCAACCGCAACGACGTCACCCAGCTCCTGCCCCTGCTCGACGCGATCCGGCCGGTCCGTGGCCGCATCGGCCGTCCGCGTCGCAGACCCGACTCGCTCTTCGCCGACCGCGGCTACGACCACGACATCTACCGCGACCAGGCCGCAAACGCGGCATCATGCCCGCCATCGCCCGCCGCGGGACACGACATGGCACCGGCCTGGGCACCTACCGCTGGGTGATCGAAAGAAGCTTCGCCTGGCTGCACGGCTTCCGGCGCCTACGGATCCGCTGGGAACGCCTGGCCGACATCCCACGAAACGTTCCTCAAACTCGCCTGCTGCCTGATCACCCACCGACAACTCAGCTCATTATGTCAGCCGTTGTTAGCGGACCGCCTCGCGCGGAGTTGATCTGGCGGTAGCGTGATCGTCATGACGGCTGAGGGCGAGGCGCTGGTCGGCGGGATGGCGAACGCGGGGGCGGTCTTCCGCCGGGGTGCGTTGGTTGAGCGCCCGGCGCCGCGCAACGCGCGCGCTCTGCATACCTATCTCCTTGCGCTGAAGGAGCACGGCTTCGACGCGGCGCCGGCTCCTGTCGGTCTCACCGCGGATGGCCGCGAGCAGCTGACCTTCATCCCCGGCGACGTGCCTCTGCCGCCGTTCCCGGACTGGGCGATGACGAGTTCTGCCCTCGAATCGGTGGGGAGCCTGCTGCGGCGTCTGCATGACACCAGCGCGGCCGTCGCGGTCGACACCCGTGCCGAGTGGCCCCGGGACCTGGCCGACCCGGAGGGGGGAACGATGTTGTGCCACAACGATGTGTGCCCGGACAACGTCGTCTTCCGCGACGGTCGTGCCGCTGCCCTGATCGATTTCGACTTGGCGGCCCCGGGCCGTCCCCTCTGGGACATCGCCATGACCGCCCGCTATTGGGTGCCCATGCTGGATCCCGGATCCGCGGCCGCTCTCCACCCCTCCGGGCTGGATGCACCCGCACGGCTGCGGATTCTTGCCGACAGCTACGGCCTCTCGGCGGGGGACCGCGTCGAGTTGCCCGGCGTCATCGAGCAGGCCACGGAGGTTTGCCGGGCCTTCGTCGCCCGCCGCGTGGCCGACGGTGATCCCGTCTATCTCCAGGCGTTGGCCGAGCGTGGTGGATGGGAACGCTGGGACCGTATGCAGACATGGCTGGTGGACCACCGCGAGACGTTCACGGCTGCCCTGCTGAACTGATCGGACCGGACGTTCGAGGACAAAGTCACGGGGCGTTCTTGGTGCCGCGTTCCTCCTCGGTGGCCTGGAACTGGTAGGAGTCGGTGCCGGTCCGGATCAGTGTGCAGCGGAAGGCGATCCGGTCGGCGATGGCCGCGCCGATCCCGATCAGCAGGTGGCTCTTGCCCCGTGCCGCTGTCGCCGATCAGGACCGGAGGACGGCCCTCCTGGACCGGGCCGGGCTCTTCAGCTCGCCGATGATCTCGGGTGAGGCGTAGGGGTTCTTCTCGAACCGGAAGTCCTCCAGCCGCTTGGGGCGGGGAAACCGTGCGGCCCTGATCAGGCTGCTGGCGGCGAAGTTCCCGGTCATCGCGTTCGAGCTGCAACAGGTCCAGCAGGAACTGCTCGTAGGTCACTTGCTCGCGGCGGGCGATGGTGGCCACCTCGATGAACGGCTCGTGCAGGGCCGGCAACCTGAGGCCCCGGCAGAGTTCGTCGATCGCGGCGTCCTCCGGGTCGCCGGGCAGCGGTCTCCTGGTGGCCGGGACTTCGACCGCGTGCTGCTCGGCGGTGGCGGTGGGATTCATGCGCTGGTGCTCTTCTTCGGCGTCGCCGCCGTACTCGTCGTGGTGGCAACCGGCTTGAGCAGCCGGTCGTACTTGCTCGTGTCCGGCAGCCCGGGCCGCAGGTCGGCAGGCAGCCGCTCGGTATGCAGGGAGGTCACCTTCGCGCCGTCGTCGGCGGCGCCCTGACCACCACCGTCGCCATGGTCGAGCGGCTCGTCGGCCGGGTCGTCCTCCGGCTCGGCCGCTGCGCTCTTCAGGGCCTTACGGGCCTCGATGGCAACCAGGTCGGTGCTGATCGCGCCGACCCTGGGCGTCCCGGGCTGTACATGCTTAACACCGGTGCGAAAGCGGATGCGGTCCCCGGATGCGATGTATCGCACGTACGCGGCAATCGGGTCGCGCCGTGCGAAGTCGGGCACTGCGACGGTATTGAGAATGTCGCTGAATTCCATGCGCTCCAGGGGCGTGTCGATGTGTAGCGACTTGCACGCGGCCGACACCCGTTGCTGTTGCCCCAGACCCAGTTGCCGCCGAGCTTGCCGGACAGCTCGGCGCAGCCGACTCTGATGCCTGGCTCGGCGAGCACCTTCACCGCGGTGATGCCAGCGGACCCGGCGCCGATGACGCGCGCGGTAGTCGTGACCGTAGGCGGACATGGCTCATCCCTCTTGTGACAAGGGGTCAGATGGCTCGCGGTCACACATTGGATCGGACCATCGTGTCGGCCAGCCTCGAATCCGACCTGCCGCACGCACAGCCGTCCGTGCGGCGGTCAACCACCACTACCTCGCAGTCCTGCGCCCGCTCCCTGAGACGAAAACCGGCATAGCCCGGATCGGGGACGACACCGGCACCGAGGCGTCGCCGTCGTTCATGACGCTGATGCTGCCCCGCCTGGCGCTGGCGCCGCACGTACAGGGCCTGGACCCGGTTGCGGGCACGGACGGAGCCGACGTCACCCATGCCGTTGCGGCTGGGCAACGGCTCCTACGGCCCTCCTACGTCCCCCACCAGTCCCACGACCGATCCAGACACCGCCCGACCCGCCACGAAAGGAGACCCACGGCACCGGCGCCTACCGGCTAGTCCTCGTCCTGTAGCCGGCGCCAGATGCGGGTGCGGTGCAGCGCGTAGAGAGAGCTGCACAGGACGGCAACCTGCAGTCCCACGGCGATCAGCCAGAATTCGTCCCTGGTCTCCAGCTTGTCCGTCAGGAAAGTGAAGTTCATGCCGAAGAACCCGGTCAGGAACGACAGGGGCAGGAAGATCACCGACACGATGGCCAGCCGGTTGATCACCGTGTTCTGCTCACCCGCGACGAGGGATGAGTAGCTGGCGAACGCCCGACGTGAGGCGTCCTGCAGGGTCTCGATGGTCGTGAGCACCGTACGGGCCGCGTGCTGGAACTCACGGGCGAGCCGTTGCCGCTCCTCCGGGAAGTCGCGACTCATCAGCCTGCGGGTGATGACCTCGTCCACCACCTGGACATACGGGAGAAGCGAGTGGTGCAGCAGGGCCGAGCGGCGGCGCAGCTGCGCCAGCCGGTACACCTGTTCGGGGCGCCGCTGCTGGAACATGTCGTCCTCCAGCTCCTCCACCTCCAGCAGCGCCGCGACCGCGGCCCGTCGGAAGGTCGTCAGGGCCTCCTGGAGCATGAGAAAGAGGACGGCCACGGAGTCGTCGGGCTTCTCCCGCCGTAGGTCTCCCATGAGGTGCGCCGCCAGGACCGCCGGGTACCGGTGCGCGGTGACCAGGAAGCGGTCGCTCGCCACCGCGTGGACGTGGACGATCCGCTCGTCGTGGACCACCGGCACGACAAGGCCGAGGAGACCTCCGAGAAAGTCGGCACGGACGGGCTCGTCCGTACGGCCGAACCAGTCCAGCTCCTCGCCCCCCAGCCCGAGCAGCCGGGCCACCGGCTCGGTCTCCTCCGCGCCCTCCTGCGCCAGTTCGACATCGACGAGGAGGAACCGGGCGGCGTCGAGTCGGCGGCGTGCCTCCGTGACGCCCGCACGCTCGCTGGTCGCCTCCGGCATCGACACCACCGTTACGATCATCGCCCCTCACCATCAGTCCCGAAGCCGAAGCCGAAGCCGAAGCCGAAGCCGAAGCCGTAACTTTGAGCGTCCCCGCGCCGCGGAGTCCGTGCACCCGAAGCCACTCGTGCGCGTCGCGCGAAGACCTCCGAACGGATGAAGGGGGCCGGGGCGCACCCCTCACGCAGGTGCAGTTCCCCGCGTCCCCCACCGCGCGCTCATACCTCCTCTACCAGTGGCCGGGCCAAATCAAGAAGCGTCCGTTTTGCATAGCGGCATCCCTCCCAGGGGAAGAACCAGGCCATGTCCGAGACGGTCTACGGCTTACTGGGCGCGCTGGGCGGGTCACTCATCACAGCTGCCGCCGCCTACTGGGGTCCCTTGCATTTGTCGGCAGCCGCGCGAAGGGAGGCCGGCAAGACAGAAGGCAGGGCGCGCAGGGAGGCGGAGACGACGCGGATCATCCTCATGCGCACCACGACGCGCACCTGGCGTGATCTCTTGGCGCGGACCGTTCAGGATCTCGAACTCGGGCTTCTGGTGGACATCACCGCATTCGACGAAGCGGTGACCACCGCCCGCAACAGCGCGCAGTCCGCCCTTGACCACGCACTGCATGACGGCATCTGGATCCAGCAGACCGGCTACGGCTACCCCTCCGCGCCCTCTGGTCCGTTCGGCCCCGATCAGCTCCGGGTACTGTCGGCGCTTGGCCGCCTGACGAGACTGACCCGAGCGGCGGTGATCAGGAGGGAGCCGATGGACGCCGATCAGGCCGAGGTTCTGCAGGGCGCACTCAAAGCGGCTGACGAGGCGCGTGGGGAGTTGTCCGCGGCACTCCTGAACCGGCTGGAGCAGATCATGGGCGTCACTGTCATCGCGGGGCAGGCATCCGCCCCACTCCTCCCTGACGCCGTCGGCGGGGAGGACACAAGCTCCTGATCCGGAAGGCCCCACTGCACTGGCGCCTCGGGACTCCGATGTGAGCGCGGAAGCAGTGGGGGAGAAGGGTGGCCCCCGCCCGGGAGGGCACTCATGGGCAGTGGCCGTCATCACGGCGTCGGGGCCCGGACAGTGTCGATGCACCCGGTCTCGCCGGCGCGGGGCGGTTGTGGTTCACCCGACCTGCCCGTGGCCGGTGAAGAAGTTGACCAGGCTGTGCGGGGCGTTGTCGTCGAGACACATCTGGTGGATACGGGAGGCTACGGCCGCAGCCGCGGCACTGCGCGGGAACAGGGCCTCCTCGTACGCGGTGAGCGCGGCCTCGATGTCGTCCCGGTGCGCGGCGAGGGCGTTGCCGAGTTCGGCGCCGTCGTACATGGCGAGATTGGCTCCCTCGCCGGACGGGGGCATCAGGTGGGCGGCGTCGCCGAGCAGTGTCACGCCGGGCACGCGGTCCCAGCGGTGTTCGATCGGCAGGGTGTTGATCGTGCGCGGGACCGGGGCGGTCTCGCCGTCCGTGATCAGGGCGGTGAGTTCCGGGGCCCAGCCGTAGAACTCCGCGGCGACGCGAGCCCTGGCCATGCCCGCGTCGGTGAAGTCGATGGACTCTATCCACTCCTGCGGCTTGCTGATCGTCACATAGGTGTGCAGGACGCCGTCCGGCTCGCGGTGGGCGGCGATCCCCTTGCCGGGGGCGAGCGCGAAGAGCGAGCCGTCACCGACGACCCGGGAGCTGGCCGGGTGACGGGTGTCGGCGTCGAACAGATAGGTCTCGATCAAGGACGTGCCGACGTACTCGGGCTTGGCCGGGGACAGAAGTGGACGGACCCTCGACCATGCCCCGTCCGCGCCGACCAGCAGGTCGGCCGTCACGGTCGCTCCGTCCGCGAACGTCACCTCGTGCCGGCCGTCGCCGAGGGCGCGTGCCGCGGTGACCTTGCGTCCCCACCGGATCGTGCCGGCGGGCAGCGAGTCGAGCAGAATCTGCCGGAGGGCGGCGCGGGGCACCTCCGGACGACCGCCGGTACCGTCGTCGGGCTCGTCCAGCAGGACCTTTCCGTCCTTGTCGAGCACCCGTGACGCCTCGGCGCCCTTGTGGATGATGGCGAGGAACTCCTCGAACAGCCCGGCCGCCTTGAGCGCGAGTTGCCCGTCGTGCTCGTGGATGTCGAGCAGGCCGCCCTGGGTGCGAGCAGTCGGCGACGTCTCCGCTTCGTAGACCGTCGCCGCGATGCCGTGGACGTGGAGGACGCGGGCGAGTGTCAGGCCGCCGAGTCCCGCGCCGATGATCGTGACCGGAGTGGTCATGGTGCTTCCTTCCTGATCGGGGACCGCTCGGCGGACACCCTGCAGGCGGCACGCCTGGAACGCCGTTCCAGCGGATTCGAGATCCAGGGTGGAACGGCGTTCCAGGGATTGTCAAGGTGGAACGGTGTTCCAAGGTGTTTAGAATCAAGGCATGGCAACCAGGTCGCGCCGCCCCGAACGACGGCAGGAACCGCTCTCCCGGGAACGCATAGTCAACGCCGCCGTGGAACTCCTCGACACGGTGGGCGAGAGTGGGCTCACATTCCGCGCGCTGGCCGAGCGCCTCGCGACCGGCCCGGGGGCGATCTACTGGCACGTCACGGGCAAGACCGAACTCCTCGCCGCCGCCATCGACGCCGTCGTCACCACCACCGTCGCCGATGACGACACCGACACGACGCCGAAGCAAGCCATCCGCGCCCTGGCACTCGGCGTGTTCGACGCCATCGACGCCCACCCATGGGTCGGCACGTACCTCGCCCGCACACCCGGACAGCCACGGATGCTGCGGGTCTTCGAACACATCGGACGCCACGTCCAGGCGCTGCACGTGCCCGAAGCCGCTCAGTTCACCGCAGCCTCCGCGCTGATGAGCTACATCCTCGGAGTGGCGGGCCAGAACGCCGCCCACACCAGAGCGGTTCAGCCGGGCACGGACCGGGCCGAGTTCCTGGACGCCGTGGCGACCAGGTGGGAAGAACTCGACCCCGACCAGTACCCGTTCACCCGAAGCGTCGCAGGCCAACTGCGCGAGCACGACGACCGAGATGAGTTCCTCGCCGGCATCGACCTCATCCTCACCGGAATCACCGCCCGCTGGTAGCCGACCGGCCGACCACTGGAGCCAATCCGTGCCACGCAGGAGAGGAGTACGCCCCGTCACGAGGGAGCCACTGCTGTGTGCCCCGGCGGGCAATCACGGGCTGGATGCCTCGCGCCCACAGGTGGCGGCGGTAGCAGTCGTGGCCGTAGCTGCGGTCAGCCAGGATCTGAGTCGGCCGCCGCCGTGGTCGGCCCCGTCGGCCTCGGATCGGCGCGATGGCCATCAGCAACGGCATGGGCTGGGCGATGTCGTTACGGCTTCCCCGGGTGGCTCACGGCGAGCGGGCCGCCGGTCGCATCGCAGATCACGTGGTGCCTGGAGCCCGGCCGGCCCGGTCGACGGGACTCCGGCCTGTTCTGGGCCAGGGGAAGAGCAGGCATGCCCAGGTCACGGACGGCCGGTACGTTCCCCTCGCAAAGCACACCACCGATCAGTACGCGCTTCGCCGTCCGCACCAAGGAGACGTCCGGGCTGAGACTTCTCCGCGGCCGAGGGCGGGCCGCCCCTTCGAGGTTCTCTCCTTCGTGTGCTCTGCTGTGCCACCTACGCGAACGTGCCCGACCGACGCAGCCCCGAGCATGGGGCCCGGGGGCTTCGCGAGTATGGCCGATCCGCACCGGCTCCGGGCTTTCAACGTCCGCTTTCCGCACGGCGCTTGACCGCTTTCCGACACCAGCCACTAACCTGTCCTCGATCCGCGACCATCCCTGCCTGGTCGCGGATCATTGCGGGGAGCGGGCAGGGACCATCGGTCGCCGGGGGGACGCATGGCCGAGGAGAAGCAGCAAGACCACGGCGAGGCGGACGTCGCGGGGCTGCGGGCCTGGGCTGCCGTCGCAGTTCGCCAGGCACATGAGCTGTGGCCCCACGTGCAGAAGAACCCGCAGTTGGCCGCGTCGCGGTGGGTGACCGAGCATCTGGCCACCGTCGAGAGGCTGTTACCGGCGGAGGATCCGGCCCGGGCGGCTGTCGTGCCCTGGCTCGGGCTGCTGATGCGGGCGCGGCTCAAGGGCCGACCGGACGCCGATCCGCGGGAGCGGGAGGCCGTCCTGAGCCATCTGCGGTGGACCGACCGCGCCAGGCCGCTGAGCGACCGGCTCGCCATGCAGGCTCGGAGCAGCCTGGCCGATCTGCTCATCCCGCCCGGCATTCCTGCGGAGGCACGCGACGGCTCATGGCCGACGCCCCTGGTCGAATCCCTACGGGAGCAGCTGACCGAGGCCCTGAACGTTCTCGCCCGTATCGTCGCCGGGGACCTGACGATGAGGGAGAGTGTGCTGGCCGTCATGGAGCAGGTCGCGACCATGCTCTCCTCGCTCCCCGGCCCGCCCGGGGAGGAAGGAGTGCCGTCTCTGCCCCAGGAGGGCGACGATGGTGAGGAGGCGGCGGGGCCGGTCGGTGGAGGGCCCGTGGAGGAGGCGCCGGCCGACGCCGTCCAGGGGCTGGTGGACTGGGCGCGCCAGGACGCGGTGCGTTTCGCACGCCTCCTGGAGTGGCTGTGCGTCACCCTGAACGATCCCCGTGTCCCCCTGGCGGACGCCGGCCGGGAACTGGAGGATCTGGGCCTGGACCAGCCGCGGTTCGCGCCGCTGTACGAGCTGCTCACCGCGCTCAGATCGGGCGGCCACGATCCCCGTCTGCTCGCCGAACGCCTCCGCAGCGCCGCGCAGGCACTGAGGGAGGCGCTGCTCGCCTTGCCGGCGGACGCACCCGAGCGGATCCGCGTCGCCAAGTTCCACGCGGCCCTGCTGGTGGCGGGAAACCTCCGGATGCCCCAGACGCTGGACTTCGGCGAGGTGGACGCGGCCATGATCCGGCCGGACCCCGACCCCGCGGCGCGTTCGGTCTGGCGGCGAGAGCTGAGCCTGGAACTGATCCTGTCCACCTCGATCGACAACCTATGGGTGTCGAACGGCGAGATCGCGCGCGTGGAGCGCAGCGCGGCTTGGCTCCGGGAGTGGATCGACGCCCTCCCTGCGGACGGGGCGAATGTCGCGACCGCCCGGCGGTTCCTGACCGCTCTCCTCGCCTATCGCATCGGCACCGCCGCCACACTCGGAGGCAGCCTCCAGGACGGAGCTGCCGCCCAGTCGATGGCCAAGGAGCTGTCCGCCACGGACGAACGCGACGAAGTCCAGGCGCTGTTCAGCCTCTGGGCCGGATTCCAACTGGCCCGCCGCAGCCGGGACCAGGCCGCGCTGGCCCACGCGACAGAGGACCTGATCCAGACGCTCAGCGACCGGTACGCCTCGCCCACACCCGACGCGGGCGCACGCTTCGTCATCGTCGGTACGCTGGGCCTGGCCCACGGCGAACGTGCCGGCCGCACCGGAGACCAGGCCGACCTCCGAGCCGCCGCCCGGTACCTGCGGGAGGCGGTGGAGATCGATCCGGCCACGGTCCCGCCGTTGTACGCACCGTTCTTCCCCACGGTGCGGGCCCAGCTGATGACCGAACTGGCCAGGGCCGACCCTCGTCGGGAGGTCATCGACCGCGCCGTCGCCGAGGTCCATCGAGTGATCGAAACGTCGCGGACGTCGCCCTGGGACGAAGCCCGGCTGCGGCTCGCCCTCGGCCAGGCCATGCTCCGCGCGACCACCCACCGCAGTGACCTCAGCCTGCTGGACCCGTGCATCGCCGAGCTGAGCCGGGTCCGCGTCCTGGCCGCCGAAGGCCAGGGCCTGCCGTTGAGCGTGGAGGTCCTGACGGAGCTGTCCACGGCCTATTGGATGAGCGCGGTGACCGGTGGCGGGCGCGCGAGTGAGGACTGGAAGGCGAGCCTGGACACGCGCCGTGAGGCACTGGAACTGATGGCCGCCGATGTCCTGCTTCAACTCGGCGCCGAGCACGCCCTGTCGGTGGCCCGGGCCACGACCGGCCACGTGCTGTGGCTGGCCCTGCGATGCGCCGAGGAGCTCCGCCCCGCCGAGGCCGTCGAGGCGCTGGAGCTGGGCCGGGCCCTGGTGCTCCAGACGGCCGCGGCCGCACACGGCGTGCCCCGGCTGCTGGCGGACCGGGGTCACTCCGACCTGGCCGAGCGGTGGCGGGCACAGGCACCGCAGCACCCACTCCAGCAGGGGCCGCGCGAGGGGGACCCGGTGGACGGGGACGCGGGCGAGGCGCATCCGGTCGAGGGGGATCCGCTCCGGTCGAGGACAGCGGCCGTGGTGGCCCTGGCCCCCGGAGGTGAGCTACCGAGCAGCCTGCGACGCAAGGCGCTCGCCGCACTGGGGTTGGGAAACGGCACCGGCGCACGGGAGTTGCTCGGCACTCCCGACGCCGCCACACTGACCGCCGCCCTGGCCGCCTCGGGAGCCGACGCGCTGGTCTACCTGGTCCCCGGAGAGGGCTTTCGCCCGCACATCCCAGGATGCGCGCTGATCCTGCGCCCGGGCGGCGCCCAACCGGCCGTACTCGCCCTGCCGCTGCTGCTCTCACCCGGCAGTCACCAGCTGGAGCGGTACCTCGCCGCAGCCGCCGACCGTTCCCGTAAGGCGGCCGACCCGGACGCGTCGCGCGTGTCGCGGGAGGCCGCCGAGACGGAATGGCAGGCGGCGCTGAGCGAGCTGTGCGACTGGGCCTGGCCCGCTGCCGTAGGGCCGGTCCTCGACTCCCTGGAACCTCTCGGCCGGCCGCCGAGGGTCGTGCTGGTCCCGTGCGGGCCCCTCGGCGCCGTCCCCTGGCACGCGGCGCGCAAGCACATCCCGCTGGGGGGATACCGGTACGCCTGCCAGGACGCGGTGTTCAGCTACGCCCCGTCCGGCGCGCAGTTCCTGCGGGCCGCCGCCCGCGACCGGCTGCCCGCCACCGGGCACCGGGTGCTGGTCACCGACCCACAGCTCAGCCTGGTGTGGGCCGAGATCGAGACGGAGGCGCTGCGCTCGGCCTGCTACCCGGACGCCCGGCGCTATGGCGAGTTCGTGGCGGCCGAGGGCGTGCCGGACGCGCCGGGCAGCCGCGACGACCTCCTGGCCGTGCTGCCGGGCGGTGGCCGGCAGGCGGCGGTCGTGCACGTGGCCTGCCACGGCGTGGCCGGCCCGAGTCCTACGCGATCGGCGCTGTCGCTGGCCGACGGCGAACTGACCGTCGCCCGGATCCTGGACCACGCCGCGGCGCCCGGCCCGGGCGGCCCGCTGGTCGTGCTCAGCGCCTGCGAGACCGACCTGAGCACGGGCGACCACGACGAGGCACTGACCCTCTCCACCGCCCTGGTCGCCCGGGGTGCGGCCGACGTGGTCGGTTCCCGCTGGGCCGTCAACGACAGCGCGACCGCGTTGATGATGGCAGTCTTCCACCACTTCCTGGCCGGCGAGGACCTCGCTCCCGCCGACGCGCTGCGCGCCGCCCAGCTCTGGATGCTCGACCCGGACCGCCAGCCCCCGCCCGGCCTGGGCGACCCGCTGCACCGCGAGGCCGCCCGCACCGACCTGCACGAGATCCACCTGTGGGCCGCCTTCACCCACCAGGGCAACCCAGCGGCCTACTGAGCCCCGCTCGACGCCGGACGGCGCCTACGGATGCGCGGGAGACCGTCCGCTCGAAGTCCCTGAGTCGGCCTGTCGGCTCTTCGATGCGCAACGGGAGAGAGCCCGGATCCGGACAATGTCTGGTGTCCGGTGGGCTGGTGTGGTGTGTTGCGGAGAGGGCAGGATTCGAACCTGCGTGGACCCACATGGGATCCGACTTCGGGCTGTCGCCCTGGTCCCCGATAAGCCGCTCCGGGCACCTCTCCCTGCTCACGGCCCTTGCGGTGTCCCGCGGTGCCGTTCACGTGTTTTATGGTGGCAGAGCGCTCTGACGCGATTCTGACGCGGCTCTGACGTGCTCCTGAAGGGCGGGCCGCTTCCATGTCCGCGGCTATGCCCGCGGACTCGTATGTAGAAGCCGTTCACTCCTCCAGCGCCCGAGGTTCCTCGGACCGGAGGCGGCCGCCGTCGTGGAGTTGGCGGTGCCTGCGCCAGACGTCCATGAGCGGGCAACGCCGCTTGTCGGACATGGGGAGCGGGTCACCGTCACCCACGCGGCGGAAGGCGCGGGACGGCTTGTTGGGCGGTCCGGGGGGCCGGGAGCCCCACGGTCTCCAGGGCGTCTAACGCGTTGAGCCAGAGATGACATGAGGGGATGGTGTGGGTGAGATCGCCCGGTGCCCGGCGACGGGTGATCCGTGCACAGTCACGCGCGTGCCGCACCAACGCAGCCCGTTGTCTGCGCGAACGTGGTGCCATGGTGATGTGGATCCGCACGTATGACGAGGCCCTGGACCTGTGGCAGTACTTCGAAGGTGATGAGGAGGGATGGGTCCTTCGGCAAGTGGACTTGCGAGCCGACGACGGCACCCCAGTGACCGCTGCCTCTCTGGAGGAGGTTCTCCGATATCAGGAGCGTGCGGACGCCGCCACGATGGGCCGATACAAGCAGCGGTACGGCCTCGTCGCCGAGGGAAGGCTCACCGGATGGGAGGACGCACCGCGCGCCGGCACGATCTCCGCCGAGGAGTTCGAGAGCGTATGGCTGGAGGCCCGGCGGACTCTGGGTGCCACCGCACCGCCCCCGGACAAGTGACGGGGGCTCCCGGTTCCGTGGCGGCCATGACGCCTGCCCTGCAGCAGCCGGGGCCTGCGCTTCGCCGTACGGATCCGCCCGGTGGCCACGAGCCAACCTGGAACAGGTCCAGAGCCTCATCGATCGCCTCCACCTCCAGGAGCCGCTTCACCGCGGTGAGCACCGCCATACGCCTCGGCTCAGCGGTCCGCTCCAGCAGCGGTGCCTTCGGCCCGGGCGCACACCCGGGCCAGCCTCGCCAACTGGTCGGCAAGCACTGCGAAAGCCGCGGCCCCCGAGCCCAACCGCTCCAGCTCCGAGTGCTCCAACCCCGCGCCCGCGGCCGCCGACTCCGTTGCTGATGGGGTAGTGGGAACGACGCAGCTTCTGGGGCCCGACGGAGCTTCCGAGGCGTCACCAAGGTGTCAGAGCATGAGCAGCAGCCGTGTGTTCGCCACGAGCTTCCGGTTCACGCTGGTGCTCTGCACGAAGATCGTGAAGTCGTCGTTGTGGTCCGGCTTGACGCGGACTTCTACGTCCGGCAGCCCGAGCAGGGCTCGCGCCTCGGGCCCCGTGTAGACCCGGTCCGTCTTCTTCTCCAGCACCGCAATCTGCTTCCGCGCCTGGATCTTCTCCGACTTGCTCAGCTGGTAGAACGCGCCACCTGTACGGTACGTGTGCCCGCTTTCGATGACCCAGTCCCGTATCGCCGCGTCACGAGAAACCGGGATCAGCTGGTACTGCGACGGATCCGCCGGGGGAGGCCGGCTGCCTTGATGGTGTCCTCGTTGACCGCCTCCGCACCCGTGGAGAACACCGCCCGCGATCCCCGGATGCCCTGGGTGCGGCCCACCATGAACTTCTCGGTGGCCTGCTGGATGACCTGCCCGGCCTCCTCCAGACCCTGTGTGCTCGTGGCGTCCCAGATGGCGATGTTGTCCTTCGGGAAACCGCACTGCATGGCCTCGCGCTTGCCCATCTGGTCCGGCACGAGGACAGCCAGCGTCCAGTTGACCTCCTGCGTCTCGATCATCCCGGCCACGGCCTCGACCAGTTCGCGAGGATCCTTGGAAGGGGCATCCGGGCAGCGATGACTCGCGTTCTCCTGCCCGTCAGTGAGCACGAACGTCAGGAAGCTGTGGTCACCGTACAGTTGAGCGGTCAGCGCCAGCTCCCGCTGCGACTTCAGTGCGGCCGCCAGCAGAGCCGTCATCCCGCCGACCCGATACAGCTGCTTCAGCGAAGGCATCCGCAGCACGTCCTTGTCGTAGATGACGCACTCCACCTTGTCGGCGAAGACATACACCGTGACGCGGGTTTCCTGGTCCAGCTCCCTCGACCGGCGGGCAAGATAGGCGATCTGCTGGTCGGCGACTTCGACGACCTTGCGGCTCAGGTGCGACATGGACGAACTGGCATCCAGGACAAGGGCGACGTGATTGATGTAGTTCTGGCTTCCGGACATGACAGCTCCCCCTCATTCCGACTCGATGCTTCTACGTTCTCACCCACCACTGACAATCGATCTTGGTTCCCGGTCTGGAGCCCACCTGACCAGGGGCGCAGCCGTGACGCAGCACGTGACCCCGGGCACTGTCACAGCCCGGTGCCGCTCTGCGCACTAGTGTGTCTGGCACGTTCATTGGCCAGTCGGTCATGGCCCATGCGCATGCCATGCCGGGTTCCGCGCTACGTAGACGGGTCCGGAGTCTGCGGCGGGATGGGAAGCGTCCGTCCCAGGTGGGCGAGTGGGGACCGGGCCATCAGGGCAGGCGACAGCAGCATGCCTGCGGCTGTTAGCAGGAGGCTGGTGCGCGTTCCCCACACTTCCGTGAGGAAGCCGCCGAGCAGCGAGCCGAGCGGGGTCAGCCCCATGCCGACAAAGTTGATCGTCGCGGCCACGCGGCCTTGCACGCCGTCCGGAGTCACGATCTGCCGGACGGCCATGACCGTGACGTTCACCAGCTGGCTGAAGGTCCCGAAGACGAAGTTGACCGTGAGGAGCGCGGGAACCGTCACCGCGGAGGAGCCGTGCAGCGCGGGCACAAAGAGGAACACGCCGTCGCCGAGTGCAGTCGCGGACACGACCACAGCGCCATATCCGAAGCGGCTCGGTAGGCGGGCGGCCAGCAGCGACCCCAGGAGCGCCCCCGGCCCCGTCGCCGCGAGTGCCAGCCCGACGGCGGTGCCCGACAGATGCAGGTCCCGTGGCAGGAACAGCAGATAGACGGTCATCACAGCCGCGAAGAAGAACTGGAAGGCGGCTGATGCGAGACACACGGTCCGCAGCGAGGTGTCGCCGGCGACAAAGCGGAGGCCCTCATGGATCCGCCGGCAGACCTGAAGAGGGGGTTCCGAGCCTTCCGGGATCGACTCACGGCGACCGATCCGCCGTATCGACAGGAACGACAGCGCGAAGAACACTGCGCTGAAGGCGGCAGCGATCGGCGCCGACAGCACAGAAACCAACGTACCGCCAAGGGCAGGACCACCGATCTGCGCAGCGGACCGACTGCTCTCGAGCGCGCTGTTGCCCCGCATCAACTGATCGCGCTTCACCAGTCGTACCAACGACGCCTGGTATGCCACGTCGAAGAACACGGACAAAGCTCCTACGGCGAAGGCGACCACGAGCAGCGCGGGCAGGCCGAGCCCACCGAGGAGGCCGGCCACGGCGGCGGCGCCCAGTACCAGAGCTCGACCGGCGTCCGTCAGCACCATCAGCGTGCGGGCCCGCCATCTGTCCACCCACGCGCCGGCGAAGAGCGACAGCAGCAGGATCGGCGCCTGCCCCACCGCGCGCAGGGCGCCCAGCTGGCCGGCACCTGCGTTGAGTGTCAGGACCGCGAAGAGCGGCAGAACCACCAGGCTTGCATGTTCGCCCAGTTGGGAGGCCGTCTGGCCCACCCAGAGACTGCGGAAGTCGCCGTCCCGCCACAGACTTGACGGAACAGGTCGACCGGAATCGGATACAGCGGAAGAGGAGGACGGCACAGGGACCCCTCGGATGACCGAAGACGAGACCTGCCGACCGGTGCACGGCGGGTGCACCGACCATTTCAGGCAGCGGGAAGGGAAGGCTCGCTGTGCCGCGCATCAATGGCAGCACGCGATGACAGGCCGCTCACGGCCTCAAAAGTCAACGCGTGCTCGGACGACCGACCATGTCTTCGCTCCTCGTGAGTCACTCGCTGCGCCGAAGACTAGCTCCCGCTCGGCAGGGCGCGAAAGGCGATCAGGGGTCAGGCAGACGGCGGGAGGAGTCCGGCTGCACGCACCGGTCACGAGGGTGGGCGACTCAACCGGCCGCTCGGGCCCTGGGAGCCGCATGTCGACCGCAGCGCCCGGGACTGGCACCGCCTTGGGTGCAGGGCTGTTCTGCCAAGGGGAGCCCTCTATATGCGGGTGGAGAACCTTGAAGAGGTTCTGCTGCCGGGTACGAGCCTCAACTCGCGGCAGCTCATCGCCGTCGAGGACCACTTGGCTGTCGACGCGGCAAGGTGCCGCTCGCCCGTCAGGCAGGTGTCCTCGGTGCGAGCGTCCGAGCCAACGCCTATCCGCGAAGCTGCGACTTCATGGTCAACGGACAGCGCCACTTCGACAACTTGTCGCCTCGGCCTCAGGCCCCCGCGCATGCTCGGCAGATGTACGGCCGAGCCCCGCTCGCCCCCCTTGCTCAGAGCCCGCGTCCTCCTCCAGCCGCAGCCATCACGGAAGCGAGGTCACAACCCCATACCTCGACCGCTTCGCCAACTACAACCCTCAGCAGCACAGGAGGGCGACCTACGGTATCGACAGGGCTGTGCGCTCGGCCTTCTCCAACCAGTCGGTGTACCAGCGGGCGAACCTCACCGGTGCACCGTCGTCGTCGAGGAGCGGGGCGAGGTCGACGTCGTCCACCCGGCAGTCGGACCAGATCGTGCCGCGGTGGCTGCCGCTGATGATCAGCCACTCTCTTTGGGCGCAGCCCAGGTGGGATATCACGATCGCGCCGGCGGTGCGCTCCGGGGCGAACATGACGGCCTCCCACCGCTCGTCCCACGCCTCGATGGCGTCGTCGAAGTCCTCGATGTCATCGAAGTCCTCTTCCTCGGGACGTTGAGCGAGAACATCGTCTAGCAACTTCGGGTCCGGACCCTGGTCAGGAAACGGCTCGGCAAGCCTCGACAGGTCAGCCATGTCCGCGCCGTCGCCCTCCCATCGCCAACGGCCCTGCACGCGCCGAACCGGGAACAGGCCGTACGCGGGGCCCGCGCCGCCCGCGCCCACGTGAAGCAGGAAGTTCCGGTACTCCTCCGGCAGTCGCACGCCGATCTGAGCCTCGAGTTCGGCAAGCTCGCCCTGGGTGAGCGGGTCCTCCACGACCCACTTGTGCCCCCATGCTCCGAAGACCTTGCTGCCCGCAGGCCCTGCACCAGCCGCCTCAACCCGCTGACGTACGTCCACCCACCACTGATCAGTCATGCCTGGACCGTACGTCCCGCCACTGACACTCCGGCCCGGGCCATCGCTACCGCAGAAGCAACCCGGGCCCCAAGCCCCCCGGCGCATCACGCACACCGGCCATCAGAGGCACGCAATGGCCAGGTAGCAGGTTCTGACTGGGTCTAGGGCATGTTCGACGGGGTCGCCCGGAGGAGCCGTCATGCCTGAGCTGCGCATGTTGACTCGCCCCTAGCCACCTCGGGAGGGTTCAATGCCGGAGTGGTGGATTGGGCACAGATGCGTGACTGCTGGTTCGAGGCTGATCGTGTTCCGGAACTCTTGGAGCGGGTCGAGCGCGATGACGACGCAGACGCGTGGAAGGAGCTGGGATGGCGGCTCGTCCTTGAGCACGACCTGGTGTCCCCGGCCAGTTTCGCTGCGTTGCCGCGCCTGGTGCGCCTCGCGCCGCACAGCGCGGAGGCGCGCGCCCTGGCGGGGAGATTCTCGAGCGTGCAGCAGGGCACTATGGCTGCGACGATCTCCTGGCGGACTGCGCCGGCATCATCGCGGAGTTCCGGGGAGTGCTGGACCGGCACCTGCGGTCGCGACCGGCTGACTATCTCGTGTCCTTGCGTGCCCTGCTTTCGGCCGAGGAGGAGTACCACTGGGCGGCGGTCCTGGGTGACTTCAAGGGTGATTTCTATCCGGTGACCTGTCCTCACTGTGGCGTAGAGGTCACGATCGCCATCGGCGACTACGGGCGGTACTCCGCGATCCGGGACTGGGACTCGGGTGACGTGGAGCGACGGGACCTCCGGCCGGTGGCCGCCGAGGAACCAACCGGAACCGGTAGGTGGATGCATGAGACGGCTGTCCGCGATGGACGGGAGGCGCTCGCCGACGGAATTTCCTACCTGTTCGGTAGGGCGGTATGCCCGGGCTGTGTCAGCGTCTTCGACGTCGCGGACGAGTACACCTCCGCCAACCGTCCGATCATGCGGTAAGCCGTGGCGAATCCGCCAGCTATCTGGCTGCGCCCTGCGGGGGAAGCCAGAGCCGGATCGCGGCGACGGTGACCGTCCCCTGGCCGTAGGCCCTGGCGGGACGAATAGGCTTTGTCTCCTCCGAGGTGGTCGGGCCCGAGTGCGTGGGCGCCCGCGTCCGCTTCCTGGTCGAGAAACGCGGAGCTGCTCAAGTACGGGGATCGCCTGAGGAGCATGGCCACACTGGCCGGGGTGATGATGAGGGCGAGCGGCCGTCGCCCGCCCCCACCGGCAAGGTGGATCTTGCAGGTCAGTCCCCCCGAACGGCCCAGGGCCTCATCCGATCCGTGCCGAGCCGGCCCGCTGCCCAAGCAGAATCCCGTTGAGCACTCTGCAATGGCACTGCCAAAGCGCGGCCCCGTCCGCGGTTCCTTGGATGCCGTGGTAGCGCGGGCGGCCGTCCCGTCGGCTTCGACAACGCGACCTACAAGCGTCGCAACCAAGTCGACCGAACGATCAACGCTCAAGGGGTTCCGCGCTGTACCCACCCGATGCGCCTTTGGCTTCGTTCGTGACCCGTGCGGCGTGAACGGTGAGTCAGTCGTGCCTACTCGACGGTGATGTCCTCGTAGGTGATCGTTACCTGCTCGGTTGCGGTCCCGGACTCGGAAGCCCCCAATGAGGGGCCTTCCCAGCGTGACGCCCAGGCGTTGTTGAGGTGGAAACGCCGAACCGTCTGCTACTTCGCGTCCTTCAGAGCGATGGCGATATTCTGCCGGGCGCCGTCGAGACCGGTGTTGACCAGCGTCGCTTTGATCCAGTCGGTGAATGCGGTGCTCTTGTCCATGCCGCGGGTGATCGTGATCTCGCCGCTCTTTCTTGAACCCGGCTGCTTGCGCACGATCAGCTCCCCGGCCGGGGACACCTGCCGGACCTCTACTACATCCTGTTCCAGTTGCAGCCCGGACACGCTCTGGACCGTCTCGACTTGGGACTTGTCCAGTTCGATGGAAAAGGTGCTGCTGAAACTGTCACCGGTCATCACGACGGGTATCTCCTGCTGGTTGCTCCTTCGGCCTGCCTCATTGCCGATTGTCCCTTGTCTTGAGTCTCGCAACCCTGAGGCGCGCCTATCGGATCAAGGAAATCCGTTGGAAAAGGGCAGGCTCAGTCAATGGCTTTGCGGCTGCGGGACGGCAACATGCAGGCCATGCAGCAGCTCGGGCCAGCGGCCGGGGCATGTCCCGCCCCGGATGACGCAAGCCTCGGCGATGTTGTCCCACTCAGGTGTGTCGCTTCCGAGACGGTCGTTCCGACACAGTCACCCTGAGTTCGTGAGCACCCACCCTCTCATCGTCGTGGAGGCCCCGGACGCACGGGGGTTGCGGGCCGTGCGTGTGCGAGGAGAGACCATCGGACGAGTCTGGTCGGCGCGCGGGCTGAGACGCCTTCTCCGGCGGGCGGGCCTGCCTCCCGGCGACCTGGATGTCGACGCCCCCGGCCGGGTCTACTGGGAGGCGGACGAGTCCTCCTGGCCCGACTGCCCATGGCGAAGATGGGCCGCCGGCGCCTTGATGGCGCTGGGCCTCCTGGTCTCGGCCGCGGTCCTTTTTCGTGTGGGTGCTACGGACGCGTTCAACGCCCTGGCGTACGGCGGTCGCGTCGTGGGCGTCGCCTTCATCGCCGCGGCGCTGGCTGAAGCGGTCGCAGCGCTGGCCGTGTGCGACTACTGGGGCAAGAGGGCCATCCGATACTCGGGCCCGGTCGTCCTGGCGGGCGTCGGCACCGTGCTGGTCACGGATCTGATGTTCCTGATCACACAGATCCAGGGCCGGGATTACACCCCGTTCCTCTGGCTGTGGATCGGCCTGGTGCTTTGGGTGGCCTGGGCCCTGTGGACTCTGACACGGCAGAAGGTGTGGCAGGCGATCCAGCATCCCAGGGGCATCGCACTGAGCGTCGTGGTGTCCGGAGTCATCGGGCTGGTGAGCCTGACCTATTCACAGATGTACCTCCCATACTCCACTCCCGTGAAAATCCCGTTCAGTGTCTCGTTCGGCGAATCCACCCTAAGTGCGGACGGTACCGCGCTTCACGTTCCGGCACATGTGGAGTTCCGCAACACCGGTTCGGTGAGGGTCTATGTCGTCGGCACCATGTGGACGGTCCTAGGGTGGCCGACTCAATACTCGGAAAAGGGTATCGGGGAGAGCGATTGGAAGTGGGAGACGTTGAATTACGACCGAACATTCAGGCACGTAAAGTATGGCTTCTCGCGCATGTTGGGCACCGGGAATTTCGCCGAACCGGGCGATCGCCTTGACCCGGGGATGGACTTCTCGAACGACTTCGTCATCGATGTTCCGCTGCGATCCGGGCTCGGTCGCGTCGAGATCGACGCGACCACCTCCTTCGTCCGAGCCGACCGAGGCAAGCTGGGAAACAGCTATGCGAGTTCGCAGGAAGTCTCGTGGGACCCGGAAACCGGGAAGCATCTTCAGGATGCCCCGGACTGGCTCACGCAGAAAGGAGACGATTTCTATCGCTTCCACTCCAAGATTTACCATAGCAGCGAGATGCTGAACCTGACGCATTCCACGGAATATGCCACGGGTTGGTGGGTGTTTCCGAAAGGGGGAATCGATGTAGCCAAGGGGGACACCAACCCCTACCTGTACGTCTCCATTTTTCGAGACTCAGAAGGAAAGGAAAGACTGAGCGATTCAGAGCAAGAACCATATGGAATGACCACAGAAACCCAATTGACTGAACGCACAGTCGATCAGCTCCTTCGGGCCGCGAAGAAGTAGCGCTCCGCGGCCCAGGGCTCTGTCGTTCTTGCGATCGGCGCGGAGTGATCATGTGAGTCCGAGGGCGGCCGGCGGCCGGGTCATGTCCCGCCCGTGATGGCGCAGGCCCTCGGCGAGGTTGTCCCACCCGGCCAGGCGGAGCGCGCCGATAGCCAGATTCCGCAGGGAGGCCATCGCCCGCGGCGCGCCGCCGGTCCGCACCCGCGAGGCGTCCTCCCCGAACGTCACATCCGCCAGGTCAGCAGCGTTCGCTTGGTGCACCGTCAAACTCGTGATCGCGTAGACGCGCTCGATCGACACCTTCCCGGTGCGTAGGGCGCGCCGCCGACGGACGATCTGCAGTGCCTGGTCGGCGTGCGGGAACGGCAGCCGCGGCACGGTGGCGGCCTTGAGCCGACGGATCCCGGCACGGCCGTGCGCGGTGGCCCGGGTGCGGTCCAGCAGCGGAACCTCCCTCCATGGCAGCTCCTTCACCAGCGCGTGCAGGCTCGGATGGTTGCCCTTGAGCACGGCGATGTAGTGCGCTTCCTTCTCCTCGACCAGGAACTTCGCGTGGTCGGTCTGAGTCAGCACCGCGTCGAAGGTCACCACCGCGCCGGTCAGGTCCAGCGGGTCCAGCAGCGGCCGGAATGCGGTGATCTCGTTGCTCCTGGCGTCAACCTCACGCTGGGCCAGCACGATGCCGTCGTCCCGCAGAGCGGAGATCAGGTGGACGCAGCGGCCGTCGGCACGAATCGCTCCGCGCAGGGATTTGCCGTCCACCGCGACCGCTGCCCGCACCGGGCGGGCCGACGGGTTTCTGCCCTGGTCGGCGGCGCGGGAGGCGGCGGCACGGCCCATGAGCCAGCCGCCGATCGCCGCGTCGAACGCGTCGCCGTCAGTGCGCTGCAGCACCCGGCGCACGGTCGCCTCGCTGGGCGCCTGGCAGGGCCGGTCCGGATCACGCAGCGCGGCCCCGCAGCAGAACAGCATCCGGTCAGAGGCATCGGCAGCCCATTCGGCAATCGCGGTGAGGGACTCCGCTCCGGCCAGGACCGCGCAGGCGGCGACCGCCAGGACATACGGCAGTGGGTGACGGCGGCCCCGGCGGCGGCGCGGGTCGGGCAGGTGGGACAGCCGGGCCAGAAGGTCGGGCAGTTCGTCGGGACAGGCCGGATCGCAGCCCGCGAGTTGGCCCAGCCGACGGGGACGGGTGATGATGGCGCAGCAGGCACGGTCTTCCGTAGTGGTGATCAGCGAACTCGACACTCCGTGATCTCCGGAAGCCGTGCCCCGCACGCGTACCCACCGACCGTCAGAAGCCCGCCGCCACCGCCGACTTGGGCTCGGGTCCATACCCGCGGCTCCGGCACCAACCGCGAGAACGACGGAGCCCTGGGGTGGCCCCCAGTACTGCGGGGCCTTGAGCGGATCGAGCACGACCACCGCGAACTCAAACACGGCCTGGGCCTGGACCACTTCGAGGGCCGCACCTTCACGTCTCACCCTCGTCACTGGCTCTGTCCACGAGAACGGGTTCTGGCACAACTTCTGTGGTGACGATCCTGCGCTCGGTGCATGGGAGCGACAGACGTGGGAAAACGGCTGGCCAGCGACGTGGTCCGATGCGTGCGCGGGCGCGCACGCTTCGGTCAGCCGCCGGCGTCCGCGATGCAGGCCGAGCGGGCGGTGCCGCGGCGGGAAGTGCCTGACGTGCTACGCGGTCTCACCTTCGCCGGTACTGAGGCATGATCAGGTGCCGGTCCATATGTTTCCAGGGGGAAAGATGAAGCGTTCTGCCACTGCCGTTGCCGCGCTGATACTGATCACCGCGGTGGGTTGTGATGGGCAGTCCGACACGAAGGCGCAGGCAGGGCCCACCACCTCCGGTCAGGCCGGCGCGGCGCGACCGATGACCGCCAGCGAGGTACGCCGAGCCGTCGTGAGCGTGAACCAGCGTGAGGACACTGAAAACTGGGACGCGGCATTCTGGCGGAAGACCGCGGAGGGACCATGGTTGGAACAGCGCCTCGCCGCTGTGGACAACCACAAGAAGTACGGCGCCGGTACCGAGCCGGAGCCGACGGGCTCGCCCAAAGTCTCGTCACGGGTCCACGCATGGGCGGCTGCCGGGCCTGCTGATGACCGATGGATCCTCGGCGCTTACGAGGCGCGGAGCGCGTCAGTCGGGGACACGGAGAACTCGGCACGCCTGTACTGGTCGCTCTACCACCAGCAAAAGGGTGAGGGTTGGCGCAGAGCCTTCCTGGCATTGGCGCCTTCACGTTCCGCACTGCCCGCGCCGGCCACCGGCCACGATGGTCAGGCTGTGGTGTCGGGCGATGTCTCGAAGCTGGCCGCGTCGCCGTCTTCCGTCTGTCGCCGGTACGACGACTACATCACCGGCAAGAGCGGTACCGCGGCGGACGACGCGTTGTGGGGCAAGGACATCCGTACCGTACGGGCCTCGTTCAAGTCAGCGAAGACGCATCTGCGTGCCGACTTCGACAACCCCGCATCGATCAGCCTCAACAGCGACCCGCAGCCGACGCACCTCGGTCCGGTCTGGCGCACCGTCGACGGTGGGGCGCTGGTGGCATGTGTGGACGTGACCAAGACAGCCATCGACATGGGGCCTGGCCGGTACATCAAGCTCTCCTACAGCGGATGGCCGGGCACCACGGGCATCCGTTGGGCCGCCATGACCCAGAGCCAGCTCAACATGATCGTGCTGAAGGTGCCGGTGGGCTCCCATGAAGTGTCGATCGCTGCCCAGGTGAGCTTGCCGTACCACTTCGACGGCACCCGGTACACAGGCAACTGACCCTCTAGGCCCACGCCGTATTCGGCCGGCTCTGGCCTTCGGGCCGGGCCTGGGCCTGTGACCAGCCTGTTGGCGGGCCCAGGGTGCCCTGCATCGTCATTCGACATGCCGGGACTGTACGAGTCGCGCCTGCTGGCTTCGCTCATGAAAGCGGGTTCTGGCACAACTTTCGTGAAGCGGGCCGTGCGCGTCAGGCCAGGCCCCTGGCCAGCCGGTTTCCCCACATCTGCCGTCCCGAGGGACCACGCGCCGGGCGTCACCACAGAAGCTGAGCCAGAACCCGAGTTTCGACAGCACCCCCGCCTTGTCGAGGGCTGGGCGTGTTCGACCAGAGCGGGCGTCTGGTAGGACCCGACCGATATCGCCTGGCGGGTCGGTGCCGGAGTCGGGCAGGGTTCCGGGTGATGAGCGATGAGTACGCGATGACATATGCCCACCCCGAGTCCGCCGAGGGCCTGCTGCAACGAGGGCGTGGCCTGGGCGCGATACGAGCGCTGCAGGACCCCCGGGGAGCCGCCGTGTTCGTGTACGACGGGATCCGCCGTGACTGGCGATGGGACGGGACCGACGATCGGTCTTTGTACCTGGCGCGGCTGGTCCAGGACCTGGAATTGTCCCCAACGCCGGTGGTGGACCAGCTGGCAGGGGACGAGGAGTCCTGCTTGCGGGCCTGCGACGTCCTTGAGCTGCTGGCTCTCGCCGGATCGGACGAGGCCTGGGACGGGCTTCGCACGTATATCCGGGAGGGCGAGCACTGGGTCCCCGTACTGGAGTCGGTGTCAGCCGGCTGGCCGGCAGAGTGGTGGGAAGACCTCGGTGACGTCGCACGCGCTCGCATCGGCGGAGAAACGGAGCTTCCGTGGTGTTCCGAGCCGTGGACGCGGTTCGGGATCGAGGTGCAAAGCCGCCCGTCCGTTGCGCGTCCATCACTGGCCGGGCTCCGCACGGAGGAGCTTCTCACCCTCCTCGCCGACAACTGCACAGAAGACGCCATGAAGTTCCACGCATTGCGTGTGCTGAACAGCCGAGAGCCTGCTGAGGAACTGATCCCGTTGGTCTCCTCATTGGGCACCGCGGATGACCGTCGGCCCTTGCCTCCGCTCAGGCGGGCCGTCGAGCGCCTCGGAGCCGCCGCCGTACCGGCAGCGCACGGCTGGGCGCAGGACGAACGCCCCTGGCTGGCTCAGCTGGGAGCGGAAGTCCTGGCTGACTATCCCGGCGCCGAGGCATTGCCGGGACTCATGGAAGAACTCGCCCGTCAATGGGCGGCGCGGACCTGGTGCGGTCCCGACCGGACAGCCCGCCGCCTGGCCCGGTTCGGGCCCGACGCGGCTGACGCGGTGCCCTACCTGCGGCGTTTCTGGCTGCGCACCCCACACTCGTACGAGCGGACGGCGTACCTGGAGGCGCTCGCCGCCATAGACCGGGACGGTCTGGACTACGTGTACACGGAGTCGCTCTGGGACTGCGAGGAAACGGCGCGGTTGGTGGCGATCACCTCGGCACCCGCCAGCCCGGAGGCCCTGGGACGGATGGCAGTACTGCGCGATGACCCGATGGAGACGCCCGAGGTGCGCACCGCGGCCCGAGCGCGGCTGGTAGTCCCTTCAGGTCTCGACTGTCCTGACCCTGTTCGAAAAAACAACCCCGGCCTCCAAGTGCCTCCCGTTCTCGGGTTCTGGCACAGGTTCCGTGCAGTGGGCACGGTGAGTGACGGCTGAGCCTTCCCAAGCGGCGTGCGAAGTCGCCCGAAAATAGACTGTGGTCCGCGCGGGTGGGCTGACATTCCGGGCCGTGGATGAGGTCGCGCTCCGGCTGAAGGAGCTGCTGTTCCCGGCGATCGCGGACGTCGCGGTGCGGTCTGTGAACGCTGATATCGAGAAAGTGCGCATCGCCGCACAGTGCACGACGGCTGGCGCTGCCTGCCCGGGATGCGGAGTCTCCTCGACGGGGGTTCACAGCTCCTACCTGCGGTTTCTTGCTGATGTCCCGAGCGCCGGACGAAGCGTTGTCCTCCAGCTGCGGGTCCGGCGGTTCCGGTGCCGAAATGCCAAGCGCCCGCGCCGGACGTTCGTGGAGCAGATATCCGGCCTGACCCGCAGGTATGGCCAGCGCACCGAGCGGCTGCGTTCCACCCTGGCCTCAGTCGGCCTTGCCCTGGCCGGGCGAGCGGGCGCCCGCTTGGCTGCCATGCTCGGCATGTCCATCAGCCGGAGTACGGTCTTGCGCCTGGTCGACGCGCTACCTGAGCCGGAGGTGCCGGCGCCGCGGGTGGTCGGTGTCGACGAGTACGCAACCCGCAAGGGCCGCCACTACGGCACTGTCCTGGTGGACGTCGAAACCCGCCGTCCAATTGATCTCCTCCCGGACCGGGAGGCATCCAGTCTGGCGGCCTGGCTCGCCCAGCGGCCAGCCGTCGAGGTGGTCTGCCGGGACCGAGCACCGTTCTTCGCCGAGGGCGCCGCCGCCGGAGCGCCGCAGGCAGTCCAGGTCGCGGACAGGTGGCATCCCTGGCACAACCTGAGCGAGGCCGCCGAGCGGAGTGTCGCCCAGCATCGTCGCTGCCTCCATGTTCTGACACCCGCGACATCTGAGCCCCAGCCTGCGACGGTCACGGCCGTGGGCCCCTCCACTTCGCCATGGCCACGCGGACACCGGTTCGCCGACCGGACCCGGTCCCGGCACGCTGCCGAACACGCCCTGCTGAAGGCAGGGCACAGCCAACGCTCGATACAGCGACAGCTCGGGATGACCTGGCGGACCGTCAAGCAGTTCGCCGACGTCGCGACGCCGGAGGAACTGTTCACCGGCCAATGGCAGAACCGGCCCTCCGTCCTCGACGACTACAAGCCGTACCTGGACGACCGCTGGAACGAGGGCTGCACCAACGCCTGGAAGCTCTGGGAAGAGGATCGTGCTGCTCGGCTACAAGGGCAGCTACCAGCGCGTCCGCGCCTACCTGCACGACAAGCGCACATCGCCACGGCCGGTGACTGCCAGGCCGCCCTCGCCCCGCGTCGTGGCCGGATGGATCCTCCGGCACCCGGACACCCTCGCCGAGTTCGGGCAGCTCCAGCTCAAGGCCGTCCGCACACGCTGCCCCGAACTCGACGCTCTGACCCGCCACGTCCGCTCTTTCGCGGTCATGCTCACCGAGCGCCAGGGCGAACGCCTGCCAGACTGGCTCGACGCCGTCCGACAGGACGACCTGCCCAGCCTCCACACCCTCGCCGCGGGCATTGACCGAGACCGCGATGCCGTCATCGCCGGCCTCACCCTGCCCTGGAACTCCGGAGTCGTCGAAGGCCACGTCAACCGGATCAAGATGCTCAAGCGCCAGATGTTCGGCCGCGCAGGCTTCGACCTTCTCCGGAAACGTGTCCTGCTGTCATGCTGATGTCGAGACTCGCCGATCGATCGTGAGGGCTCTTCGAGACCGCTGTGCTCAACAGTCGGATGTCGTACTCGGTCCAGCAATCGGAGATCTCGATCCCGACCTCGCTGTTGCAGCGAGCGCAAAGCAAGTTCGGTCCGTTGAGTCCGTCCCGCCGACAACATCCATAAAGCCGCGACAGGTCCATGTGGGGCCGCAGCAACACGCCATCCAACGGGTTGATCACCCAGGTGGCAATCGAACCAGCGGGACCGTACGGATCTGGGTCACCGGAAAAGGAACCTACAGGCACCGTCGACGGGCCGTACGTGTAGTGCCCCCTGCCCTTTACCGACGCCAGCGGCCTCCACTCACATCGCTCCAATGGATTCGACAAGGGAACAGTGCACGACCGGCACCTGAACACGACCAGCACCGCTGACACCTCTCCCGTTTCGAACCGCATTCCTTGCCGTCATCCAACACTAAGCCTGCCGAGAGACCAGATTCAGCTTCACGTGTACGTCACGCACTGTTACGAAGGACGAGTGCGCACGGAAGTTGTGCCAGAACCGTGACTCGTAAACAAAGCCACCCTCGTCACCGCCGTCCAGAAGTCGTTGCTGATGGAGAAAGCGGGGTGGTGGGTGGGAGGTTGTAGGCGCGTTCTCTGACCCGTGAACGGTTTTGCGGACCGATGCAGGCCCTGCACGGCATCGGCCGTGCCGGGCCGCCATGCTGCGCGACTACGGCATCCACTGCATCGGCCTGCTCGCTGCTGTTTCCCCGGCATTGGAGCAGCGACTGCTTGGTGCGTCCTCTGTCCGGGCGGCCATCGAAGTCTTTCGCACGTGGCGGTGACGGCCTTGATCCGCCCTGTCCCTCAGCGTGCCTCAGCCGTGGTCCGAGGCTCCTTCGACGGGAATGCCCAGCCGGTCGGCCACGGTGGTGAGGGCCGTTCCCAGCGGGAGTGCGATGCGGGTGAGGGCGTGCCGGTCGCCCCGGGTCGGGTCCCGGTTCACGATCAGCACCGGCTTCCCGGCCTGCGCCGCCTGGCGGACGAACCGGAGCCCGGACATCACCGTCAGTGAGGATCCCAGGATCAGCAGCGAAGCCGCTTCACGGACCAGCTTGCGGCAGTGCTCGACCCGCTGCGGCGGAACGGCTTCGCCGAAGAACACCACGTCCGGTTTGAGGATGCCGCCGCAGATCGTGCAGGGCAGCACGCGGAAGCCTTCGACCTGTTCGTCGGTGAGGTCGGCGTCACCATCCGGGTTGATTCCGGCGGTCACCGGCTCGAACCCCGCATTGGCCGCCTCCAGCCGCCGGGCGAGTTCGCGACGCGGGCTGGTGGCACCGCAGGAAAGGCACAGGACCCGCTCCAGGCTTCCGTGGAGTTCCACGACGTCCCTGCTCCCAGACGCCTGGTGCAGACCGTCGACGTTCTGGGTGATCACACCCGAGAGCAGACCGTGCCGCCCGAACGCGGCCACGGATCGGTGCCCGGCGTTGGGGCGGGCGCGGCCGAAGGTGCGCCAGCCGAGGTGGCTGCGCGCCCAGTACCTGCGCCGGGCCTGGGCGCTGCCGATGAAATCCTGGTAGGTCATCGGGGTGTGCCGGCTCAGGCTGCCGCCCTCGCCCCGGTAGTCGGGGATACCCGACTCCGTGGAGATGCCCGCCCCACTGAGCACCAGCACACCGCCGGCGCTCAGCGCATCGGCGACCGGTCTGAGATCCGTGGTGCCCGGCGGCAGGTCCTCGGTGGGGGTCCAGCTCAGAGTAGGGCGCATGCGCATACCGCCAGCGTACGAGACAGGCTGCCTTCAGTCGGTCGCACCGATCGGCAGGAGGGCGCGCACCGTGCCCTGCGCCTCCAAGGCGCTGTGCGGCATCGACGACAACGGGCAGCCGCCCGCCCATTCGGTACGGGCCGGCCACCGGTGCGCGTGGGGCGTAACCGTCGCATGGATCGGCCGGTATCAAGATCACGATGGTGGACGACCCGCTGCCAGACCGGGCACGAACCCTACTCCGGTGAGCGTGCCCAGGCACGGACGGCCAGCTTGCCGGTGGTGCCGAGGTCGAGGTGGGGTGTCACGGTCACCGGATCGGCGCCCTGCTGAGCCCGGACCCTGACGTAGGGGACGTCGAGGGGGGTGCCGGACTCGGTGGTGTTGCGCCACATGAGGCCCGAAAGGGCGCTCTGGCCCGGTTTCAGGACCAGCGGGCGGGCCGGTTCGTCGAATGCGGTACCGGTGCTGATGCCGCCGCTTCCCCGCACGATCCGGACGCCTTCGACGGGGGAGTGGTCCTTGCCCAGCAGTTCCAGGAGCGGGTAGCCGTCGAGTGAGTAGTTCCGCTTCCCGCAGTTCTCCAGGCGCAGCCCCACCACACGCAGCCCCATCGCCGCGTCGCCGTCATCGGCGGTGAGGCGGATGCCGGAGGGCGGGCACTCGCCGGGCGCGGGCGGCGCCTCGGCGGCGGGCACCTTGGTCACTCCGGCGACCTTGACGCGGGTCACCCCGGACGCTCCGGGGGCCGGTACCCCCATCCGGACCGTGCCGCGCACGGTCGCGCCGGGTCCGACCGAGCGCACGGTCTCCTGTCTGTTGCCCATGACCTCGCCGGCGTCCGTGGTGAAGTCGAACACGATCGTGTACGTCAGCGCCTGGGTGCCGTCGTTGGTGACCTCGTAGGCGGCCGAAACCCCGGAGTCACTGGTGGGAAGCGGGTCGGCGTGGACGGAGACCCCGTCGGAGCTTGGGCCCGGGGTGGGTGTGCCGGAAGGGATGGTCACCGACGTGATCCGGACACCGTCCACGGGCGGGGCGGTGACGGAGGCCCGGGATGTGGGGGCCGCCGCGTCCGCGCCGAGGGTGCCCGACCGGTCGGATCCGCACGCCGTGAGCAGCAGGAGTGCGGCGAGGGCCGGAGGGAGGGAGATGGCTCTGCGCATCCGGTCACCCCATCAGGGGCATGAGCACCAGGCTGTGATGGAAGCCATAGTTCCAGTCACGAGCGTGTCACAGAGAATGCGCGGCTTGGGGCAAGGTCAGCCGATGTACGTCGTGGTCACCGGCCGGTGTCGTTCCTCGTTGCCCGTGCCGATCAACCGTGATTGTTCGTCGACGTGTCCGCTCGATCGAAGCAGCGTTCAGTGCTCGGTGACGTCGAGGGGGTCCTGACGGGCGAGGAACTCGGCGAACGCCGCCGACTGCTTCGGCCCCATGTACCCCTGACGCCCGTACATGGCCTGTTCTTCCAGCCATGCCACCGTTTCGGCGGAGCGCAACTCTGCCACGACCACACGGTCCCGCGTGAGCGTCATCCCGCCGTGCGGATGGCTGTAGCCGACGTACGGCCCGTACGCCGTCGGACCCGGAGGGTACTCGGGTGCCGGCTCGCCCTCCGGCCGCGCGCCCTTGTGGTGACGTGCGGCCCAGTACTCCAGTGCGGCCAACTCGGCTGCCGCCAGCAGCACTCCCGCCGGCTCGCCGTCCACGGTGACCCGGACGCGCTCGCCGGTCTCCTCGACCTGGCCGATCAGGCACCCGAACTCCGGTGAGCCTTCGATCAGTTCGACGTCCATACGCACCCACGCTACCCGTACGACGGAACGGAGGCCGCCTGCTCCAGGGATGGGCGGTGGGATGCCGGGGCCGACGATCCTGCTCACGAGGCCAAGACGTCCTCCGGATGCCTGTCACATCCGGATGGGCCGTCCACCAGTGGATCCCCGATCCCGCCCTCCGCCCTCCCAGCAGCGGCCTCGGCTCGGCGAGAGCCCCCTGCGGCACCGCGGTCGGCTGCTGTCTGCCGAGATTCCGCGGGTTCCGGTAGCGGTCAGGCCACGTTCCGCCGGTGGACCGGATCAACCGGCCCCAGCACCCAGTACGGCCGGCGTGCCCACCGCCCATGGAACTCCCCGATCGCCACCACCTGATCCAGCCACGGCCTTCCGCGTAGCCGTCCGCAAGACGGCTCAGGGTGCGGTGAACAGGGTCGGAAAGCGCGAGGCCAGCCACGGCCGGGGGCCCCAGGCGAGCACCTGCCCCTGGGCGATGGCGCGCCAGGGATTTCGCCGGCCCAGCGCGATGAGCAGGAAGGCGACGGGTTCGAGCACGATGGTGCAGTCCGCGCGCTGCGGAGGTGCCCCCGGTGTCACCTGCACGGCCCCGTCGGCCAGGGACACGCCGAACGCCTCGCCCCCGCGGAGCCGGATCCGGTAACGGGCCGTGAGCCCGGCCGTGGCTGCGGGGTTGGCGACACGCGGCATGACCGAGAGCATGAACGGCATGCACAGGCCCACCCGTGCCCGGTCGACCATGTGTGGACGCTTCAGGGCGCGAGCCAGGTCGTAGCCATGGCCGAGCATGTGGGTGAGCAGGTACGACGCGAGAACGGACCGGCTCATCAGACCGAGGGGTGTGGCTGCTGCCCAGCTGTCGGCCGCGGGACGTGCCAGAGCGTCCAGGAACGCCTCGGCCTGCTTCATGATCATCGTCGCGAGAGGCTCCGCCCGGCGCTCCCGGAAGACGGCGAGAGACTCCGCGTTGGCCCCGGCGAGGCTCTGGGGCGTTCCGTCGCCGTAGGGGCGCTCCCGCCCGGCCGCCAGGTCGGCCATCAGTTCGTTGGCGATGGCCAGGTGAGCGGCGGCCTCGCCGACGGTCCACTGCGACCCCGGCACGGCAAGCGCCGTGTCGCCGGCGTTCCGTACCAGCGTGGCGATCTCCTCGGCGGTGCCCCGGATCGCCTGTCCCAGCCCGTCGGGCAAGGGCAACGAGCCGTCCTGCCGTACCGTCGTGTGCACGTTGCTCGCTCCACTCCCCACCGGCCCGGCAGGTCCAAGGTGCCTGGGGCGCTGGTACCCAACCAGACTCGGGGGCGCGCGGCAAGCCCCCGCGCGCCCCCGCCGTCGAAGCCGTTGAGCTACGCATGGACGTTGGGCGAGTGACCGAAGCGACCCGCGCTGAGCCGTCACTCGATGATGTCTCTACCGCCGACGCGGCTCGTGTGGTGTGTTGCGGAGAGGGCAGGATTCGAACCTGCGTGGACCCGCAAAGGATCCGACTTCGGGCTGTCGCCCTGGTCCCCGATAAGCCACTCCGGGCACCTCTCCTTGTTCCCGGCTGCCGCGGTCTCCCTCGGTGCCGTGCACGTGTTCCATGGTGGCAGAGCACTCTGACGCGGTTCTGACGCGGCTCTGACGTGCTGCTGAATCGGCGGTCCGGCACAGGCGGCCCCTCCCGCGCCGGGGCATGTTGCGTTCGGACGGTGTCCCCCTCGGAGCTTCGTCCCCACCTGTTTCTGCCCGGTCGAGCCACCGCGCCGGGAGGCCCGTCGAACGCCAACCTGCCACCGCGAGTGCCCGTATCGGTGGGATGACCGATGTGCGGAGGGCGGGGGCGTGGCCATAGTCCTCGGGAGAGTGTTCGTGGGTGGCCGTGGTGCACCCGGCTTTCGAAAGGACCTTCTGTGGAACCGTATGCGGATCTGGTGTTTCTCGGCGGACGGGTGGTCACGGTCGATGCGGAGTTCTCCGTCGCCTCGGCCCTGGCGGTGACCGGAGGGATCATCAGCGCCGTCGGGGGGCGAGACGACATCTCGCCGTTCGTCGGCCCCAGCACCCGGGTCGTAGATCTACGAGGGGCGACGGTGCTTCCCGGTATCAACGACTCCCATCTGCACGGATGTGCCTTCGGCATGGCGACACCACCGCTCTCCCTCGACCTCGGCCATCCCATCGTGTCCTCCCTCGCGGACCTGGCCGAGGCCCTGCGCGCGGCCATCCAGAGGGTTCCCGTCGGGCAGTGGATCACGGGGCACGGCTGGGACGCCGGCTACCTCGACGAGTGCGTCCTCGACCCCTCACGGCAACCCTCGCGGCACGACCTCGACGGCGTGAGCCCGGACCACCCCGTCGTCCTGTACTCCTTCTCCGGCCACGCCACCTGGGTCAACTCCAAGGCACTGGAGCTCATCGGGATCGACCGGCACACCGTCGCGCCGCCCGGCGGGGCCATCGTCGTGGACGAAACCGGGGAGCCGACCGGGCTGCTCCACGAAGGGGCCCAGGCCCTCGTCCAGAACGCGCTGCCGCCGCTCAGCCGACAGGAGCGGACCGACGCGATCAGGTCGACGCTGGCCACGCTCGCCCGGCTAGGCGTGACCAGCTACACCGAGCCCGGCCTCGGCCCCGGTGGCGACGGCATCATGCGGGGCGCGCTCGGCACGCAGACCCTCGACGTCTACCGCCGACTGCTGGCCGACGGCGAACTGACCGCTCGCGTCGGCGTCCTGCTCCTGCCCACCGGAATGGCGAGCACCGCCGAGGAGTTCGCCCGCACCCTCACCACCCTCGGCGAGCTGGGTGACACCGATCCGCGCCGCCTCGCGATCCACGGAGTCAAGATCTTCGCCGACGGCATCGTCCCCAACAAGACCGCCTGGATGCACGAACCGTACGTCGGCGGCGGCTGCGGCTCCCTGTGCGTCGGCGGCGAGAGCGACGCCGAGCGGATCGCCGAGATCGAAGCCATGATCCGGCGTGCCCACGCCCTCGGGCACCAACTGGGCGTCCACGTCACCGGCGATCGCGCCATCGACACCGTCGCGGACGCCTTCTCCGCTGCCATGGCCGAGCACCCGCGGCCCGACGCCCGCCACTACGTCATCCACGGCGACTTCCTCACCGCGCACAGCATGAAGGTGCTCGCCGCGCACGGCTTCGGCGTCAACATGAACCCCACCATCAAGTGGACCGTCGCCGACATGGAGGAGGAGTTCGTCGGCGCCGAACGGGCCGCGTACGCATGGCCGTACCGTGATGCCATCGACGCCGGCGTGCGGGTCGCCAGCGGGTCCGACGCTCCGGTCACGTACCCGGACTGGCGCCAGGGCGTCGCCACGATGATGCTGCGCGAGTCGAAGGCCGGCGGCCGGGTCAGCGGCCCCGAGCAGCGCATCGGCCTGGCCGAGGCGATCCGTACGTACACGATCGACGCGGCCTGGCAGGACTTCGCCGACGACTGGAAGGGCTCCCTGGAACCGGGCAAGGTCGCCGATCTCTGCGTGCTCGACGGGGACCTGCTCGCCGCAGCCCCCCACGACATCCCGGAGATCCCCGTCGTGCTCACCGTCGTGGACGGTCAGGTCGTGCACGACACCCTTCGTGATTGACGCATTCCGGACACATGATCATCCTTGGGGGGTGGCAGAGGAGCGGAGCACGGCGGACATCCTGGACGCGGCCATCCACGTCCGTGAGGCCGCCAGGACCGCCACGAGCGGCGCGGCCGGCGTCGACACGGTACTTTCGGCGCTCTCGGAGGTGATGGAGTACGACCACGCTTCCCTGGCCCGGTGGGATCCGCTGCGCCGGCGCCACACCACCCTGGCGGGGAGCTACCCGGACGACGCCACGGCCTATATCGAGACCCGCCTCCATCACGACCCGGTGTTCCCCGTGCTCCGCAGCCCGGCCCGAGGCGGTCTCTGGCTCAGGGACGTCCCCTGGCAGCTCTTGGCGGCATCCCCGGGCTTCCAGGATGGTTGCGTCCCCTCGGCGTGCAGGACAACGTGGCCCAGTGCCTGTTCGCCACCGACGGCCGGTACGTCGGCATGCTGAATATCAGCACGTGCCGGCCGCGGTGCACGCCCGATCCGGCGCGCGCAGTGATCACCCTGCTCACCGAGGCCCTCACCGCGGCCGTCGACCCCCGAGCACGGCCACGGCCATGGCCCATGGAGGCCGCCGCGGCCGACCCCGCCGTGGACGCGCGGCGCCCGGCGGCGCGGGGGCCTGGCGGACTCTCACCCCGAGAGCTCCAAGTGCTGGCCGAACTGACCGCAGGGCGCACCAACCGGGAGATCGCCGAGCGGCTGCACATCACACCGCGCACCGTGGGGACCCACATCGAGCACATCCTCGCCAAGCTCGACCTGCCCAACCGCGCGGCCGCCGCTGCCCGAGCCGCCACCTGGGGACTGGAACCCTCCCAGTGACGCGCCTCCGCCGGCGTGGAAGGTGCCCAGTGTTCGGCAGCGGTGCAGTGAGCCTGGTGGGCGTGGCTGTACGTAGGGCCAGCCCCACCTCGTGCCCGGAGGCTCGCCGGAGTGCCGGAGACCAGCCGTTCATGATCCGCTGTTCGCACATGAACCGTGCGAAAGAAGGCGGATAGTTGAAGGCTCGGATCGGATACGTTGCGTGGGTCGCAGGTGTCACGCAGTTCTTCGTGGCCCACGGGATCGTCGAGTCGGCTTGGAACAGGCCGTACAGTTGGGCTAGGAACAACATCAGCGACTTGGGCAACGCTCACTGCGCCATGCAGTCGGAACCTGAACAACGCTATGTCTGCTCGCCCGAACACGGCCTGATGAACGCCTCGTTCGTCACTGTGGGAACACTCTTGATCGTCGGAGTCGTCTTCGCCGGGGCTCTGTGGCGCACAGGCGCGACCGCGATGGTGGCCCGGTGCCTGCTGGCCTGCGCCGGACTGGGCTTCGTACTGGCCGGGCTGGCACCTTCGGACGTCCACGAAAACCAGCATGTTCTGGGTGCGCTGCTCATCATGGCCATGGGCAACATCGGCCTTGTGCTGACGGGAGTCGGTCTGGCGGACGATGTGCCGGGTCCGCTGCGCTGGGCGAGCAGCCTGCTCGGGGCGACGGCGATCACGGCCTTCGGGCTCTTTCTCTCCGGCCGCTATCTTGGACTCGGGATGGGTGGCATGGAGCGGGTAGCGGTGTTTCCCCTGTTGGTGTGGGCGCTGTCCATCGGTGTCCACGGCTTGTTCCACCGTGCGAATCGCATGCAGGATGCGCTGCCGAGAGGACATGCCGCGCGGGTTGCCGGGAACTGATGAGGCTTCTGGCGGTCGACTCGTTCCGGCAGGCATCACGTCCTGGCCGACGCCGGGGGCATCAATCCGGCTCGTATCGCGAGGCCTGAGGTCTTCCCATGCCTCGCCCCCTGCCCCTCTTCACCCCCCGCCACGCCCAACGCCCTGGTGAGGGCCTCTACGCAATCGTGAGCACGATCTTGCCTTGGATGTGCCCTCGGGCGGCGCGTTCGTGCGCTGCTCGGGCTTCCGCGAGCGGGAACGTGCTGTCTATCGCGACGCAAACCGTGCCCGCATCCAGCAGACGTCCCAGTTCAGCGAGCTGAGCGCCGTTCGAGCGGACCTGGGTGCCCGAGACCGTGACGCCCAGTTTCGCGGTCTCTTCAGCGTCGTACTCAGCGAAGAACACGGGGTACAGCGCGCCACCGCGCTTGAGGGTGCGCAGGAAGCGACTGCTGTCACGGCCACCGACCGTGTCGAGAACGAGGTCCGCATTGTGCACGAGTTCCTCGGGACGACTCGTGGTGTAGTCGATGAACCGGTCGGCGCCGAGCCCGCGCAGGAACGATGCGTGCGCGCCCGATGCCACCGCGATGACATGTGCGCCCTTCCATTTCGCCAGCTGTAGTGCGAAGTGCCCTACGCCGCCCGCGGCGCCGTTGATGAGTACCGTCGTGTTGGTGTCGAGTGCCATCGGGCGATGCTGCGCAGCCTGGAAGGGCGACGGGTGATCGTGCCCGAGCTCGATCAGGAACTGCCACGCTGTCAGCCCGGCCATCGGTGCTCCGGCGGCGTGTACGTGATCGATGCCGGCCGGCTTGCGTGCGAGGTCCGACGCGGGCGCGGCCACGTACTCGGCATACGCGCTGCCATCGAAGCTGGGAAAGCGAAGGAGACCGAAGACTTCGTCACCGACGGAGAAACCGTCCACATCCTCAGCGACAGCCTCGACAACGCCCGACACGTCCGTCCCCGGAATCACTGGCAAGGTGAACCTCGGCCTCGTCTCAGGGGGCAGGTTGGTCAGCCCGTCGCGCAGGTACCAGTCCGGAGGATTGACGCCGACCGCATGGACGCGAACCAGCACCTCACCCGGCCTCGGCTCGGGAGTGGGCACCTCGTCGTAACGCAGCACCTCAGGGCCGCCGTGCTCGTGGACCCGGATCGCCTTCATCGTTCGTGTCGGCATTGTTTCCCCTGTCCGCGCACTGGGATACGCTGATCGGATCAGTGATCCGCTTATCCGGACCACTGATCCGAATATATGGATCACTGATCCGGATAGTCAAGAGGGGCAGATGCGGGCCGACGCCAGGAAGAACCGTGACCACCTACTCGCAGTTGCGGGTGCCGTCATCACCGAGCAGGGCGTCGACGCATCCCTGCGTGACATCGCACGCAGGGCCGACGTGGGGCTCGCGACGCTGCTCCGTCACTTCCCGACGCGCGAGGCGCTGCTCGATGCCTTGCTCCGCACGAGCTTCGACGGGCTGACGGCAAGGGCAGGTGAACTCGAAATGTCGAGCTCACCCACAGATGCTCTCGTTTCGTGGGTGCGCGACTGCGTCGCGTGCGCACATGAGTACCGGGGTGTTGTGGCGCTCATGACGGCCGCCATCGAGGACAGCGAATCCGCACTCCATGCTTCGTGTGTCACCATGCGCGCGGCTGGCACGCGGCTCCTCACCCGTGCTCAGGCTGCTGGCGCAGCGCGGACCGACATCGATGGCACCGATCTGTTTGCGCTGATAGCGGCGCTCGCGTGGCTAGGCGATCAACCCTCGCTCGCGCCACGCGCCGATCACCTCTTCGACGTTGTCGCAAGCGCGATCTTGACGAGCGAAGGGAGCGGCGACGCCAAGACGGAACACCGCTCTCGGGCCCGCAGCTGAAATCGTCGCGCGCGGACCAGCGAACCCGGCCGCGCGCTCGGCAAGGAGCGGTTCGAAGGCGAGTGCGTCAAAGCGGACAAGGGTACCGGCATCGGGCCGCGCGCTGCCCGGGAGCGGACGGCGACCGGCGCGAAGCGGCTGACGAAGGCGGCGGCGTGCAAGCTGACCAGCGCCCCGGTCGGCTCCTGGCACTCAGTCCTCTTCGCCGTCGTCGCCCTGGTCCAGCTCGGACGCGTCCGGATCGCCCAACGGGCGCAGGACGCCAGCCGCGCCAAAAGGGGTCCAACGGCCGGCCGTGGCAGCGTTCTGGCTTCCCGGTCACGCAAGCGCGGGGTCCTCAGCCACGTCCGGAGCCGGCCGACAGGAGCAGCTACGTCCCGTGCGCGGTGGGCCCGTTGGGAGGTTTCCGCCGCCTCAGCGGCGGCGCAGTGCCGGCGGCTGTTCGTCGCCGAGCGGGACGGCAGGGTTGCTGGCGCTGTCCGCGCGTCACTGCTGCACGACAGCAGCGTCGGGGGCCGGGCCGAGGCCACCCCTCATGTCCATCCAGACCACCGGGGCCACGGCGTCGGGCACGCCCTGGCGGCCGCGGCCGAGAAGCACCTCGCCGCAGTGGGGGCGACCCACGTCTATGCCTGGACCAACGACGAACCCGGCACACACCCCTTCGCGGAGCGCCACGGCTACCGTCGTAGCCGCGCGGGCCGCGTCCTCCGGCTCGACCTGACGGCAGCCGCCCCACCGCTCCTCCCGCTGCCGACCGGCGTCCGGCTGCACACTGGCAGGGACCTGGACGCTGATCCGCAGTCGCTGTACGTGGTGGAAACCGAGGCTGGCGCCGACGAACCGAGCGACGGCCCGGCCGACGCCACGACCTACGAGGACTGGCTGCGGCGTACCTGGGAACGCCCCTTCACGGACCTGGACCTGACGTCGGTGGTGAGCCTCGACGGCGAGGTGGTCTCCTTCACTCTGGCCGCGACCGACGGCCGGGGCCGCCATGTGTCGGCCATGCCCGGCACCCGTCGCGCCTTCCGCGGCCGGGGTCTGGCCCGGCTGGCCAAGACCGCCTCGCTCCACCGTGCCCGCGACGCCGACTGCACCGACGCCTTCACTGGCAATGACGCGGCAAATGCCCCGATGCTGGCCATCAGCCAGGCATTCGGCTACCGGCCGTTCTCCAACGAATGGCGGTACGTACACGAGCTGGGGCGGGGCTCGCACGGCGAAGCGTGTTGCAGGAGGCCGTAGTTGGGCATTTGCCTTGTATGTGTGGGTGTTGAGGGCTGGGGGAGACGTTCACGGGGTTGTGGCTGAAGCAGTTCGAGCGGTTGCTGAGGATGGTGCGGGGGCGGGGTGACGAGGGGTCGCGCATCGGGTGGCCATGGTGTCTGCCGCTTGCTGACCGGGTGCTGCTGCTGGCTGTCTACGACCGGACGAACCTCACCATGCGGCAGCCGGCACCGCTCTTCGGGGTCTCGCCGGCCACGGTGTGCAGGGTCATCCAGCGGTTGCGGCCCCTTCTCGCACTCGAGCCCGCCGCCCGCCCGGCCGATACCCGGGCCGGATGTGGATCGTGGGCGGCAGGCTCATCGCGGTCGGTGACCGGTGTGTGGCCGCTCCGGCCGAAGCCACGGTTCTCGGCGAATGTGCAGGTCGTCGTGGCGTTGATGGCCCACCTGATCACAGTTCGTGAGCCGTCTGGAAGGGCCGAGTTCGGCGGGCAGTTTTGGTCCTTTCCGCGCGATGGCGTCCAGCATTCAGCAGTGGTCGGCCACCGACGACCGCTCGATCGCTTGGATTTTCCAAGTGGTCCGGCTACGCTGCCACTCCATGATCACAGCGGCAGGGGCGACGGATGTGGGGGCTCCACGGACCCGGGCCTGCGCTCCGGGCAATCTGCGACCGAATCGTCACCCGAGAGACGCCAACGCATGAATGCGCCACTACCGCCGCCTGGAGCGGAACGGACTGACGGCTCATCCGTCCAGATCGGCGCTCTCGTTCCGCTGACTCGGCCTGGCTGGGTCGAAGCAGGCCAACACCTGCTCGCTGGACTCGAGCTGGCCGTTCGCGACGTCAATGACGTCGGCGGAATCTTCGGAAGACCACTCGAGCTGGTGGTCCGAGACACCGCGGCTGATCCGCAGAGGGCCGCGGCGGCCGTGGACGAACTGGCCAGCCTGGGAGTGGCTGCCTTGGCGGGGGAGTATCACAGTGTCGTAGCTCGTGCCGCTGCCGCCAGGGCCGACGCCCTCGGCCTGCCGTTCCTCTGCTCCTCAGCGGTTCTCGACGCGCTCACCGAACAGCCGACGGAATGGGTCGCGCGCCTCGCCCCGGCGCAGTCCCACGGCTGGCAGACCTTCGCCGACTTCCTCCTCGGCGCGGGTCACAGTCGAATCGCCGTAGCAACCGAACCGAGTGCCTACTGGGCATCCGGGGCCCGCATTCTGCGGGACTACCTGGCTCCGCGCGGCGGCACCGTCATTGAATTCGACATGCGCGCGATCGCCCCCACAGCCTTGAGCGACGAACTCGTCGACAACCGCGCGACGGCCCTCCTTCTCCTGGTCGGCCACCCGGAGCCGGCAGTGTCGATCGTCAAGTCCGTCCGCGGCGACGAGCGTCTTGCCGAGATCATGGTCGGTGCTCCGGCCGGACAGCCGGAGTTCGCCGAATGGGCGACGTTGCTGGGCGACGACAGCGCCGCGATCCCGTTCTTGCGCTACCTGCCCGAGCGTCTCAGCCCGCTCGGTGCACGAGTCGAGACGGTCCTCCGTGAACAGCTTGCCGTAGCGCCCTCCTTCGTCGCCTTCGAGGGCTACGACACGATCGCCGTCCTCGCCGATGTGCTGCGTTCTCAGGGCGCGGACCGGGCGCGCATGGCCGAATCCTGGCCGTGTGTTGCAGTCGAAGGCACCCGCGGGCCGATCCAGTTCTCCCGCACGCCAGGCATCGGTGTCTGGCAATGGGCTTGGCCGCCCGTCCAAGTCGTGGAACGGGACCCGGCGCAACCCGATCGCTTTCGGATCCTTCACGCCGGCTGAGAGGCTGATGATCCTGGCTCAACCGCTCACACAGCGCTCGCCGGCGTCCCCCACGAGCTGATTCGCTGGACCCTTCCGCCGCAGCGAGCACAGTGCCTGCCTGCCTCGCCGGCTTGGAGCACGAGTACGTCTCCGCCACCGACGGCGACGGGAAGCCCGAGGTTCGCGCCTGAGGTCTCCGAGCGGGATCGGACGAAGCTGAACCGGATCGCCCTCCGCAAGGCCCGCCCGGTGAAGCCTGCGGCCCGCTCCGATGCGAGTCGGAAACAGACGCTGCGGCCGTAGCCGGTATCGGCCACGATCAAAGGCACGGACAGGCCCTGTGGGGGCCTGACGGTCCAGCAGTACCAGTAGCGGCCGGGCCGGGAGGCGTGCCCGGCCCCGTCAGGGCTCCCGGCCCGCCGGTGCCTGTGTGGATCACTCGCCCATTCCTCGCGCAGGCAGCGGATCCCTCGGCGACAGGTTCACGAACTGCTGCAGCGGCTGCACGTTCCCGTCCGGCAGCCGCTCGGGCATCGACTGGATCGACTCTCGGCGGCCGTCCAGCATCAGACCCCGCAGATCACACTCGCCTCACCGCTGCCTGTCGCGCCGCGGCACCGAAGCGAACACATCGGCAACGAAATCTGACAACTCACCCCGGGGTCTTTCCGCATCCCCTCCCTCCAACCTCAGACCGGAGCCGTGTTCGGCTCGGCGGACAAAACAAGGGACGATGTCGGCGAGCTTTCTTGTGCCCGCCGGTTCGGGCGTTCGCTACCTCCGTCGTGCTGCCGAGCCGGCTGCCGCGCCTTCCCACGCCCGCGTGAACAGCACGGGCAGCGGGGCGGAGGGCACCGCAGCCAAGTGTGACGTCGACCGGTGCTCCCTGGCCAGCGGCAGCAGACCGAGCTTCGACGCCTCGATCGGGAGGCGAGGCGGCTTCCGCTCCTGCCAGGCGCCCGGCAGGAAGAGGGAGCGACCCGCTCGCGGCCGGACGGCCCGCACCACTCGGCCCGACGCGCCCAGCTCTGCCTCCGCTTCCTTGAAGCGGCTGGGCTTCCAGCCGGTCCACGCCTTGACGTTGCGGTCCGACGGGTCCGGCAGTGCCAGCAGCATCAGGTAGAGCGACGCGGCATCCTCACCCAGCCCGAAGGTCCTGGCGCAGTCCTCGACGAGATGCGGCACGGAACGCGCGGGGTCCTGTTCCCAGCCCTGGGGCCGCTCGCCGTCGGTGACCAGGTGCTCCCCGAGCGCGGCGAAGTCGTCGCTCAGCAGCAGCCGCAGGTCCGCGAGGGCGGGCAGCCCGGACGGGCTCGGAAGCCACTGAGAGGGCAGTACGGAGTCGAGGTAGGTGTCCAGGGCGTCCAGCAGCGGATCATCGGGGCCCTTGAGCGCGGCAGGGTCCACCCGCAGATGACGCATGTCGAAGGCAGCGTCGGCCACCTCCGTGACCGCCGGATGAGCGGTGAGCGCCTCGGTGGAAGGAGGCGGACCCATCAGGTAGTTGCTCTGCAGAGAGAAGAGCGTCAGCGGGCCGGGGACCGCGGCCCGCTCCTCGCACAGCCGGGATATCGCCGCGCCGACCGCAGGGCGCAACGGGTCGCCGGCCGGGGTGCGGTAGGCGAGCCAGGCGGCGATCCTCGGCAGGTCCAGCAGGTGCGGTTCGCCCACCAGGCCCGCGCGGTGGGAAGCCAGGCAGTCCGCCCCGGTGGCGAGCCGGCCGAGGAGCGCGGGCAGCCGCAGATGGGGCCACCAGTGCGGGTTGCCCCGGAGCAGCTCCCGGGGGAGGGCCGCCTCACCCTTGGGCGGCAATATCTCCTTGGTGGCGAGGGGCAGCGTCGCGGTGGGTACGGGCAGAGGGCTGCCGAGCTCCTCCAGCCACCACTCGGCGGCCCGGTCCACATCGGGGCCTGTGGCCCACAGCTGCTCGGGATCGTCGGGAAGGAGCTTGTCGTAGAGAGTCGTGAAGAACCGGGGGCCGAGCGCGTCGGTCAGTGCGGCGACCGCCTGTTCCGCCTCCGAGCGCCGGACCTTCCAGGGCTCCAGGTCGGCGGAGTAGTGGCCGGAGAGGTAGTCGTCCTCCTCGTCCAACTGGTGCGGGGCGCAAGGGACGTGTGCGGTCAGCAGCGCGGTGGCCTCCGCCGGGGAGAGGCCCAGCCGCTCCGCGAAGGCTGCGGAGAGCTCCGGGCGGGCCGGTGCCGGGCCGTGCTCGCGGTACAGCTCGGCGAAGCGCGTGAACCAGCCGCCGGGACGCACCGGCTTCAGCACATGTGCACGCGTGACCTTCACGCCAGCGGCAGCCAGTGGGCCGTCCTCGGGAAAGTCCCCGTCCGGGGAGTACTCCCACAGGGTCCGCCGCGGTTTTCTGCCTCCACTGGCCAGGACGAAGGCGACGGACGTGTCCGTCCGGAAGACATTCCCGGGATGCGGAGCGTTGATGTCGGTACGGTCCTCGGGAACCTCGCAGTGGACGATCCGCCAGTGGCCCGGCTCAGCGGTGACGAAGGGATGGGCGGCGTACATCATCAGCGACCGGGCCGCCGAGCCGTCCGCCCTCGACGAGACGGCGCACAGGGCGAGAGCCGCGGCACACGCGTGCGTTCTCCGGAACCGGCCGTCGCGGGGTACGCGGTCGAACGTGGCGGTGGCCTGCGCCAGATCGCCTTCCCAAACGGCGGTGCCGTGCCTCGCGAGCGCCATCATCTGACGGCTCACCTGGTCCTCCGGCTCCTCCGGCCCCGTGACGGAGGCCGGCGGCACATCACCCTCGACGGGGGTGAGTCGGCGGACCAGCCGCTCCAGTCCCGCGCGGCAGTTGACAGCCATGACCAGGGAGCGGGCGGCCTGGCTGTGTATCGGCTCGCCCAATTGCGGCAACGCCTCCAGGATCGGTCCGCGATTGGGCCCCCGGACCCCCTCCCGCTCGACGTAGTAGGGCTGGAGCCTCCCCAGCAACTCCTCCACCTGAGCACGCGAGACGGTGTCGGGCAGCTCCGCCATCAGCAGCGGAACGACGTCCACCGCCGCGAACTCCGCAGCCGCTTCGGCGTCCTTGAGTAGGAGGTCCACCACCACGCCCGCGTGTACGAGCCGGCCGAGCAGCAGGACCAGTTCCCCGAAGTCGACCCCCGCGCGCAGCTTCGCCCGCTCGCGGCCGAACCAGGCCCGGATCTCCTCGTGCCCGAGCGGATTGTCGAACAGCTGGGGGATCCGGTCCCAGCCCTTGGTCTCGTGCGGCTGGTACCAGCTGTTGGACGCCAGGTCCTCGGTGGTCATCTCCAGGTCGGCGCGCACTCGTGCCCGCAGCTCCCGGGCGAAGCGCTCGTCCGCCAGCACATGCTCCAGCTTCGGTCGGTGGCTGAACTGGATGTGGTACAGCTGCGACGGGCCGAGGAGCTCCGGAGGGTCGGCGACCGGGGCTCCGTGCCCCAGAAGCAGGTCGATCAGGTCGAGAGGCGTCGTGCCGTCGAAGCGGTCGCCGATGCGCCGATAACGGAACTCCACGGGCACACCGTCGGCGGCCAGCTTCGGCGCGATCCGCTCGGCGATCTCGTACATGACGGGCCAGATACCGTTCCTGTCGCTGTTCGACCGGACGCACGCGGACAGCCAGGCGGCGGCCTCGCCGACGGGCAGCCCTGGCACCTCGCCGCTGAGCAGCGCCAGCGCACCGGTGCGCTCCAGCAGGTCCCGCCACACCTTGGAACTGTCGCCGAAACGGCGAGGACGCAGCTTCTGCACTTGGCGGGCGGCCTCCGGAGCGTGGCTGCCCAGCAGGTCCAGGGCCGGGCCCTTGAGGCAGTCGGTCCAGAACTTGTCGTCGGACAGCGAGACACCGCCGACCGCGAACATCTCCCCGAGCAGCGTGGCCAGTTCCCTCTCGGGTTCGAGGCCGGCGGCCTTGGCGAGCTTGCGCACATCGGCGGCCAGCTGCGGGTACACCTCGTACGATGCCTGGACGCGGCGGATCACCACCTGGCGGAAGCGCGACAGGTCCGCCTCGGTCGCCTCTCCCTTGACGGCCAGCTCGCGAGCCCAGGCCCGCAGGGCCGTGGTGGAGAGGGCCTTGCCCTCGGCGTACATGAGGTACCGGCCGAGCAGCCACTCCTTGTCGACTTTGTGCGCCTGCACCCGCTCGGCGGTGCGGGCCCGCCCGAACCAGGCGGCGGCTGCCGCATGATCGCCCTGCCGCAGGGCGAGGTCGGCCATCTCGTCGAGGAGCGTGATCAGCAGCGCGGGGGCCGACTCCTCCAGGCTCTGGAGGACGCTGTCGATGTCCGTCTTGTAGACGAAACTCCACTGGTTCGTGCGTTCCTGCAGGAGCAGGAGCTTCTCGGTCGCCAGCTCCTCGAAGCCGGGGTGGGCGGCGATGACCCGCTCGGGGAAGGGAAGCGCGCCGTCGGAGAGGTCCGGTATGCCGGTGGAGAAGCAGCCGTCCGGCTCCCAGTGCTGCACGCGCATCAAGCGGTCGCGGTACGGGAGGAGCTGCTCGGGAAGTACCTGGGTCAGCGTGCGACCGTCGAACCCGACATACGTACGGGCCCACAGGCCGCCGTCCCCCAACTCGTCGGTGAGCTCGACGGACTCGGCTTCCAGAGCCTCCCGCCACAGCGGGTCCGCGTCGGCCAGGGTGCGCGGGACGCGCAGCCCGCCCGACGCCCACTCACCCGCCTGCAGGCGGCACGCCTCACGGTGCTTCCGCAGATGTGTCCGCGCGCCGAGCAGTTCTACGAGCCCCGGAGCACCCGCGAGCGGATCGGGAAACTTCTTGAGCCTTCGCCCCTGCGGATTGCGGTAGACGACCTCCAGGTCATCCGTCAGTTCCGCGGTGTACCCGCCCTTTTCCACACGCTTGCCCATGCGCCGGCCTTCCCCCGTAGTGCTGGTGGTTCGATGATCACACGCTACGTGGTGCCACTGACAATGCCGTTCCGTGGGCATGGCGACCGCAGCAGGCGGATCGCCTGGAGGAGGCGCCGGCCCGTGTGGTGTGTGTGGGTGCGGTTCCGGTTGGGGTGTGTCTGGTGCGGCGGCTGGGAGGGCTGGTGGCCGTGGGCGGTAGGTGGAGCTGGCCGCGGTCGGGATTCCGGTTCCGGCTTTGGCGGGAACTGGCCGCAGAAAGTCGCCGATTGAATGTTTAGCGGTGGAAGTTTGATCGTGCGATGGATGCTTGACAGCAGACATTGCGCCATTTGAAGATCAGTGGGCCTTCGCTGACCGGCGAGGGTTCAGTTGCGAACGATGCAAGGGGGTTTTGGTATGTCTGCGATCGTTTCCACGCTCAAGCACACCAAGTACGTGATGGGTTCCCTGGCTGCGGTGCTGTTCACGAACTGCCCCAGCTGACACGGGGAACGGGGCGGGCGGCTGTGGCCGCCCGCCCCGGCACGGTGAGGGGCCGGCGCGGTGAAAAGGGCCGGCCTGATCGGGGGGCCAGGACGGGGCTCGGGGGAGGGTCATGTTCGGTGCGGGGATTCGGCAGTTCAGGATGGCGCTGGCAATGGTGCTCGGCCGTCCGATCAATGTGCGTTCTGCCGAAAAGCTCGTCGAGGATGCGTTGGCGACGCTGGCTGAATTCGGTGCGCCGGGTGAGGATGTCGAGCACCTGCTGCGCGGGCCTGCCGCGGACCCGCAGATGCGTACCGACCTTGCGAATCGGGCGTTGCGGCGTACCGCGAAACGCCTCGTGGCCAAATCGCCTTTCTACGCCGACCACTTCGGGGCGGCGGGTGTCGACCCGGCCGCACTGACCGTCGAGAACATCACCGCGGTGCCCGTCACCACCAAGGCCGATCTGGTCGGGCGGGCCGGTGACTTCCTGTGCAGTGAGCCGTTTCTGGCCTCCCGGACGACGGGGACGACGGGCCGGCCGGTCGAGGTGTGGTACTCCCGCTACGAGGAGCGTCTGTGGCCGGCGCTGGTCGCCCTGTCGCAGGTGCTGCGCGGCACCGTCCGTACCACCGACGTGGTCCAGTTCAACATCAGTTCCCGGGCGACGGGCACCGGGTATGCGGAGATGCAGGTCGCCCGTCTGGCCGGGGCGGCGATCCGCATGGTGGGCCTCGTCCCACCGGCCGAGACACTCGATCTCATGACGGGCACCGGACCCAAGGCACCGACTCTGATGGTCACTTACCCGAGCTACCTGGGGCAGCTGACCCGTCTGGCCCGTGAGCGGGGCTTGGGGCCTGCCGATTTCCGGCTGCGGCGTATCAACGTCGGCAGTGAGGTCCTCTCGCCCGCTCTCGCGCAGGCCGCGGAGAAGACGTTCGGCGCCGCTGTGCACGACGGGTACGGCATGACCGAGGTGACCCCGGTCGCCGGTGCGATCTGCAGCCGGCGTCACCTGCACATCGACGCCGGTATCGGCCTCGTGGAGGTGTGCGACCTGGATTCCGGGGCGCCGGCCGCCCCGGGAGCGCTCGGTACGCTCGTCGCCACTCCCTTCTTCCCCTACCGGGAGTGCATGCCCTTGTTCCGTTACGACACCCGCGACCTGGTGCGGCGCCTGCCCGATGAGCCGCTGGGGTGCGAGATGGCGAACGTGCCGGCGACCTCACTCATCCTGGGAAAGGCCGACCATGTGCTGCGCACCGAGCAGGGCCCGGTGACACCGCGCGAGATCATCGAGGTCCTCGACGCGCTGCCCGGCGCGCGCTGGCCGGTGCGTCACCGCGCTGACGTCGTGGACGGGCGGCTACGCGTCCAGGTCGCCGCCGCCTGCGTACCGGAGACCGGTGGCATCGCGCGCTACTTCGCCGAGGCCGGCCTGGACGCCACCGTCGACATCGTCCCCGGAGAAGGCCACGAGCTGCGGCGCTACCGCTGCGACCTGGTCGAAAGCAGCTTCGCCTATGGGGAGCGAGCCGCATGAGCACCGCACAGACCCTGTTCTTCGTCCTGGTGACCCTCGCCGTCGCCCTGGCCGTGTGCCTCGCCTCCCTCGCCTACTTCCAGCGGGTCACCCTGCCCCGCCCGGCCGTCGGCGTGTTCAACGGCAACGACATGGTCATCATGATGGGCTTCGTCGTCGTCCTGCCCGTGCTGTATCTCGCCCTGCCCGGCTGGCTGCTGCCGCCCGTGCTGGGACTGACCCTGGCCGGAGGCCTCGCCGTCGGCTACGGGCCCGTCGTCCGCCGGACAGGGGTGCGCTGGACACTCATCGCCGCGGTCCTGGCCGCCGACTGGCTCACCGCGCGCAGCGCCCAGGACGATCCCACCCACGCCACACCGTACTGGCTGGTCAACAGCCTGGTGATCATGCTGATGGCGGTCGGCGCCGCCAATCTCAACGCGCAAGGCGGCCTGAAGCTGCGGCACGTCTCCCGCTTCGCCCTGGCACTGGCCGTCTACGACCTGTTCTTCGCCACCGTCGTCCCCCTCACCCAGAAACTGTTCGACGCGGTACAGGGCTATGCCTTCGCACCGTCGGCCGGACTGCGCATCGGCGACTTCGGCGCCGTGGTGGGCATGGGCGACCTCCTGGTCTACGCCCTGTTCACCACCGTGGCCTACAAAGCGTACGCACGAGAGGGGCTGATCTGGGCCCTCGCACTGGTCACCGTCTTCGGCGCGCTCGCCCCGACACTGACACCCGTCACGGTCCAAGCGCTCACCGGACACCTCCCGCAGATCGTGCCCGCGCAGATCTTCTTCGGTCCGGCCGCCTTCTGCGGCTACCTGGTGCTACGACGGCGCGGCCCGGAGCGGTGCATGGCCGACCTCCGCCCGCCCGCCCCGCCGGTGACAGTCCCCGCACCACGGCAGCCCGCGGACCCGGCCACCACGGGCGAGCGCTCCCTGAAACACCACTCCCCAGCCGGCAGCTGACCGATCCGGGTGCTCGGGTACGGCACTGGGAGCCCTACGCCGGCGCGGTCGGCGGTGAACTCGTCGAGGGACCGCGCGCCCGAGTCGTGCTCCAGGGCACGAGGCGACTGGGCGGCGGCGGTGATGACCGCGCCGCCGCCCGTCACGGCCGGACCGTCAGGACTCCTCGATGGTGATGAAGGGGTCCCACTGGAAGTACCCCTTCAGCTGCCGGTGCCGGTCGAGGATCTGGAAGTAGAAGTGGTACACGACCTTGCCGACGCTCTTCACCGTGGTGCGCCAGTAGTGGTCCTGGTACTTCTGCGTCACGAAATCCGGACTGCCCTCGCTGCCCTCCCTCGGCAGCGGATAGATGCCGTCGACCACCTCGATTTCCGGCGTCCTGATGAGCGTGTGGTCGCGGTCGCTGCTCACGTACCGGTACAGCAGTGCCTTGTAGTCGCTGCCCAGCGACACCGTCGTCTCCCGCCACCGGATGGTGTCCCCGGGCTCGGCCCGCAGGTTCAGCTCGGCGCCCGAAGTGCCGACGATGTGGTCGTGCCGCGTCGTCATGTAGATCAGGCTCTGGTCGACGTACGTCGGCGCGTCGGGATTCCGCGACGCGTTGGGATTCTGCTCGACGATCGTGGCCGCGTCGAACGCGATCAGTACGTTCAGATCAGCCATTTCTGTCCCCCTCGACGAGATGCGAATTCTTCGATGACGAGACTTTTGGTCACGCCGATGACGGTCATGAGGTTTTCGGCACCTTGTACGCCATGGCCCGCGGATAGTCGTGCCGGTGCAGGCGGACGCGGACCAGGAGGGGACCGGCGTTGACCGGGTCACCCGGGTCGGAGAGGCGGGCCAGCAGGTCGTCCAGCTCCGCGGGCCGGGCGATGCTGAGGCCGCTCGCCGGGCTGTCCTCGCCGGCGAAGACGGCCGCGAGACGGTCGTAGTGCCAGGGGTGCAGGACGTTGTAGAAGTCCGGCTCGGCGGGGTCCTTTTCGGCGTAGTAGGCCGGGTGGACCAACATCTGCTCGATGCCGTAGAAACCCCCGTTGTCCAGGACGAACACCACCGAGCGCAGCCCGAGCCGGGTGTGGGTGGAGATCTCCTGGCAGGTCTCCTGGAAGGCGCCGTCGCCGACGAACACCATCGGGCGGGCGCCATCGCGTTCCGGGGCGAGCGCGGCGCCGGTGGCCGCGCCGACCGACCAGCCGATGGACAGCCAGCTGATCTGGGACAGGAAGCCGCCCGCGGACAGGGACAGGTTCATCGAGCCGATGAGGGAGAACGCGGCGTCGGACACGACCGTCCAGTCCTCCGTGGTCTCCTGCCCCAGGAAGTGGTTGACCCGGTCGAACACGCCGTCGTACGTGAGCCGTTCGGCGTCCCGGGACCGCGCACCGCTGACGCTCAGCGAGGCGCGGTACTGCGCCAGGCCGGCGGGGCGGTCGTCCCGCGCTCCCCGGTAGCTGTAGGACTCGGCGTAGTAGTCCGCGGACAGGCCGTCGGAGCCGTAGGCCTTCACCAGCGCGTCCTGGAGGGCGGGCAGCAGCTGGGCGAGCTGGACGTCGGGGAAGTAGGAGGTGCCGACGCTGACGCCGCCGTGCGCCGCCATCACCCAGTCGGTGCCGACGCTCTGTTCACCGCCGAGGTTCTTCGACGTGGACCAGGCCCCGAGCCCGATCCGGCAGGTTGCCCAGTCCTTGAAGACCGCGTGCACGTCCGGGTGACTGGCCTTACCGTTGTAGACGCCATGGAACTGCGGCAGGTCCTCGTCCACGACGGCTTTGGCGCCGACGGTCGTACAGAACGGTACGCCGGTGGCCTCCACCAGGTCGACGAGTTCCCCACCGAGCCGGTACCGGTCGATCTCCTCGCCGGCCCACACGATCGGGCGGGGCCTGCCGTCCGGGCCAGGGTGCTCCTCGATCAGGGTGAGGATCGAGTGCACCGCCTGGTCCAGCATGCTCTGGTTGCGCTCGCTGAACGGCCGTTCGCGGCGGACGATCGGCTCCGTCGGCTCAGGGCAGGGCTCGTCCCACAGGTCTTCCATGACCTCCAGGTAGACCGGCCGGCGCTCGGAGACGCACGCGGTGAGCGCGGCGTCGATCTGGGCGGGCGCCAGGCCCGGGTGGGAGATGACCTGCGCGTCCACCGTGACCTGCCGGTAGACGTCCAGGTTGCTCTCGGCACGGGGACTCATGTGCGAGGTGAGCAGCCCGACGGCGCGGAAGTTCTGCCACTGCTCGTACGGCGGGCAGGCGTTGACGGCGATGAGCGGCACCTGCTCGACGTACGCGCCACCGCAGGCGTTGAGCAGATTGAACGCGCCCACGCTGTACGTCACCGCCGCCGCGCCGACGCCGTGGATGCGGGCGTAGGCGTCGGCGGCCTGGCCCGCGCCGCCCTCGGTGGGAGTGCCGACCCACTCGATGTCGCCCTCGGCCCGCAGGGCGGTGAGGAACGGGCCGAGGTGGTTGCCGGGCACGCCGAACAGATGAGTGATGCCCAACTCGGCCAACCGCAGGGCGAGATAGCGGGCGACCGTGCAAGCAGAGTTGCTTACGCTCACGAGGACTCTCCTTCCCGGTCCGCACCCGAGACGTCCTCGTCCGGGCCTTTCCTGTCGGTGACGGGCGGGGCCTGGTGGACGGCGAGGGCGGCGCGGACGGCGCTCTCCAGGGCGCCCTCGATCCAGGCGTGCTTGAGGGACGTGTGCTCGCCGGCGAAGTGCACCGGGCCCTCGGGCCGGGAGACGTCCAGGTGGAAGCTGGTCATCTGGTGCGCGGTGTAGATGGCGGCCTCGCCGAAGGCGTACGGGTCGCGGGCCCAGCTCTGGGTGGCGCCCCGGCCGGTGAAGAACACCTCGATGCGCCTGCCGTGCAGGGCCTGGAGGTTGCGCAGGGCGTAGACGTAGCGCTCCGCCTTCGGCATGGAGTCCCAGCGTGCGGCGTCGTCGGACCAGGAGTACGAGGCGAGGACGACGCCGCCGCCCATGCTGTCCGCGATCGGGTGCGAGGGGTAGTACATGAACCGGTTGGGGTTGTCGGCGGCGGAGCCCCCGCCGAAGCAGTGGGTGGCGGGCCGCAGGGCGGGGCCGCGCAGCGGAAGGCCGCCGTCGATCCGCCGCATCTCCTCGGTGACGAGGCTGTCCTTGACGGCGGCGCCGAGCAGCCCGGCCTCCGGCTCGGGCAGCGTGGGCACGGACACGGTCTCGGTGTCCGCCTCATGCCCCCGCCGGTAGTACTCGTACAGGCCGGGCGCGATGCCCTCCAGCGCGTCGCGCCAGTCGTCCTCGCTGAACTCCCACCAGCGGTGGCTGAACTCGAGCAGCACCTTGGTGGCCTGGTCGTAGTGGGTCTCGATGATGGCGCGGCGCTTCTTGTACGACATCGAGGGGACGATCTCCACGAAGCGCAGCGCGGAGAACGGGATGGTGACGACCGCCAGGTCCGCCGTCCACAGACGGGGCAGTTCCTTCGGGTCTTTCTCGTCGACGGTCTGTACGGCCACGCCCCACCCGTCGGGTCCGACCTCCCCGGTGCCGTCGGGGTCGGTGTCGCGGGTGGGGTCGTGGTACTCGAGACGGATCATGCGCTGACCGAGCCGCACCTCGTCGCGCAGGCCCTCGTACAAGGCGTGCGGCAGGCGCCAGCTGCCGCCGGGGATCTCCCAGTAGCGGACGCCGGGGTTGATGTCGCTGCGGCTCAGGAAGCTGTGGAAGAAGGAGAGGTGGAGCCGCGAGGACATGTTCTCCAGGGTTCCGACGGCCTCGATGGCCTCGTCGCTGAGCCCGGCGCGGTCGCGCAGGAAGGCGCCCATCGAGTAGCCGTCGAAGTCACGGATCACCCGCGCCCAGCCCTCGACCCACTCGTCGAACGGTTTGTTGACGCGCTTGCCGTCGACGACGTCGGAGTAGTAGTCGCGCACGCTCTCCAGTGCTTCGTCCACCATCCGTACGACGGGGGAGCGGACCTCGTCGTCGGTGAGGTGGAAGCCCTCGTTGATCCGCTCGGGACCGGCGGCGTAGTCGGCGCGCCGCACCTGGACGCGGTTGGCGCGGATCCAGGAGTTGCCGCGCTTGTGGGGTTCGACGAAGTCCGGGCTGTCGTCGCCGTACGTCCACGTCCGGCCGGTGAAGGAGGTGTACGTCACCGGAGGGACGGGCACGTCGGGACCGCTGCCGGTGTGGGGATCGATGTCCACGTTGTAGAACTGGCGCCGGCCGAGCCCCAGTTTGTCGACCAGGGCGAGGACAAGCGGGTGGAAGTCGGGCAGCCGCATGGCCCCGGCCTCGGCGTACTGGGCCGGGTCGGCGAAAGGCTGCTGGTGCTTGGTTGTGCGGAAGGTCTTGATGCGTCCGCCGACACGGTTGGCGTTCGCCTCGAGGATGGTGACGTCATGTCCGGCGTCCTTGAGCAGCCGGCCGACGACGAGGCCGGTGATACCGGCGCCGATGACGAGGACTTTCTTGCGCGGATGGCGGGTGGCACCGAGGTGGCCCGTGTCTATCAGGGCGTGCAGGTATTCAAGCTTGAGGTCTTTGCCGTCGGGTCCGACGAGGAGGAGTTCACGGGCGAGCCTGAGACAGGTCTGCCAGCGGGCACGGGTGGCGGAGTTGTCCCGTGGAGTGTCGGTCATAGCCTGCGATCGTAGATATGCCGAAACGATTTCGCGGTTCACCTCGGAGACAAAGTCCTGAAATTGTCGAAGGGTTTGGGTGGCGCGATTTCTACTTGCCCGGATTCTCGGCAAGAACGCGGAAGATTCCTGAGAGGCGGAAGGGAAGCCGGATACCACTGAAAGCACAATTCACTCGTGGAATGCAGCACCTGGTCCGAGGATGTGCCGACCCCACCCACCGGCCCGACGGGAAAACCATCACCGCACTCCCGCAACTGACCGACCGATCAGCGACGTTGACATGTGCATCCGGCCAACGTGCACCCGACCGTCATGACTCTCCACTTCTGGTGCCCGACGACATCGCCGTGCGTAGCCCAAGGATGGGCCTGTATGGATGTGCGGCTCACCGCAGGGGCCGGCCCATCACCGCCTCCACCCGCGTCCAGGAATAGCCGCGGGCCCGCCTCGCGTTGCCGCAGGTATGACGACGAATGCGCCCCGCCCCGAGGTACTGCGATACACCGCCTTCTCCAGCAACCCCGACGGCGGAAACCCCGCCGGCGTCGTTCTGGATGCCACCGCCCTGGACGACAGCGACATGCTGTCCATCGCCGCCGACCTCGGTTACTCGGAGTCCGCGTTCCTGACCGCGCCCCCGGAGGGACTCGGCGGCCAGGAGGGGCGGGCGTACACCATCCGTTACTTCAGCCCCAAGGCCGAGGTGCCGTTCTGCGGACACGCCACCGTCGCGACCGCCGTAGCGCTCGCCGAGCGGCTAGGCCCCGGGGAACTGGTGTTCGCGACGCGCGCCGGCACCGTACCGGTGGAGGTGGCCGAGGAGGGCGGCACCGTCAGGGCCACACTCACCAGTGTCGAGCCGCACATCGAGAAGATCGCCGACGCCGACCTCACGGAGGCGCTCGCCGCACTCGGCTGGCCGGCCGCCGATCTCGACCCGGCCTTCCCGCCCCATGTCGCGTTCGCCGGTGCCCGCCATCTCGTTCTCGCGGCGGCGACACGCGCACGCCTCGCAGATCTCGCGTACGACTTCGCGCGCCTCGAAGCCCTGATGCACCGCTTGGACCTGACCACGGTCCAGTTGGTGTGGCGGGAGTCGGCCACCGTCTTCCACGTCCGTAACCCGTTCCCCGTCGGCGGCGTCGTAGAGGACCCGGCGACCGGCGCTGCGGCCGCCGCGTTCGGTGCGTACGCCCGTGAGCTCGGCCTGGTCCCCGAGGACGCCGTCCTTACCCTGCATCAGGGCGAGGACCTGGGCCGCCCTGGCGAACTCACGGTGACGCTGCGCGCGGGCGACCCGCGCGTCCGTGTCGGCGGCACGGGAGCTCGCATCAGCTGAAGCGCCGGCCACGACGGCAGGACAGACACACGTCTCCCCAGTCGTCAGAGAGCGGCTGACCGTGAGCCCTCGCCGACCGGTGAACGCGCGGCTCCCGATTACGCGAGGCCGCCAGTTCGATCCCCCCGCTCGCGCGCGAGCCGGGGGGCAGGAGAGCGTGAGGGTCGGCGTGATCAGTAGAAGCGGCGGATGAAAACGTCCGACTTGCCGTTGGTGTCGCCGGGCATGATGTCGTCGGCCGTGGAATGGAAGACCACGTCGCGCCCACCGGCGCTGACCGCGTCGGTCCCGGCCGAGGCGGGCTGGTTCGAGACGATCTCGTCGGTGCCCGTCTCCAGGTCGCGCAGCATGAGCGACGGTCCGGTCGTGTCGTGCGGGGCGTACAGCAGATAGCGACCGGTGGGATCGATGGCCACGCCCCGCACGTTCGGCACCAGTTGGTCGGTGCCCGAGCTCTCGTCCTGGACGTAGGTGTCGGAGCCCGAGAGGTAGACGACCTTGCTGCCGTCCTTGCTGATCTGGACGAGTGTCGCCGCCTTGGACGGGCCCTCGATCGGGCCGGAGGAGGTGTCGTCGGTCCGGTCCCACACGAAGACGTCCTCCGCCTGGCCGTCCTGGTAGGCGACAAAGCGTCCGTCGCCGCTGATGGACGGCCGGGCCGAGACGGGGTGGTCGAACTCCGCGACCAGCTCCGTGGTGTTGGCGCGCCAGTCCGCTACCTCGATGCGCTGCCAGGTCGGCGGTCGGGTGAAGGTGGCGACGTGGGCGATGTAGCGGCCGTCCGTGCTCAGCGACGGCTGGCTGCAGCTGAGGCCCGAGCAGTTGATGCCGATCGTGCTTCCCGAGCTCACCTGAGACAGGAAGACCTTCGTGTCTCTGAACAACAGCCCCCAAAAGGAGACGTATTGCCCGTCACCGCTGATCACCGGGCGCTGGATCGTGGAGGTGATGGAACTCATCCGCGTGGTCTGCCTCGTCCGCTGGTCGCGGACGAACACCGCTTCCGGTATGCCCGAGTTGGCGGGTGTGAAGTTCTTCGCCGACGACGAGAAGGCGATACGCCGCCCGTCGGCCGTGATCGTGGCGCCGGCGGAGTCGCCGTCGCCCTGGGTGCCGTCGGTCGCGACACTGATCCGCTCGACCCCGGCTCCGCCGTCGCTCGCGACGCCCGGCCTGGTCATGGGCTGAGCCGAAGCCGCTCCGGGCAGCACCGTCATGACCGCGCAGACCACGACCGTGGCGCTTAAGACGGCCCGCACACGTCTGCTGGCACTCCGATTGGTGTTTCCCCTCATTCTTCCCCCTAGGTCAGGACATGGTCCTTCTCCCTCCCCGGTTCCCCACCGGAGGGCCACAAGCATGCAACCGCGATGGCGCTGTGGGGTCAATGCGTCGCATCACTATCGAGAGGCGCGGTTCCGGTCAGGTGAGAGAGGTCGGCTTCGCTGACATCGCGCCGTCATCTGCTTCTGAACGGATCCGGCGGGCCCACCGTGCGGTCCTGGACAAGCCGCCGCGTCGGGCTTCCGTCAAGCGGATGCCGCTTGACCTGTACTGGCTGATGAGTGCACGTTCTACCGGACGCCGCAGGGGCACTTCCGTCGGCAAGGGGGTGAGTGTCGACCGTGGGGCGGCCGGGTCGGCCGGCCCCGCCGCATACGCCAGGAACGACGAGCGGACGTACCTGAAGCGTTCCTCAACTCGCCTGCTGGCCGATCACTTCGACTGCTGTTTCAAAGTGAGATCATTACGAGCCACACGCCGGCGCAGAAAGCGGAAGTTGTCCGGCAGGACCAAGCCGCTGGTGTCGACAGCCCACACCACGTCGTCCAACTCCTGCCACTTCTCTTCTCTGACGAGTTCCAGGGCTGCCTCCAGCCAATTGAGGTGAGCTGCCTGCCACAAGATCAGTCGATAAGCGTCTGTGCGTCCTTCATCGCGCAGCAGCGTCGCCAGGAGAACAGCGCACAGCATGTCCTCAGAGAATTGCCGACTACGACGTGGAGATCCGCTCAGTAGGTCTATCGCGTGGCCGGTGTGCCCGCTGCGCAGGTAGTGCCGCGCCAGCGCGTATCGGGCGCCGGCATCGGATTCAGCTGCTTGACGGAGTGTCGCCACAACTTCCGAAGCGCGGCCACCGGGCGCGAGCAGCTCCGTCATAGTGAGCCAGATCTGGTGCGTTGAGTACGGCTGAAACACCTCCAAGTGCCGCCGCAGCTCCCCGACCGCCTCGTCAACCGCACCGGTGCCGGCCAGCGCACGCGCCAACGCTATCCGGTCCAACGGGTCCCGGGCCGGTGTGACGTTGTCGCTGACTGCAATGGACTGATCACGCAAGACTTGGATTGCTTCCTCATACCGTCCTCGGCGGATCAGAAGCCGGCCGAGCTCGTCTCGCGCACGCAGAGCGTGTTGCGTCGACCCGTCACGCCACATCCTCCCAAGGAGTTCCGCAGCCTCGTCCTGCCGGTCCTGCCGAACCATGAGGTCGGCCAGCACGAATGCATACGAACCCTCACCTCCCTCGAACAGCTGCCGCGCCGCACGCTCGGCATCTGTGAGCCGCCCTTGCTCCATCAGGGCGTACACCACGTAGTCGATATCGGTGGGAAAGACCTCGAATCGCTGGTCGCCGGGTGCGTGGGGCGGCACCACAGCCAAGAGCCGGTCCCACTCGCGGGCTCGCCGGTAGAGCTCCATGGCGGGGGAGGGGTCGCCTTCTCGCGCCCAATCGTCCGCCAGGGCCACAGCCTCGTCCGCCAGGCCATGAACAGCACACAGTTCCAGCAGATCCTCACGCAGGTGGTTGTCCGAGGCCAGACGGGCGGCCCCGCCCAGATCCCCCTGCTCCACCAGCAGACCGAGACGAAGGTGGACATCACCCTCACCATCACGCTCGCGCCAGGCCAGGCTTTCCATGTGCCGACCGGTCAGGCGCAGCAGCCGCACCAGGACATGGGCAGCGGCCTCGTCGGTGACCGCTGCCTCGCGTAGAAGCCCCTCCGCGTGCCCAAGTCGATCCTGAGACCACATGAGGGCGATCAACGCGTGCCATGCCTCCGAACGAGCCCACGCTCCCTCATCGGCCGTTGCGGCCAGCAGCTCCGCCTCACTGGGTTCATGCCCACCAACCAGGGCGGCCGCTGGAACAGGCTCGTCATCAGCGGCCTCGCCGGACGCCGGCAGCGCAGCGGCAGAGCACCCCGGCGAACGATCGCCCAGGAGCTCGACGAGCTCCTGAACCCGAAACTCCCACCACCGACGCGGAACGAGCCCAGAGAACATCTCGATCAGCTCGTCGTCCGTCGCCCTGTGCTGCCCCTCCGGATCCCACTCGGCCAGCAACCGCACACACGCAAGGAGGTGCGCCGAAGCCATCTCGTCATCGGCTTCCCAAAACCGCCGCCCAACCTCGCCCAGCTCCTCCCACCGGGCCAAGGCCGCCAGCACACTGCACAAGTCCCGCCGGGTCCCGCGGGCACTGCCCGGCGTGGCCCGCCACCGGAACACGGCAAGGGCCTCCTCGTACCGGCGCCGCGCCGCGTACCACTCGACCGCAACGGACCCTGCCCACCAGTCCCCGCCCTGTGCCGCCTGCAACAGGTAGGGCAGTGCTCCGTCAGGATCCGCACGCTCCATCAGCAGCCGCCCCAACACCGAAGCCGCCTCGGTCGCCACCTCGGCCACAGACGAACCAGCCGCCCTGCGCCAGGCCGTGACCGCAACGTCCGCCTGCCGCCACCGCTGAGCATGATGGCCCAGCTCGAGTGCCTCCTCCGACGTCGCAGCCCCCAGCAGAGCCGACCACAGCACCTCGGGAACCGGAGCCTGCGGAAGGCTGGTCTGCGCCTGGTCGACCAAATAGTCGAAAGCCACCACACCGCTGCCCGACTCGTCATCCACCAAGAGCCGACTGAACCCGCGCCGCCGCCTTCTGGCCCACCGCAGCGACCGCTCGAACAGCGCTTCGTCGACCTCCTGCCGCAGATCCGACGGCACGTAGTGCGGCAGCAGCTCCCGCAGCACGGCATGCCGGAGTGGACGACGCCATCCGACCCGAGCCGCGTCCACACTGGCATGAACCAGCGCCGCACCACCGAAGTGGCCATCCGGGGCATCAGTGTGCGCCCGGAGCAGCCCCAGCAGCTCCGGGCCCGCAGCCAGTGCCTCCGCCACCCCATAGCGGCCGGCCGACTTGAGCGCATCTGCCAGCCGCGCATCCACACGCAGCTCCTCAGCGCGAGCCAACTCGGCAGCCGAGAACATCCGCTCCATCCGCACCCGGCGCGCCCGCCTCAGCAAGCCGGCCACCATCGCCGCCGTCCGTCTGTCCGGCAGCTCCTGCGACGGCCTTCGGTCGTCGTCACTGCCAAGATGCCCCTCACCCTCCTCAAGGTCGGACAACTGATGCGCACGGACGGTGGCGATGACCAAGGCCTTCTCCGGTCGAGCCAAAAGCCGGGTCAACGCCTCGGCCTGCCGCCCGCCGGCCCCCAGATACACATCCAGCTCGTTGAGCCAGATCACCGTCCGGGTCAGGTCCAGGGGAACCCCAGCGAGGTGCACCAAAGACTCCGGGACGACAGGCACCAGCAGCGCCCACCCGGCCAGCTCGGCCCACATGGCCTCTGCGGCGGCACGAGTCTTGCCCGCGGTCGAGGGACCGTGAACAAGAACCAGCCCCCCGTGATCCCGCCCATGGCGGACGTGACCACGAAGCTCGCCGTCAGCATCACGCAGCACGTACGACGGCAGTTCCGCATCCAGCACCACCCCAGGCCGACTCGAACGCAGGGGAGCGGCAGGATGAATCCCCAGCAGCCCTCGGTCCCGGACCTGTGAGACCAGCGGCAGGTCGCCATCAGGGCGGACATGAACGTGACCCGCCAGAAGCCTGCGACGCTGTTCCATCTCGGGCGCCGACCGCGATCGGAAGACCACCGGGGCGGCACGGGCAGCCGCGGCTCGTTCCAGCTCACGCTGCTCACCGCGCTGACGCAACCCTGCTGCGGACGCCGCTCGAAACAGACCACGCCACTGATCATCGAAGGGGACCCCGAAGGCCTTCAGCAGGCATCGCAGCGTCTGCTCGGTCGGCGGCCTCACCGCCCGCAGAGCCTCACTGGCCACCGTCTCACCGACTCCTGCCTGCTCGGCAAGCTCCGAGACGGACCCCAGATCGGTTTCGTCGAACACAGCACGGAGACGTTCGGCAAGCACACGCATCTCGGCCGGAGCCGAGCTCCTGATGGGCCCAAGGGTCCTGCCCACAACCATCCCCCGCACTTTCCCCGCGCGGACTTCCCCGCCCGCTGCCCGATCCTCCAGCAATACCCCGCATTTTCCCCGCACCACCCTGCGCCCGCGTACCGGGAAATCCGACACCGCCCATGGTCTAACCACCCCTGGGCAACGGGCCCGAGGGGACTCAGGGAGGGCCATCCATGCAGGTCATCTACGACATCTGCCATCACCTCGCGCTGCTGCAGCCCCTGCTGACCACCGGCTCGGTCCTGGTCGGCGCTGCCAACCTCACTGTGGGAATCCTTCGCATACGCCATGCGAAGATCAAGAAGTAGCCGCCCAGAACCAAGACAACCGAACTTGGCGTCTCTAAGCGATCGGCACAGGGGCGGCCGGTGATGACGGGCAGCCCAAGAACCTGGACCCCGCTCAGGATGCGGTCACGCACCCTGGTGATCCGCGTCGGTGCGACGCCGCCGCACTCACCGCTACCACCATCGGCACCGCCGCCACCACGGGTCGGGTGACAGGCCCACCACGCGCCCCGTCGCACAGGCCCTAGGAGGGCCAGTGCGGTGCCAGGTGTATCAGGCCGGCATCCACGGAGGTGAGGTCCGTACGGCCGCAGAGCGCCATGGCGGTCTCCAACTCGGTGCCCAGGATGGACAGTACTTCCCGCGCGCCCTCGGCCCCAGAGACGGCCATGCCCCACAGCACGGGTCGTCCCACCAGCACTGCCCGGGCGCCCAGGGCCAGGGCGATCAGCACGTCCGAGCCGCGGCGGATGCCACCGTCGATGAGGACCTCACAGCGTCCGGCGACGGCGGAGACCACCTCGGGGAGAGCGTCGAGAGGGGTGACCGAGCTGTCCAGTTGGCGGCCGCCGTGGTTGGACACCACGATGGCGGCCACGCCCGACTCGGCTGCTTGGGCCGCGCCCTCGGCGGTGAGTACGCCCTTGAGGACGAGGGGAAGCCGGGTCAGCGAGCGCAGCCAGGCCAGGTCGTCCCAGGTGAAGGTGGGGTCGATGCGCCGGGCCAGCTGCGCGGCCAGCTCGGCCGAAGAGCCGTCGGCGGGGATGTCGGGGAAGTTCGCCGGGGCCAGTCCCGGGGGCAGGGTGAAAGCGTTGCGCAGATCCCGTCCCCGACGCCCCCTGACCGGGGCGTCCACGGTGACGACGAGCGCCCGGTACCCGGCCGCCTCGGCCCTCTTGACCAGGTCCTCGCTGACCGCGCGGTCCTGGAAGACGTACAACTGCATCCACAATGGTCCCCGCGCCACCCGTGCGACATCCTCGAGTCGCGTGGTGGCGAACGTGCTGACCACCATCAACGCGCCTACCTCTCCCGCGGCGCGGGCACAGGCCAGTTCCGCTTCCGGTGTGACCAGCCCGTGAAAGCCCATGGGGGCGACCGCGATGGGCACGGCGACCGGGGAACCGAGCAGTGTGGCGCGCATGTCGCAGCGGGAGACGTCGATGAGGACGCGTGGGCGCAGCCGGTAGCGCCGGTAACCGGCCAGGTTCTCGCGCAGGGAGGTCTCATCGCCGCTGCCGCCGTCGATGTAGTCCCAGGCAGAGGACTCGACCAGGGAACGCGCCGCGGCGTAGTAGTCGTCCAGCGTGACCAGGCTTCGACCACCGGTACCAGGAAAGTTGTCAGGTTTGTCCTTGTCTGCCGCCACGAGGTCACCTCACCAGGCCCACTCACCGGAGGCAAGCCCGGTTCAGGCCAGCCCGGCATGGGGAGCATGCGGCTGGGACGGCGGGCGGTGATCTTCTGCGGCTCCCGTGGGCGGCGCGGGTCGTACCGGTCAGGCGGCGGGGATGGTGGCGGGGGAGCTCGTCCATGCGGTTCCGGCTCGTGCTGCAAGAGCGCATGGAACACCCCGGCGGCCGCGACGACCAGGCCGGCGGCCGCGTCGGACCACCGGCCGCTCGGGGTGTGTCACCCTGATCACGGAACGTGCTCGGTTGACTACCCGTTTCGGCATACTTGTCGGCCGACCGGGGCAGGGAAGGGCCCGGGGACAGCGGGAGCCCGCAACAGCAAGGGAGCAGCATGCGCAGGGACACGGCCGTCCGGCACGCGGTGGTGATCGGGGCGGGCATGGCGGGTCTTGCCGCCACCCGTGTGCTGGCCGACAGGTTCGAGGCCGTTACCGTCATCGAACGCGACACGCTTCCGAGTGCGTCCGCGCCCAGGGCCGGGGTGCCGCAGGGACACCATGTCCATGGCCTCCTGGCCCTCGGCGCCGAGGTGTTCGAGGGCTACTTCCCCGGGCTTCGGTCCGAGCTGGAACAGGCCGGAGCGCCGGTGTGGGACTGGGGCGAAGGACTGTGTGCCGTGCTGCCCAAGGGAACCCCGCCGCCCACACCGATGGCCATGCCGATCCAGACCTTCTCCCGTCCCCTCCTGGAGCATGTCCTCCGCCGACGGGTGAGGGCCCTGGAGCCCGTCACCCTACGGGACGGACTGACCGTCACCGGCCTGCGCACGGCCGGCCCCGGGAAGGTCGTCGGGGTACGCGTAAAGGACGGCGACGGCGAGGACGAGATCGCCGCTGACCTCGTGGTGGACGCCTCGGGCCGTTCCTCCCATCTGCCCCAATGGCTGGCCGCTCTCGGCCTGCCCAGCCCCCGCACGACGACCGTCGATGCTCAGGTCGGCTACGCCTCACGTACCTACTCCTGCCCGGAGGGCCAGGCCTCGCCCTCGTGGATGGGCCTGCTGCAACCGCTGCGGGCCCCCGACTTCCACAAGGGCTGCTACGCGATCCAGATCGAGAACAAGGCACTCCACGTCACCCTGCACGGCGCAGGCGGAAGTCAACTTCCCCACAGCGACGAGGACTTCCTCGCCTTCGCCACCACACTGCCCGGCCCCATCGCCGATACCATTGCCTCCCTCACCCCCACCTCCGCCGTGCGCCGCTACGCCCGCACGGTCAACCGGAGGATCGCCTACCACCGTCTCGCCCGCTGGCCTGACGGGCTGATCGCCCTGGGGGATTCGGTGTGCACCTTCAACCCCGCCTACGGTCAGGGCATGACCGTCGCTGCCCTCGAAGCTCGGCTCCTGGAGCAGATGCTCTGCAGCCGGCGCACCCACACTCCCCTCGACGGGCAGGTCTTCCAACAGCGGCTGGCTCGCGTCACCGCCTCCTCATGGCTGATGGCAACCATCCCCGACCGCGCCTGGGAGCAGTCACGGCCCGCCTGGCCCGTCAAGGCCGGCAACTGGTTCATGAACCGCCTGATCGACACCGTCCCCCACGATGCGCAGCTCTACACCGCCTTCTCCGGCCTCTTCCACATGACCGCGGGGCCCCTGACACTGGCCCACCCACGCCTGCTGTCCCGTGTTCTCATCGGCCCCCGCCCAGGCGGAAGCTCCCGCACGACCACGGCCTGACGGATGATCGCTCGGCGAGGGCGCTGTCCAAGCTCGAGCCGAGCCGGCCCATGCTCCTGCGGATCCCGAATCCCTCGCAGACCTGCGTGAAGGCGGCCGAAGTACGAAGGGGAGACCTACGCCACCGTGCCGCTGGGCCGAACGCCGGTAGCGACCGATCCACGCCTGGAACGTGTCGGCCGCCGTAACGCCCACCCGGCTTTCGTCGGTGGTCACCTGGACCCGCGCGAACGCGCTTCATAGTCCTTGAGAGCGCGATCAGCCACCCACCCTTGAGACTCGGCTCTGGACACGTCCAGCACCACGGAGTGCGCCAGTTGGTCGACGGCGTACCGGGTGAGCGGCGGCTCCGCGTTGCGGCGCAGACGGGCCAGTGTTTCGGCGGCGCCCGCCGCGGCGCGGGCGACCGGCAGCGGGATGTGGCCGATGCGCGCCCGGACGCCGTGGGCGCGCAGGACCGTTCGGATCGCCTCGTCCCGGTCGTACGGCGCCGGGTCGGCGATGTTGTACGCGCCCGGCGGCCATCCGGCGGCCAGCAGGGAGGCGTCGGTGAGGTTCTCGACGGCGGTCAGGCTGAGGGGGACGCTGGGCCCGGGGAGCATGAGCAGGCCGCGGCGGACGCGGGACAGCAGCCGGGGCACCAGGTGCGGGTCCCCGGCGCCGTAGACCGCGCGCGGTCGCAGCACGACGGCACCCGCGGCGAGCGCCAGCGCCTCACCGGCGGCCTTGGTACGGCCGTACGCGTTCAGGTGCCCGCGCACCGGATAGTCCTCGGTGACGCGGGCTCGCCCGGGCCCGGGTGCGTAGACGCTGGCGCTGCTCACCCATACCACCGGCCGGCCGGCTGCCGCCTTCAGCAGCCGCGCCGTGCCGTCGACGTTGACGGCGTGCATCGCGGCCTCTGCCGGGGAGCCGGGCACGGGGTCGCCGACGGCCGCCGCGCAGTGCACGACGAGGTCGGCGCCGGACAGGTCGGGGACCTCGCGCGCGGCGTCCCAGGGGATGTGCCGGCCGACCGGGCCGGGCCGGCGTCCGACGCACAGGACGTCGGCGCCGCGGGCCGCGGCCGTGGTGGCGACGTGGGAGCCGCAGAAGCCGCTCGCGCCGGTGACGGCGATCGTCGTCATCGGTTCTCCGAGGATCGGTGGGCGTCGGTCGCCCGGACGGTGAGGGAGCGCCAGCCGGGCAGGGCCGCACCCCGGTCCACCCGGGAGCGCAGGGCGGCGGGGCGGTGGAGGGCGAGCGCGGCGAGGGTGTCGTCGAGCTGTGCGCGGGCCAGGCGTGCGCCGGGGCAGGCGTGGCTGCCGGCGCCGAAGACGAGCTGGGCCACAGCGGGCGGAGCCGGGTGATGGGCGTTTGGTGGCCGCTCATGGGCCCGCGCGGCATGCCGGGCCACCAGGATCAGACGGTCCCCGGCCCGTACCGGGCAGCCGTCCAGCTTCGCGTCGGCCGCCGCCACGCGCGGCAGCAGCGGGGAGGGGGCGGTCACCCGCAGCATTTCGCCCACCAGGGCCGGGCGCAGCCGGTCGTCGGCCGCCTGCTCCCAGAGCCCCGCGTCGGCGCACCAGGCGGCGGCGCGCGGGAGAGCCGCGACGGTGGTGTTGACGGCGGCGACCGCGAGCATGGCCCGCAGGGCCGGCTCCGTCGCATCGCCGCAGGCCGGGGCCAGTAGCGCCGCCAGCCGCACAGTCGCTGCGGCGGCCGCGCGTGCGCTGCCCGGCCGCCGGGGGCCGGGCAGGTGCTCGCGTACGGCAGCGGCCGCTGCCTCGGCGGCCGCCGCGGCGATGGCCTCCGGGTCGCCGGTCGTGCCCAGCAGCGCGCACACGGTGGCTCCGGCCAGTTCACGGGCCAGCGGCACGAGATCGACGTCGCGACCCGCGCGGAGCGGGGCGAGACGGCGGTCCAGGACGTCCAGCCACACCGGGCGCAGCCGCTCCACCCCGGCCGCGCCGAGATCGTCGGCGACGGCGCGCCGGGTGGCGCGGTGTCCGGTGCCTTCCTGGTCGAACAGCGTGCCGCCCGCGGACAGTTCCCGCGCGGCGCCGCCGGTGGTGCCGGCGGCGGTGCGGTCCAGCGGGATACGGGTGAGGGCCTGCCGGTAGGGGGCGGTGCCGTGCACCAGCACCGCGCCGCCGATGCGGGTGACCGCTCTGCGACGGGTGGCGGCGAGGAGAGCGAACAGCACGGGGTGGGAGCGGGTGGACACGCGCCGGTCGCGGCGCCGGGCGCGGGCCATGGCGGAGGTCGGTCGGCCGGTCAACGGACGTGCACCTGCCTCGGGTCGGCGGGCCGGTAGCGGCGGTCCCAGCACCACAGGAGGGTCCGGCGGGCGCCCCAGGCCCGCAGGCGGCGCAGGCTGGTGTGGACCACCATCCGTTCGGCCCGGGCGATCCGGTCGCTGTGCTCGCGGGCCCGGTTGAGGAGGACGACGTCCTCGGGCGGTCCCTCCAGCGGGGTGCGGGGCGTTCCCCCGCAACGCAGGTAGAGGTCGGCCGTGAGGGCGAGGTTGTGACCGTGGCACAGCACGTAGGGCGCGCGGTAGCGCGGGTGCCGGTGCTCGGCGCGGTAGCGACCGTACAGGGCGGTGGCCCTGACGACCGCCGGGAGCAGGTACCGCTCGGCGAGTGAGGGCCGCTCGTCCTGGCGCGGGAGGCTGCGGCCGCAGGCCATCTCCGTCCCGCGCGCGAACTCCCCGCGCGCGGCGGCGATCCAGTCGGCGGCGGGCAGGCAGTCGGCGTCCGTGCGGACGAGCAGCGTGGCGCCGTGGGCGATGGCGTACCGGAAGCCGGTGTCGGCGGCGGCGCCGGTGCCCCGCTCCTCCTCGTGGACGGGGTGCACGGGGAAGGGCGCGCCGGCGGCGAAGCGGCGTACGACGGCGGCGGTGCCGTCGGTGGAGGCGTTGTCCACGACGACGAGGGCGAAGTGGGTGTCGGTCTGGGCGGCGAGCGCGGCCAGGGTGGCCCCGATCCCGGCCTCCTCGTTGTAGGCGGGCACGACGACCCACAGCGACGGCGCGCTGCCGGGCGCGGTCATCGTCGGCTCCGTTCGGCGAGGCGCCGGGCGGCGAGGCGCGCGGTCGCGGCGCGGTCGGGTTTCAGGGAGCGGCCGGACAGCGGGATGTCGGCGAGCAGCACGGCGTCCGGCCGGGCGGCACCCATGCGCTCCAGCGGTCCCTCCAGGGCCGTGCGCAGCGCGTCGCGGTCGGCGCCGGGGCCCGGCTGGACGACGGCGACCAAGCGCTCGTCGCCGTCGCCGGCCGGTACGCCCACGAGCAGGGCGAGTTCGACGCCCGCGACGTGCAACGCCGGCTCGTACAGCCCCGGGTAGATGTTCTCCGCGTGCCGCAGGACCATGTCCTTGCGGCGGCCCTCCAGGACGATCCGGCCGCCGTCGAGGTGTGCCCGGTCGCCGGTGGCGACCCAGCAGTCCGGGTCCTCGCCCAGGTATCGGTCGCGGACGGCGGGGCCGGACAGCAGCAGTTCCCCCGAGGCGTCGGTCTTGGCCGCCACGCCGGGAAGGGCAGCGCCGAACAGGTCCCCGTCGCCGGTGAAGGCAGCCTTTTCGGCCTGCTCGACCGCCGCGGCGGGGAACAGCTCCGTCAGCGCGTAGACGCCCCACGCCTCGTCGGCGCCCGCGCGCTTGACGCGGGTGAGCAGGTCGGCGCTTGCGGGAGCAGAACCGGTCCACACCCGCCCGCAGAACCGGCCGCCCTCCGCCAGCAACCGCCTCAGCTGCGGTGGCGTCAGATACGTGGCCTGCGGGGCGAGGCGGCGCAGTTGACGGGACAGGATGGGCGCGGAGCGGGCGGGCAGCGCGACCGGTGCTCCGCTCGCCAGGGACGGTACGAGGACGAAGAAGGTGCCGCCCAGCACGGGCCGCCCGGCCTCGGGCCGTACCAGTTCGGCCACCGTGGCCATGCCGGCGGCGAGCGAGGAGCGGGTGTGCACCACCGCGCGGGGCCGCGCGGTGGTGCCCGACGTGAACACGATGACCGCGTCGCCGTCCCCGTCCACCGGGAGCGGCAGCGCTACGGCCCGCACGTCCTTGTCCAGGGCGGGGGCGCAGCCGGGCAGTCGTGGCCCGACCGTGGCCACCGGTCCCAGCTCCGCGAGGTCCGGCAGGGCCAGGCGCGCCCGATGGGCGAGCGGGCGGGCCCATCCGGCGACCGCCTGGGCGGTGGCGTCGGCGAGGACGATGCGGGGGCGGGCCAGGACGAGCCGGGCACGCAGTACATCCGGTCCGGCACCGGGATCGAGCACCGCGGCGCGCGCCCCGAGCCGGTGCACGGCGAGCATCACCGCGAGAGCGCGGGGCCCGGGCCGGACAGCGACGCCGACGGTGCCGCCCGGTGCGACACCCCGCGCGTGGAGGGCGGCGGTGTAGCGGTCGGCGAGGTCGGCCAAGTCCCCGCAGGTGGCCTTGGTGCGTACGGCACCGGTGCGGGTGGTGCCGAGGACGGCTGGCCGGTCGGGGTGGCGCCGCAGGGTGTGGGCGAGGGCGTCGAGCATCAGCGAGGGTCCTCCCCGTGGCGGCCCGGGCCCTTGTCGAGGTACCAGCGGGCGGTGCCGACGAGGCCGTAGGCGCGCAGTCGGCGGGTGGAGTTCTCCACGATCATGTCGCGGGCGTGGACGATGGCGGTGGTGTGCCGGCGTACCCGGTTCAGGAAGAGCCGGTCGGTGGGGGAGGGGCGGCGTGGCATCCCGCCGACGGCCTCGTACAGCGCGGCCGTGACGGCCATGTTGTTCCCGGCGTGCATCCGGTAGGGGGCGAGGTAGCCGTGGCGGCGGTGGTGGGCCGGGCGTATCCGGCCGAAGAAGGCGGCCACGCGGACCAGCACCCGGAAGGAGGCCCGCCCCAGCGGCCCGTGCTCGTCACGGCGCGCGTCGATGCGCCCGCACACCAGGCCCGCGCCACGCCGCAGGGCGCCGCGGGCACCGGCCGTCCAGCCAGGGTGAGGCAGGCAGTCGGCGTCAGTGCGGGCCAGCAGGGTCGCACCGTGCTCGATCGCGTACCGGAAGCCGGTGTCCACCGCGCATCCCACACCCTTCTCCGGCTCGCTGAGGACGTGGACCGGAAAGGGCGCCCAGCGGGCGAAGTCGTGGGCGACCGCGGCGGTGCCGTCGGTGGAGGCGTTGTCCACGACGACAAGGGTGAAGTCGCGGTCGCGCTGGCCCGCGAGCGCGTCCAGCGTGGCCCCGATCCGCGCGGCCTCCTGGTGCGCGGGCACCACCACCCACAGGGCGCTCATGCCTTCTCCCAGACCATGGTCATGATGCTCACGCCGCCGCCCAGGCCCACGAACAGGACCCGGTCACCGGGACGCAGCTCCTCGTGGACGCGGTCGAGCTGCACGCCGAGGGTGGCGCTGGCCATGTTCCCCAGCTCGGGGACCGTGACGACGAGCCGGTCCCGGGGGACGCCGGTGAGCTCCACGAACCGCTCCAGGTACGGCACGGTGACCTGGTGCACCAGGATGTACCGGAAGTCGCTCCACGCCAGTCCGGTGCGCTGCCGCATCCGGTCGAGCACCGACGTGCCGACCTTCTCGAACACCTCGCGCAGCTCGCTGCCGTCTCCGTGGAAGTACGTGTGCTCGTCCCCGCGGGGATGGCGCGAACCGCCCCCGAAGATGCCGCCGACCGACCAGTGCTCGGAGTGTGTCTCGGTGTCCACGTCGAGGATGCCGCCACGGTCCACCGCCTCCAGGACGACCGCGGCCCCGGCGTCGCCGAAGGTGTAGCCCGCGAAGCCGTCCCGGAGCTGGTCGTGGCCGGAAGGGTCGTGCCGTACCGCGCGACTCGGGGTCTCCCCGGTGACGACCAGGGCCCGGCGGGCACGGCCGGCGAGGATCATCGCCCGCGCCGTGTCGATGCCGTTGACGAAGCTGTTGCACGCGTTCGTCACGTCCAGCGCGTGCGCCCGGGACCCGAGCGCGGCCTGCACGATGTGCGCGGTCGCCGGTTCGACCACGTCCCGCGTGGCGGAGGCGAACACCAGCAGGTCCACGTCATACGGGGCGAGACCGGCCCGGTTCAGTGCCGTGCGGGCCGCCCGTACCGCGAGCGTCGAGGCGTACTCGTCCTCCGCGGCCGCCCGGCGCGAGGCGATGCCGGTGACCCGTTCGAGCATCCGCGCCGGCAGCAAGAGCCCGGAGGCCGCGGTGATCCGCTCCTGGAGCTGCCGAGATGTCACTTCGAGCTCCGGGAGGCAGGAGGCCACCGCCGTGATGCCCGCCCGGCGGCGCACCGGCTCGGGAGCAGCGTGGTCTATGTGCATGGGCTGGACGCTACGAGCGAATCAGGACGGCCCGCATGAGCGCTGGTACTCAGCTGGCATAGGCGATCGACCGGCCACTGCCTCTCTGCAGGGCCGAGCCCGCATACGTGCCGTGGTGGGCCCTTCGGATGCATCACGTAGCCGCGCACCAGCGTGTCCAGGCCCTCCGCCGGCTCAACAGGGCTCGAACTGGAGCCGGAGATCCAGCGGGTTGGCAGTCGCCACGGACAACGCGTGATTGACCGTGCTGCCGGCACGGTAGTCGCGCGGGCGGCACCCCGGATACCCGGCGCGCGCATGTCCGGGACTGCAAGGAAGGGGGGCTTGCAGCGCAGGCGACGGATGACCTCCACCTCGAAATCCAACTGCCGAAGAACCGCGGGATCACGGTCCAGACCGCGCGCGATCTAGCCCCAGTTCCGCGACCGGATCCACCGGCATGCTTCCGCTGCCGCCCCGGTCTCAGCCGGCAGCGCGGCGGCCCGCTCCGGTCCATGACCGGCAGCCTCCGCGATCCGGGCGGCAACGGCCGCTGTCTCGTCCGGCCCCTTCAGCCGGCGCTCCCCGCCCTTCACGCTGTGACGGGGGATCGGCCGCGGCAGCCGTGCGGCGTCCGGCACATCGGTCAGACGATGCTGCTCGGCGTCCGCGCAGCGGACCGCGTTCGAGACGACCACCGGCACCCGGAGGTCGTCACCGAGCTGAACTGTACGGGCGGCCGGCCGTGGCGACCCCGCGCCGGTGCCGACACGGCCGAGGCAGACCGCCTCCCCTCGCGCCCCGGCCCCACGACCGTGCGCCAGGGTCCGAGCAGCGCCCCCGCAGGATCCCGCGCACCGGCCATCAGCGCGGTCACCGGTTCACTCGAGGAACCCAGCAGTACCACCAGGCCACCGCCGAGAAACTCCTCCAGCACCGGCAACGGCACCGGGTGCTCTGGTTGGCCCCACTGGTCAAGTAGGCGATCAGCAGCTCCGGCCTGGCTCAAGTTCTGCTCAAAGCAGCAGCGACTTCCCCGGCGGCTGGCGCACACTGCCTGGCGGGACCACATACACGAGGGGGAACACCTTGAAGACCTTGCTCACCCGAGCCGCGATTCTCATGCGGGACACAGTCTCCGGCCGTCGGCGTCTCAAGAAGTACAGCCACCCGGAGGCGCACCGCCACCAGCACAACCGCGACGCCGGCCTTGCCCGCAACTACGTCCCGACAGCGCCGCAGATGCCCGTGGGCGGGCCCGGCGGCATGTGAACAGTGCTCACAGGCCGACGCCTTATCCAAGACGGGCGCCCGGCTTCAGGCACCTCGGGGTACTGTGGTGCGTCATCGCGACACTGACCAGTGCGTTCTAAACGATCACTCTCAAGCGGTGGCGCGCCGTCACAATGTGCGAATGGACACCGAATCCTGCGGGCCGGAGCACCTGTGTGACCTGGCGCTCTGTGCCCGGCCAGGCGCGCCGGTTCCGCCTCGCGAGATTCGGTGTCCGGTGACTCGCGAACAAACCGTGTCCAGAGGCGTTGTGGCCTGCTGCTTCGGGCAGTGAGCTCGCAAGCTGACCTGTCCGATCACATCGCGGCGCCTCGGACCCTCCGCTCTGTGGCTGAGGTTGTGACTGCTCCAGGCAGGTCAGCGGCTGACCGTTTCGGCGGATCCACCCGAAACGGTTCCGGTTCAGCGAGCTACCGAGCTTGAACTTGTGATGTCGGTCAGGTGGGCTGTGATGCCGAGTTCTGCCTGCGCTCCAGAGTCCACTCGTAGGCCGTGGAAGTCGTCTCCACGACCTCTCGGGGCCAGGCTTGCTGAACGTGCCGCAGTCGGTCGTGGTGTTCTTCGACCCAGTTGTCCGGCGGCCTGATCATGAACGCCGTGGTGAGGCGGTCAGGGTCTTCGACCCACACAGAGACCGATCGCTCGTCATTCACGTGGATACCGAGATTGAGGCCCCCGTCTCCGCCGACGCTCGCGTTGCCGCCCGGAGTGAGCTCGGCCAGCGCCTGCTGCCAGGACGAGAGGTCCTGCTGGGAGAGACACATCTCCAATCGTGCGTCGACGAAGCTGGCGGACACCACGACGTCGGCGCGCAGGATGTCGTGGCCGGTCAGTACGCCGGGCTGGGAGCGACCGGTGACGCGCACAATGCAGCGGTTGCCGTCCGTGTCCTGCAGGTGGATCAGGTCCACTGGCTTCGACTCCGTCACAGCTGGCCTCGCTTCCTCGTGCTGGTCTGGCGGACATCCTTCCTTATCGGTGCTCCATGAGTCCGGCGGGGCTCCTGCCCGCCTCCCTCGACGGCGCCGAACTCGGCGTCCTGGCAACCGAGTGGCCCGAGTACCCGCAGTCCTCGTGGACCGTCCCGCCAACTCCCTGCTCGTCGACTGCCGTACCACCCTCGACCCCGAGCCCTGACGCGATGGCTGGACCGTCCATCAGCTCAGACGCCCCGAACCGGGCCCCTGAGTGTCAGGGGCCCGCAAGACGTCATCAAACCCTGGAAGGTGGTGGAGATATCGCGCTGTGAGCGGTGACGACGTTGCCCGAGGCGCGGGTCGCATTGCTCAGCCGGCTGCAGGATCGGGTGAACGCCTCCCGCACAGCTGAAGACACAGCCGGGCTGGCTATCGAGTCGACCGCCGTCTCCTGCGACAACAGTCGTGCCGCGTACGACCTGGCGAACGCCCGCCTTGCCTCGGCACGCTCCGGCAACTCGACAGCCGGCACAACATGAACACCGCGGCGGGTGGAGCGTTGAACAGCACTGTCCCCAGGCCGACGATTGCGCACGCCCATGTCGAGGGGCACGAAGACAGGGCCTTGTCATCGGGACTGTTCATCCCGCTACTGGTGGGGTGACAAGAAGAAGACAACCACCGCATAGGGTGCCCCTGCTGAAAGCCGCAGCTGCTGCCCTGGCGTCAGCGCTGCTGATCACCGCGACGACGACCGCCGCGACTGCCGACAGCGGCAGCCCAGGGGCGCAGAGGTGGCAGCCGACCGTACGGCCGCACGCCACGGTCATCCCAGGACAGATGCGGTCCGACAGAGACCAGTTACCCAAGGGGTTCAGCAAGAAGCAGGCCGACAAGGCAGAGACGATGGAAGCCCGCGTCACGGACGGATGCCAGGTGTACTGGCCTGCCCCCTACGAAGTCTGTGGCGCGATCCGCGACAAGTACAACGAGCTCGGCGGCCCGGGCAGCTTCCTGTCATTCCCGAACTCCAACGAGCTGACGAACCCCGACGGGGTCGGTAAGCGCACCGAGTTCATCAACGGGCCGATCTACTGGTCCCCGCAGGGCGGCGCGCACCCGGTCGTCAACCACTTCTTCGCGGCGTGGGCCCGTAACGGCTGGGAGGCCGGACCGATCGGCTACCCCACATCGGACGAGATCGTGAACCCTGACGGTGTCGGCCGCCGCCAGCACTTCGAATCCGGTGACATCTACTGGAAGCTGAACGAGGCGTACGCCGTGCGCGGCGCGATCCGCGACAAGTGGGCCGAAGCCGGATGGGAGGCCGGCTACCTGGGCTACCCCATATCCGACGAGTTCACCACGCCGGACGGGATCGGCAGCGGCGCCAGGTTCGAGCACGGAATGATCTACTGGACTGCCGCGTACGGGGCGCATCCGGTCAGCGGCGGGCTGCTGACCAAGTGGGAACTGTCCGGCTACGAGAAGGGCCCGTACGGGTATCCGGTCGCTGACCAGCAGCCGCGTGGATCATCGTGGGATCAGGACTTTCAGTTCGGGACGATGGGGTTCCCGACTGATCCGGTCGCGGCCGTCGACCCCGACGACGGGGACGCGGACCCGACCGTGGGAGACCAGGTCCCGGTGACGTGGGCGGACTTCGCCGCCGACGCCAACACCGAAGGTGCTGGCAGACCGGTGATCCAGGACAAGCCCGGCACGCTGGAGCCCTGCACCGCAGGCGAGTCCTGCATGCACGACGGCGCGACGACGGTCGCCGACGACGACCCGCCGGACGATCCGATCATCGACGGCCCCGACACACAGGGGACGTTCATCTCCCCGCTGTGCCTTGACCAGCCGTGGGACGGGCGGTGGCGTACGGGGCGGAAGCACGCGTGCATGATCTGGAAAAACCTGGACGTCGACGTGATCGACACCAAGGGCGCTGAAGTCGGGTCGATCCCCTTCACCGTGAAGACCGGCGTCCTGACGTCGCACAAGTCGGGCGAGTTCCAGCAGGAGTTCCGCGTCGACTTCCATGGCCTGACGGGTAAGACGGGCAAGCCGACGTTCCGGTACAAGCTGACGTACAACAACGCGCCTGCCGGGTCGTACAGCGTCGACGGAGCCGACGACGGGTCACTGATCAAGTCGGGTCAGTCGAAAGTCATCGTCGTGAAGTGGAAGCAACAGGCGATGGCCGATCAGGCGCTGAAGTACCCGGTCGTCAACATCGCGTGGAACTTCGGGAACCTGGACCCCGAGATCGTCCCCGGCCGGCAGTGGGGCAACATCCGCGTCGCCGACGTACGGTGCGATTCCATGATGAAGCTGTCCAACGGGACGTTCCGTCAGGGGTGCGTGTTCTACGGCGTGACACCCGAGTTCAAGCTGACGTCCGTCACCCCCGAGCAGACCTGGCACGTCGCCGAGGCGATCGCATCCGGTCTTCCTGGTTCGGCCGGCAGGCCTCTTCACCGGCAGGCCGACAAGTCCAAGCGGGACATCAACCGTCAGTTCTCCTGCCCCCGTAAGGGCGCGGTCGCTGACGCCCGACGCCTGACCGGCCGGTCCTGCGACGAATACCCGTTCGCGTCCAGCAACGAAGGCGCAGCCGCCCATCCCGACCTGGGCCGCACCGTTCACGACAACTGCAACGTCAAGGATCTGCCCATCACCACCGGCCCTGACGGATACAGCGTCTGCATGATCGACGCGAAGCAGAACTCGCACAGCGGTAGCCTGCTGGGCAAGTTCTACGGCGAGGAACGCGTCATCGACCAGGACGCGTTCAGCCTGGCGACGTCAGGCGGCGCACCGCCCGGCATCCCGTAGCGTTCGCGTATAGCCGCTGCGAGCAACGAGAGGGGCCCCGCGGACCTTGTGGTCCGCAGGGGCCCCTCTGTGTCGTGCGCGGCGGGCGGCCACGCCGGTGCGGCGGCCAGCTGGTCCCGCAGGCGGCCCTGCCACGCCTCCGGCCGGATGCATGCCGCTGCCTTGCGCCCATGAGGTGGGGGATCGGCAGCTGCTGCATGACCGGCATCGTGACAAAAGCCCTGCCCCCTCTCGACTGTGTTGACGGGGCGGACTGCCAGGGCCCTCATGCGACCGCACCAAACCGGCCGCCTTCCCCCACCGCCGTACGGGCACTGACCACGGCCTCGGCCCGATCAGTACGGTCGAGTCGTTCGCTCCAGCCGGACGACGACGATGGCGATGTCGTCGCCGGCGCCGCTGGCGAGGCCCAGGCGGGCGAGGAGGGCGTCGGCCAGGTGCTCCGCGCCGAACTCGGTGCAGGTGGCGAGGGTGGAGGTCAGGCGGGTAAGGCCGGCCTCGATGTCCTCACCGCGGCGTTCGATCAGGCCGTCGGTGTAGAGGATGAGAGTGTCGCCGGGAGCGTAGGTGGCGTTGGCCTGGGGGCGGGGGACGTGTTCGGGGCGGGCGCCCAGCGGCGGATCGGTGGCCTGGTCGAGCAGCTCGCAGGAGCCGTCCGGGTGCAGCAGGACGGGTGGGGGGTGGCCGGCGCTGCTGTAGATCAGCAGGTGGCTGTGGCAGTCGACGAGGACCTGTACGGCGGTGGCGGCCAGTGCTCCCTCGACCGAGCGCGCGTACAGCCCCAGGACCTCCAGTGCCTGAGCGGGGCCGTGGACGGTGCGGGTGGCGGCGCTCAGCGCGCTGCGGAGCCTGCCCATGACCGTGGCGGCCATCAGCCCGTGGCCGACCACGTCGCCGACCGCGACGGTGAAGCGATCCGCGGGCAGGTCGACCGCGTCGTACCAGTCACCGCACACGTTCAGTGACCCGGTCGCGGGCAGGTAGCGCACGGCGATATTCGGGTGCCGGGCCAGGTCCGGGGAGTGGAGCATGGCTTCCTGGAGGGCGACGGCGATGCGCCGTTCACGGGCGTGGGCCTGCCGCAGTTCCTCGTTCAGCTGCTGCAGCTGCCGGGCCCGGGCGTACAGCTCGGCTTCCATGGCCGCTTCCCGGCCGGGCCTGACCGACGGCAGCAGCGCCGTGCGGCGGGCGCGGACGATGTCGGTCATGTCCTCGGACCGGTGGATGATCCATGCGACCTTTCCGTCCGGGCCGAGGACGGGCACGTTGATCGCGGTCCACCACCGCTCCTTGAACACCTCGGGGTTCCCGGCGACCGGAATGTCGTACTTCTGCAACGCCATGTGATCGGTCTGGCCTGAGGACAGGACACGGTGCAGGGAGGCGTTCAGCGTCGCCGCCCCGTCGGCCTCCGCGTCGGCGGGGTTGTCCGGGAAGACATCGAAGAGGTATTGCCCGACCAGCTCGCCCCGACTCCGTCCGGTCACCTCGCAGAAGGCCCGGTTGGCAGCAGCGATCACCAGGTCCGTGCTGAGCACCAGGCACGGGCTCGGAAGGGCGGCGAACACCCCCGGGTAGTCGATCTTCGGTGTCACACGGATTCCCTGCCAGCGGCTCTCTCTTCAATCTACGAAAGGTCCAGCTCCCGCGCCCACCGACCTTGCTCCCGGGCAGCGGGTGGCGCCCCGGGCCCGCGGCGGTGTCGCGGAAGGTGTGTGACGGCGTCGCGGGAGGAGGATTTAGCCTGGCCAGTCGATGCGGCGCCTGGTGCTGGGTCCTAGGCTGCGGGCATGACCGAGATCAAGACCCCGTCGCCCCGCGACGCCTTCGAGCTGCTGCTGGCCGGTAACCAGCGCTTCGTCGCGGGCACGCCCGAGCACCCGAACCAGGACTCCACCCGCCGCGCCGAAATCGCACCGTCCCAGCAGCCCTTCGCCGTGCTGTTCGGCTGTTCCGACTCCCGTCTGGCCGCCGAGATCATCTTCGACCGCGGCCTGGGCGACCTCTTCGTGGTGCGCACCGCGGGCCACGTCATGGGCCCGGAGGTGCTGGGCAGTATCGAATACGGCGTGGACATCCTGGGCTGCCCGCTGGTCGTGGTCCTCGGGCACGACTCGTGCGGAGCGGTCGGCGCGGCGTGCGCCGCGCTTGAGGACGGCATGGCGCCGGCCGGATACGTCCGGGACGTCGTGGAGCGGGTGACGCCCAGCGTGCTGGCGGCGCGGGCCGCCGGACATGTGGAGCCGGAGGAGATCCTTGCCGAGCACATAAGGCACACCGTCGACCTGCTGCTGGATCGCTCCCGGGTGCTCGCCGAGAAGGTCGCCGCCGGACAGGCCGCCGTGGTGGGCCTGTGCTACCGCCTGGCCGACGGCAGTGCGCAGCTCGTCGCGGCCCGCGGCGTCGATGCGGCAGTGCCCGCCGCGTCCTGACCGTCACGGTCGTGGCTGCTCGGGCACGCCACCAATCCGATGCTGATCACACGGTAGCCGGGGCCCGAGGCGAGGCGCAGCCGGTTGGCGATCGCGAGCCCCGATCCTTCCTCCGCCGGCAGGGAGGCGATGATGCGGTCGCACCCCTGCTGGTCGAGTTCGCGCAGGAACCCGTACGGCCCGCGCGCGTAGGCGGCCATCGAAGCGGGAGGAGGTGCCTGCATCCCGGCTTCCCGTTCGTCCCACCCAGCCCAACGAGTGTCCCGACCGCGTACTGGGGTCGGTCCCCGGCACCTGGCCGGTGACGACGGACGCCTGTATGACACCGTCGCCGACACACTCGCCAGTCTGGGCTGCGCACGGCGAACAGCACCGCAACCGCGGCTCCGATCTGCTGCCACGGCACCGCCCCGTCTGCGACGAGGTGGTGTGCGCTCACCCCCAGGACCGTCCCGACGACCGCGAACACGACGGCCCGCACGACAGGGAGCGGGGCTCGGCGCGGTGCCGTACGGAGTTCGGAAGCAGCGGGCCACCCTGGTTACATTTGCTGAGACATCTCATACCAGCTCGGGTTGCGGTTCCGGTCGTCGCGCCGACGCGGCCTTGGGTTCCGAGAAGCCGTGGATCCGTACGTAGCCGTGGACCACTGAGGCCATCGCCAGAATGAGAAGCGGTCCGCACACCCACGCATGTTCGGCCATCTGCACCGGCAGGTAGCGATAAGACACCAAGAGTGCGGCGAAGACCGTTGCCCCGTAGGTGACGAGCTGGATACCTGACCGGTCCCAGCCGCGGTCGAGCGAGCGCAGGGCTGCCTCGATGGTGAGCGCGAACACCACCCCGGCGACGAGATCCGTGCCGTAGTGGTAGCCGAAGCCCAGCGTTGCGCCGAGCGTGGCGATCAGCCAGAACGCGCCCGCGTACCGCAGAATCCGTGGGCCCTTGCGGGTATGGATGAAGATCGCGGTGGCCCAGGCCGTGTGCAGGCTGGGCATGCAGTTGCGAGGGGTGATCTGGTCGTACGTCATCGGGTGCGGAGCACCGATGGGTGGTGGCGTGTGGGGCCACAGGTTGGCCACTGCCCAGTGCACGCCGCCGGTGCCGGAGGCGCCCGGGCCGTAGGCGAAGACCGGTCCGACCACAGGGAAGAGCATGTAGATGCCCGGGCCGAGGAGGCCGATCACCAGAAAGGTGCGCACCAGATGATGGCGCGGGAAGCGGCCTTCGACCCCCACGTTGCGCAGCTGGTACAGCGCGACGGCGACCGCGGCCACCGCAAGCTGCGCGTAGACCAGGCCGAGAAGATTCGTGCTGATCGGGCTGGTGGCCGCGACGATCCGGCCTAGCAGCCACGAGGGATTGCCCAGCGCTTGATCAGCGGTTGCCACGTACTGATCGAGGACGGCCGGGCGGGTCTTCGATGTGATGAGCAGCCAGATGTCACCCGTCTTGCGGCCGACCGCCAGTAGCAGGCCCAGCCCGACGCCCTTCAGCAGCAGGACACGTTCCTCGCCGGTGCGGCGTGTGACGGCGATGACCGCACAGCCCAGCATCACCCACAATGCGCCGTTGCCGAAGGAATGGCCGTCGGCCACCTTGGCGCCCGCTGCCCACCGCACCAGTCCGAAGACGACGTCGATGCCGATCGCGACACCAGCCGCGATGAACCGTTGCCGCCAGGTGAGCACCACCATCGTCAATGCCAGACCGGCGTACAGCGGTCCCGGTTTGGGGGCGAATATCGTCTCTTTCGCCTGTTCGGTCAACGGCCCCGGTATGCCGGCGCAGCGGCGCGCGACGATCTCCAGCGTGATGAGGAAGCCGAGTGCCGCCACACCAGCCGAGGCCCACAGTATCGTGCGTGGTTGACGCCACACGGCGAGTGTCGTTCTCCCGTTTATTTGCGAAAACATCCGCAATTCTCTAGATGTCAACTGTCCGGCGGATTTGTTGTGTAGTTAACCAAGCCGCTTTTCGTACTGAGTGGCCTGGATTCCGGTGTCGAACGGAGGGGTGGTCGACGTCGGTTCGAACATGCTATCTGAGCGGTGAGCGGAATGTTTATGGCGCGGCATTGTCCTTATTGTGTGCAGTAATGGCATGAAGTGGGTCCTTGAGAGGTAAATCGATCGAATTGTGCCAATCTGGGCGGCGGTGACCCGGGGCCGGACGCGGGGTCGGGCGTCTTCGCCTTGGCGACAGCGGCGGTGGCGTACGGTCTGGGATCGCTGCGTGGTGAACCTGCGCGGCGGACAGTCGGTTACGCGCCATTGGCCGCTGTGGCGGCGTTCTTCGCCGACATCTGCCTGCAACGTCACGATCGTTGACTGCCCGCCCTCAGGATTCCCGGCGGGGTCCTTCAGCGAAGATCTGCCTGGACCTCGGTCAGTCGATGCCTTCGACGATGCGGAAGTCGCGCTCGACGCCGTCGGAGAGGGCGGCCAGCGCCTCCTGGTAGGCCGCACTCTCGCGCGCCGCGACGGCCTGCTCGAAGCTGTCGAACTCGACCAGGACGGTGCGCTCGGCGATTCCGGCGTCATGCGCCACGACCCGACCGCCGCGGACGATGGTCCGACCGCCCCCGGCCTCGACGGCCAGGCGGGCCAGCTTGTTGTAAGCAGCCAGCTTCTCAGGGTCCGAAATGGTGCGGTAGACGCTGACCCAGTAGCCCTTGGGCATGGAACCTCCAGTGTCGGGATGAGTGCATCTGACGTACGGGTTGGTCTCGGACGAGCGTCGGCGGGCGAGAGCGAGGCTTGTCACCGTCGTGATCGCCATGGCGCCGATGCCGACCAGCGCCGCGGTGGTGTAGGCGCTGTCGTCGGGGAAGAGGCGGCCGGGGCCGGTGCCCGCGGCGAGGATCAGGCCGCCGATGGCGCTGCCCAGGGAGTACCCGACGCTGCGGACGACGTAGTTGAAGCTCATGGCGCTCGACGTCTCGCTCTTGGGGGTGACGGCCAGGATGACGCCGGGCATCGCGGCCGAGAAGCCGCCGACGCCGAAGCCGAGCACGCCCATCGCCACGAACAGTTCGGCCAGGTCCGACCGGACCCCCGCGAACAGGGCGAACCCGCCGCCGACCACGACGGCGCTGCCGGCCAGGAGTAGGGGGTCGGCGATCCGCGTCCGGACCCGCGGCGTGAGCTTGCCGGCGACGAACCCCAGCACCGAGAACGGGATGAGGACCAGCCCGGCGACGAAGGTCGTCAGCCCGAAGCCGTAGCCGGCGCCGTGCGGCGTCTGCGCGTACCGGGTGATGAGCGTGAGCAGGAGGTACATGCCGATCCCGCCGACGAACATGGCGAGGTTCGCCCCGGCGACCGCCGGGTGCCGCACCGCCCGCACATCGACCAGGGGCGTCGTGCTGCGCAGCTCGATGACGGCCCAGACGCAGAGCAGCACCACCGCGACGACGGCGAGGCCCGCCGCCACGGCGAGGTGCCGGCTCCACAGGTTCCGTTCGCCGGCGAGGAACAGCACCAGGAGCAGCGCAGCGGCCAGGACGACCGCGCCTGCCACGTCCACGTGGGCGGAGCGGCCTTCGGGGGCTTCGGGTATGGAGCGCCAGGCGGTCAGGAGGGCGGCGGCGGTGACGACCAGGCCGAGGCCGTAGGCGGCCCGTACCCCGCCGAGCTCGGCGAGCAGTGCGGCCAGCGGGTAGCCGACGCCGGCCCCGATGATCGAGACCACCGAGATCAGGGCGATCACGGCCGCGCTGCGCTCCTCGGGGAGGTGGTCCCGGGCCACGCCCATCATCAGCGCCGTCAGCCCGAGCCCGACGCCCTGGGCCGCCCTGCCGGCCAGCAGCCACGCGAACGGCAGCGGCAGCACGGTGAGCGCGCTGCCGGCGACGACGACCGCCAGCGTGGCGAGGATCGTGGCCCGCCGGTGCCGGCCGGCTCCGAGCCGGCCCAGGACCGGCGTGGCGACGGCGCCGCTGAGCAACGCGACGGTCAGCGTCCACTGCGCGCTGCCGAGCGAGACGTGGAACGAGGTCGCCACGCTGGTGATGAGTGGCGTCCCGAGGCTGGCCACCGCCGCCACGACCAGAGCGATGAACATCAGGGCGGGCACCAGCAGCCGCGCCTCGGAACGCGCCACCGGGAACGCCTTCACTGGGACGGGGCCGACCGGGCCGACCGGCTGCCCGGTCACCGCTTCGGCCCTTCGCGGTCCTGGCATTCGAGCTCTGCCAGATGCTTCAGCGCCGGAAGGGCCGCCACCAGCGCTTCGACCTCGTCGTCGGTGAGCTCGCCGATCAACCGCTCGAACGCGTGGATGCCCGCCTGGCGCCGCGTCCGGACATAGGAGGCACCGGCCTCGGTCAGGCACACCAGCGTGACCCGCTTGTCGGACGCGTCGCCCCGCCGCTCGACCAGGCCGGACTCCTCCATCACCCGGACCAGGGCGGTCATCGCGGGCTGGGTGACGCCCTCGACCGCGGCCAGATCGGTGATGCGCCGCGGGCCGGTCCGGTCCAGGGTGGCCAGGGTGGCGGCGGACGTCAGGCTCATGTCCCGGGGCAGGCGTCTCGCGGCCCTGGTGGCCAGGCCGTAGAGGGCTGCCCCGATGGCGGCGGACGCGCCAGGAGTGGTGTCTTGACGACTCACACTGGAAGCATAACATTTTTATATTCATAGTCTATGGAAATGGTCGACAGGCGCCGGCTCTACGGGCTGCGCTCGGGGGCCGAGGGCAGCATCGAGGAGTTCGTGGACGGCCTCCAGCGGTGCGGATGGCCGGGATCGGGGGGGGCAAGCCAAGACGTTGAGCTCGCCGGAGCGGCCCACGGTGATCTCGGTGGAGGTTGTGGACCGAGAAGCGGCAGGTCTCGGTCCTAGCTGTCGGCCGTCGGCGTGCCCGTCGGGTGCCACTCGCGGCGGAGGAGGCCGAAGACCCAGGAGTCGGAGACGTCGCCGCCCACGACGCAGTCCTCGCGGAGGGTGCCTTCGCGGACGAAGCCGAGCTTCTCCAGGACCCGGGCGGACGCCACGTTGCGGGTGTCGGTCTCGGCCTGGACGCGGTTCAGGTCCAGGGTGTCGAACGCCCATCGCAGGACGGCGTGCGCGGTCTCCGTGGCGTAGCCGTGGCCCCACGCGGCGGCGTCGAAGACGTAGCCCAGGGACGCGCTGCGGAAGTCCGGATTCCAGCTGGTCAGGCCGCACCAGCCGATGAACGCGCCGTCGGAGACGCGGTCAACGGCCAACCGCGCTCCCGTGCCTTCCTCCTCGATCGTCCGGCAGGTCGCGATGAAGCGCTGGGCGCGGGCCGGTTCGCTCCACGGCGGGGAGTCCCAGTAACGCAGCACGTGGGTGCTGCTGTGCAGCGCGTAGAGCGGCGCCGCGTCGGCGTCGGTGAACGGTCGCAGTCGCAGGCGGGCGGTGTGCAGCTCGGGGGTGGGCAATGTCATGCCGAGCATCCTGCCGCGTCACGCTCGCCCCCGACCATCCGATTATCCGGACGGTCGGGGACGCGTACGTCCCCGGTGACGCCGGACGCGCCGCATGGGCGGTGAGTCCGCCGTACCTTGCCGGCATGGCGAGCAAAGGCGGCCGTACTGGCGCACTCCCGGGGACCCGACCGACCTCGTCCTGTGCCGGACCCGGGACGGAGGGAGGTACACCGTTCACTTCACCAGGTCGGCCGACATTGCCGACCTCTCGGGCGGCGGCTGCCTCCCGAACCGGTGTACATCCGCTGCACGTTCCCGCGGGCAGAGCCAGCCTGCGGAATCAACCCGGAGGGGCCCCCGAAGCGGTCGGGGTGGCGCACGAAGCCGCAGCGGCGTGGTCGGAATGGCGCGTTATGAGATCCGGCCGCCGGCCACTGCTCTCGTTGCGCCCGCGCTCCGCCCGCTTGCCCGTGTGTGCAACGCCCAGCTGTGCCATCAGGTTTCGCTGAAGGCCCGACGACAGGCGCCGGGTGTGGTGCCGAAATGCGTCCGGAAACGGCGACGCAGGTTGACCGCCGAGGCGAGTCCGACCCGGGTGGCGATGGCTTCCACCGGAAGGTCGGTCTGTTCCAGCAGTATCCGTGCCGCGTCGAGGCGCTGGGCAAGCAGCCACTGTCGCGGACTGGTGCCGAGTTGTTCTCGGGCCCGGAGAACGGGCTATCCGGAAGACTCCGACGCCGTGATCACACCAGCCATACCAAGATCGTTCCATCGGGTGACCAGCAGCCGGCCCGCCTCTCAGCTGCCGCTCAGCGGAGACGCCCACGTGGGGTCGTGTCGGGATCTCCTCGCGAGGTGGGCCAGCAGGTGCTCCGCCGCGGTGGAGGCAGTGTCTTGGGGCGCGCCGACTATGGTCAGGGAGGCGATAAGCCTTGCCGATGCTGTTTCCGGCATGTCCAGGTCGGTGAGGAGAGGAAGCAGCAGCAGGAAGCGGGTGGCCGTGTCCTGGACGCCTTCGGCCGCAGAGGACGGGCTGTCAGCGATCCGGATCAGTTCGCGCCATGCCAGGCCAGTGCCCGAGAAATCTCCGTCCCAGCGGGCGATCTGCTCGACGTGGCTTCTGCCTGGATGGGTGAGGAGGTAGTCGATGCCGTAGTCGCCATCCAGGTTGCGGTAGATCACCACGGCTCCGGGGCCGTTTTCTGCCGGCACCCTGAATACTGGCCAGCGTTCAGGATCGAAGAGGACCTCGGACAGGGCATCGGCATCGGCGCCGTCCTCACCGAACCACTCCGGAACCGGACGCTCGGCACACCCCCCGTCGCTGCACATCGCCAAGAGGTAGTTCGACCAGAAGCCCGGGTGGACCAGCAGTGACTCGCCCGGCACCAGCGGGCCGATGTCGTATCCCTTGATCAGCACCCCTCGATCCTGTCACCAGCCACTGACACGATCCGATCCGGGATCCGCAAGAGGGCACCGCCCAGTTACGGGACAGCCCTCAAGGGCTGTTGCGATGCCGACGAAGGCGAGGAAGTGCTCGGCCTTGCGTTCGTAGCGCCGGTGCGGGCGGCGGCATCCGGCCAGCCTCGAACACCGTGCGCTCGACCACCCAGCGGTGCCGCCCAAGCCCCCGGGGACGAGTCGATGTCCTTGCGGGCTATCCGGTGGCGCCCCGGCCGCGCGTCCAGATGATCACCGTGGCCGTGGTCCTGGCCGGCCGGAGGCTGCTGCG